>NZ_JAKJSP010000019.1:0-157311 GCF_050337085.1 Photobacterium sagamiensis | reverse complement strand
GCATATTGTTCATGAGTTAACGCAGTTGCCATTTGTGACACCAGGGAACATACCGAAACAAGTAATGGTACTAGAAGAGATCGCGAAGCAGTTTATTTTACCTGCTAGAAGAGAACGAAGTTACCCTAGAGTATTGAAGTGCTCAAAAAACCGATATCCCGTTAGAAAAAACAATGCCGCTCACGTTAAGTGAACGGCATTAGCCAATTGGCTGGTTTTTTGTTCTCGACATAAAGCTATCTGTCGGTATTCAGTTTGCCGCTCTATTTCAACAGCATTTTTTCGATACCGTTATTGAATTTAATAGCAAAAGTGATTTTTATTTGTTTTCCATGTAGCCAACAGGCATCTCAATCTGTGCGACACCCGAATCAATCGCCGCCTGTGCGACAGCTTTGGCAACACGAGGAAGCAGACGTGGATCCATTGGCTTGGGAATAATGTATTCCATGCCAAATTCCAGCTTGTCGACTCCCGCGGCTTTTAATACTTCCGCAGGAACCGGCTCTTTGGTCAGCTCACGAATGGCTTTAACCGCGGCCAGTTTCATTTCGTCATTGATTTTGCTCGCGCGTACATCCAGGGCTCCGCGGAAAATGAATGGAAAACAGATAACGTTATTGACCTGATTAGGATAATCAGAACGGCCAGTCCCCATGATCAGATCATCACGTACTGCATGTGCCAGTTCAGGTTTGATTTCAGGATCCGGGTTGGAACAAGCAAAAACAACGGGCTTATCAGCCATCAATTTAAGTGCTTCAGGTTCAAATAAATTTGGACCAGAGACTCCGACAAAGATATCAGCACCTTCAATAACATCTTCCAGCGTACGTTTATCGGTATTATTCGCAAACAACTGCTTATATTCGTTAATATCGTCACGGCGCGTATGAATGACCCCTTTCCGGTCAAGCATGTAGATCTTCTCGCGCTGGGCACCTGACTTGATCAGCAGTTCCATACATGCCACCGCCGCCGCACCGGCACCTAAACAGACGATAACAGATTCACTAATCTCTTTGCCTTGCAGCTCAAGGGCATTCAGCATCCCGGCGGCCGTTACAATCGCGGTACCGTGCTGATCATCGTGGAAGACAGGGACACTACAACGTTCAATCAGGCGTTTCTCGATTTCAAAACAGTCTGGTGCTTTGATATCTTCCAGGTTGATACCACCAAAGGTATCTGCGATGTTCGCCACCGTATCAACAAACTCATCGATAGTACGGTGCTTCACTTCAATATCGATAGAATCCAGCCCCGCAAAACGCTTAAACAGCAGCGACTTACCTTCCATTACCGGCTTGGATGCCAGAGGACCAAGGTTACCTAAACCCAGAATTGCCGTACCGTTAGTAATTACTGCAACCATGTTGCCTTTACCCGTGTACTTATACACATTCTCTGCGTTTTTGGCGATCTCCCGAACAGGCTCAGCGACACCCGGGCTATACGCCAGCGCCAGATCTTCAACCGTATCAGCCGGCTTAGTAAGTGCTACTGCGATTTTTCCTGGTACTGGGTAAGCATGATAATCAAGTGCTTGTTGGCGAAAATCTTCAGACATAGTGTTCTGGGTCCTAGGTAAAAAGGAGAGCTTGATCCTAAATGAAAATGATGTTCAGTTCGATCTTGAGAGGCAGATCATATTCTATCGTGATAGAAAATCCTAGTTCAGTACAGCAGGTCAAACCAATTGCATGCTCATATAGGATACTTAGGCAGAAAAACGGGTGAAAATTGTGCTACACGGGAGGGGAGATAGATAAAGCAGCCAGGGTGGCTTAATAAAACGGTAGAAAACGCGAAGGCAAGATGACAAAAAGGGATGCATAAGCATCCCTTTTATCGGAATTCAGCTGGCTAATATTATTTAGCAGCAAGAGCACCGAAACGTTTGTTGAACTTGTCAACACGGCCACCAGAGCTAACTTCACGCTGCTTACCAGTGTAGAATGGGTGACATTTGTCACACACATCAAGGTTAACGTCTTTACGCATAGTTGACTGGAATACAAAAGTGTTGCCGCAAGAACAACGAGCGTTCACTGCTGAGTAATCTGGGTGGATACCTTGTTTCATGGGATAACCTCAAGCTAAGGCCGTGTCGCTCTCCCGATCCAAAGCCGGGCACCACACGTCGTTAAATACAGTATGCCGCAAATGCGACAAATTAGGCGACGTATAGTAATCAATCACGCAGCCCAGATCAACCAACTCGCTACTTTTTTCATCACATTATTCACCGCCGGCTTGCTATCGCTAGATTTATACCCAAGCAACGTCAAGATCCGTGAACCCTGCATTTGAAGTGGTGTGGGGATATTTCAATCACTGACAATAACCACGATGCATTACGGGTTAACCCTGTCTTATTTATCCGTTTGGGATAAAGCGCCGGGCAAGGTACACTTCCCTCATAAAATAAAAGTCTTCTTTCATTATAGATCCTGCAGCCGTTCAGCTCTCACGAGGTGGATGGTTACAGCTTTTTCAGCGGTTAGTTATGACACCCAAGATTGCCAAAGTGGCCCTTCCTGTTCCATTGGATAAAGCCTTTGATTACCTGGTCAAACCCGGCACATTCCCTGTCGTGGGTAGTCGGGTACGCGTTCCGTTCGGGCGGCAGCAGCTGGTTGGCCTGGTCATCGCCCTGACAGATCACTCTGATTTTCCGCTTAACCAGTTAAAACCTTTGAACGCGGTGATCGATACCGCGCCATTGTGGCAGCCACCGCTGTTCAGCCTGCTATCCTGGGCCAGCAGTTATTACCAGTATCCATTGGGGGACACCCTGGCGAACGCCATGCCGGCGTTGCTGCGCAAAGGACGGAGTGCCTCTCCTGCTACCCTGAAATACTGGACGCTGACTGAAGCCGGTCGGGATCAACCGCTAACGGCACTCAAACGCGCGCCACGACAGGTGCAAGTGTTGAATATTTTGCGCCATAACAACGCCAGCCATGAAGCCTTACTAGCCGAGGAGATCAGCTCTGCGACCCTGAAAACCTTAGCGGAAAAAGGCTGGATTGCCGAGCAACAGGAAAAACCGCGCCAGAAAGACTGGCATAAAGATTTTGCCCTGACCGAAGAAAAACCCCGCTTACATGAAGAGCAGGCCCTGGCCATCGCAACCGTCAATGCGAATCCTGATTTTGGCTGTTATTTACTGGAAGGCGTCACGGGCTCGGGCAAAACGGAGGTCTACCTCAATCTGTTAGAACCGGTATTAGCCGCAGGGAAACAGGCGCTGATCCTGGTGCCGGAAATCGGTCTGACCCCGCAAACCATTAATCGTTTTCGCCGCCGTTTCAATGTTCCGCTGGAAACCGTGCATTCAGGTCTGAATGATACCGAGCGCCTCTCTTCCTGGCTGGCGGGACGCGATAATCAGGCGGGGATCATTATCGGTACCCGCTCAGCCTTATTCACGCCATTTAAGAACCTCGGTATCATCATTGTTGATGAAGAGCATGATGCCTCGTATAAGCAGCAAGACAGCTTGCGTTATCATGCTCGTGATCTGGCCGTCATGCGGGCCAATAAAGAAAACATTCCCATCGTATTGGGATCGGCGACGCCAGCGCTGGAAAGTTTACATAACGCCAAAAGCGGTAAATACCACCACCTGCAGTTAACCCGGCGGGCAGGCAATGCACAAGTGGCCCGGCACGGCGTCTTAGATGTCAAAGGCTTGTATTTGGAAGCCGGACTCTCCGCCCCTTTAGTGGCGCAAATGCGCAAACATTTAACCGCGGGTAATCAGGTCATCCTGTTTCTCAATCGCCGCGGTTATTCGCCGGCGATGATCTGCCATGAATGTGGCTGGCTGGCTGAATGCGATCGTTGTGATGCCTACTACACGCTGCATCAGCAATCGGGGCAGTTACGGTGCCATCACTGTGCAACCCAACGTCCGATCATGCATCAATGCGAGAGCTGTGGCTCGACTCAACTTCATGCGGTCGGTGTCGGTACCGAGCAGCTGGAACAGCAGCTGGCGACATTGTTCCCGGAATACAAAACCGTGCGTATCGATCGCGACAGTACCCGCCGTAAAGGGGCGCTTGAAAATTACCTCGAGGCCATCAAGAATAATGAGTACCAGATCCTGATCGGCACCCAAATGCTGGCCAAGGGTCACCATTTTCCCAATGTCACCTTAGTGGCCCTGATTGATGTCGACAGCGCGCTGTTCAGTAATGACTTCCGGGCATCGGAACGCCTTGCCCAACTGTTTATTCAGGTCGCAGGCCGTGCCGGACGCGCCAGTAAACCAGGTGAAGTTCTGTTGCAAACTCACCACCCGGAGCATGGTTTATTACAAGCTTTGTTGCACAAGGGGTATGATCATTTCGCCGATAACGCGCTACTTGAACGCAAGCAAGCCTTACTGCCGCCTTATACTCATTTGGCACTGTTTCGCTCAGAGGCCAACAATAGTGACCATAATGTTCAATTTTTACAGCAAGTTCGCAATATTTTCGAATCAAACCCGCTATTTATCCAGGCCGATGACCGCCATAAAAGCTATGTCATGGGGCCAAATCCCGCACCTCTGGCGCGTCGTGCTGGCCGTTATCGCTGGCAGTTATTACTGCAAGCCCCCGATCGGAAAACCCTGCAACGCATGTTAACCATTGCCAAACCCGCGATCCAATTACTGCCACTTGCCAAGAAAGTTCGCTGGTCGATTGATGTCGAACCTCAGGATTTAACTTAAAACAATCAATGCGACACAGATCACAACTTGAATGTAATTTATGCTATTGAGAGCATGTTTAATCGCACACTTAGAGCCTACAATAACAGGCTTGTCGGTATAGGTATCAGCTCTATTTGGCTAGGGTCCTCCGGCAATATTATGAGAGAAATAATAGAGAGGAACTGAAATTATGGCGACAATGAAGGATGTTGCCCAGCTTGCCGGTGTCTCAACAGCCACGGTTTCCCGTGCCCTGATGAACCCGGAAAAAGTCTCGGCCTCGACCCGGAAAAAGGTCGAACAAGCCGTCATGGAAGCTGGCTATTCACCCAATTCACTAGCTCGGAATCTTCGCCGCAACGAATCAAAAACCATCGTTACCATTGTCCCTGATATCTGTGATCCCTACTTCACAGAAATCATTCGCGGTATTGAAGAAGCCGCGATGGAGCATGGCTACCTGGTTTTGCTTGGCGACAGTGGTCAGCAAAAGGTCCGCGAAAATTCTTTTGTTAACCTGGTGTTTACCAAACAAGCGGACGGCATGTTATTGCTCGGTTCCGATTTACCCTTTGATGTCAGCAAACCCGAGCAGAAAAATCTACCGCCTTTGGTGATGGCGTGCGAATACGCACCAGAGCTGGAATTACCCACCGTTCATATCGATAACTTAACCGCCGCGTATGAGGCCGTAAACTATCTGACTCAGATGGGCCACAAGCGTATTGCCCAAATATCCGGGCCGGATCAAGCGGCACTTTGCCAGTTCCGGGCTCAGGGATATCAGCAAGCACTTCGCCGCGGAGGCATTGAACTCAACCCGGCCTACACCATCAAGGGTGACTTTTCATTTGCAGCTGGTGCCCGTGCAGTCACGGCCCTGCTTTCATTACCTGAGCCACCGACGGCACTGTTTTGCCACTGTGATGTCATGGCTATCGGGGCAATGCAGCAAGCAAAACGCCTGGGATTACGTGTACCGCATGATCTGTCAATTGTCGGCTTCGATGACATTCAGTTTGCAGAATACTGCGATCCACCGCTTACCACCGTTTCCCAACCACGTTATGAAATCGGCCGTCAGTCGATGTTAATGCTGCTGGAACTATTAAAAGGTAAAGAGGTACCGGCAGGTTCTCGTTTACTGGATGCCAAACTTGTTATAAGGGAAAGTGCCGCGCCACCAGCTCCCTAGCGACAGTCAGATATACAGTGAGCTTATGAGTTTTGGCATAAGCTCACAAATATCAGCAACAGACCGACGTTTAACTCCTTTGAACGCCACAGAAACACTAGTCAGCTACCGCCCAAGTTTGTAACATAGGGCTTATTATTTTTGCCGTTATATTGTCATCATTGTGGCCACTAAAGATTATGTAAAACGCGGACGCTCGCCAAAAAAGCCAGCCCGCCACAATCGCAAAGCGCCAGCATCCAATGGCTTCCCTTTTAAATGGGCCATCATTGCCCTGATCCTTGTCAGTGCTCTTGGCTATGGCTTATATTTTCTATCTAGCTCACCGGCTCCCAAGCCAGCCCCTGAGCCAACAAAACCTGTGGCAGTCAAACCAAAGCCCAAACCAATCACGAAAACCAAAAAGACCGCTTTACCCCCAAAGCCGGAAGAGAAGTGGCGGTATATTGAAGAACTGGAAAATAAAGAAATCCAGGTTGAATCAAAGCAAGCCCAGAAACCGAGCCGCCCGTACCTGATGCAGTGCGGGGCATACCGCAGCAAAGATCAGGCGGAACAACGCAAGGCGATGATTGCTTTTCAGGGACTTGAGAGCCAGGTGAAAACCAGCCAAGGTGAAAAAGGCAACTGGTATCGCGTCATTCTTGGCCCGTATCCACAAAAGCGTAAAGCCGAAAGTGATCGCAACATGTTACGCCGTGCGGGAATTGAACCATGCGCGATCTGGTTTTGGGAGTGACCGCAGACCAGGCATAAGCTGGCCATACACCCAAGCGGAACTCAATGTTTTATACCCAAAGGATGCTCTGGCATCCTTTTTTGTCATCTGTGGTCTCAAATTGAAAACGTCGTTTATGACTTTTGGCTTGAAAACTTATTATTTCATCCCCAACTATAGTAATAACATCGATACCGGCACTGCGCCGGAGAGAACCAAAGAGGTTAGACCGTGACAACAATCGTATCTGTACGTCGAAACGGTAAAGTCGTTATTGCCGGTGATGGCCAGGTTTCCCTGGGCAACACTGTGATGAAAGGTAACGCGCGCAAAGTACGCCGTTTATACAACAACAAAGTTCTGGCTGGCTTTGCTGGCGGCACCGCTGATGCCTTCACTCTATTCGAACGTTTTGAGCGTAAGCTTGAAATGCACCAGGGCCATCTTCTTAAGGCGGCGGTGGAACTGGCCAAAGACTGGCGCACCGACCGCATGCTTCGTAAACTCGAGGCCCTGTTAGCAGTCGCTGATGAAACCGGCTCATTAATCATTACCGGTAATGGTGATGTGGTTCAGCCTGAAAACGACCTGATAGCTATCGGCTCAGGCGGTAATTTTGCCCAGGCGGCAGCAACAGCCTTGCTGGAAAACACCGATTTAAGTGCCCGTGAAATTGCCGAGAAATCACTGAATATCGCTGGCGATATCTGTGTCTTCACCAACCACAATCATACCATTGAAGAGCTCGATGCTAAGTAAGGAAGCCGCTATGTCTGAAATGACTCCACGCGAAATTGTTCATGAGCTTGATCGCCACATTATCGGTCAGGACAAAGCCAAACGTGCCGTTGCTATCGCACTGCGCAACCGCTGGCGTCGCATGCAGCTTCCTGAAGAGCTGCGTGTTGAAGTTACACCTAAAAATATTCTGATGATTGGCCCGACAGGTGTCGGTAAAACCGAAATCGCCCGTCGTCTGGCTAAACTAGCCAATGCGCCTTTCATTAAAGTGGAAGCGACTAAGTTCACCGAAGTCGGCTATGTCGGTAAAGAAGTCGAAACCATTATTCGCGATCTGACCGATGTCGCGGTAAAAATGACTCATCAGCAGGCGATGGAAAAAGTCCTTTTCCGCGCTGAAGAGCTGGCTGAAGATCGTATTCTCGACATCCTGCTACCTCCGGCTCGTGATGCCTGGGGCCAAAATGAAGAGGCAGACAGTAGTTCTGCGACTCGCCAGTCATTCCGCAAGAAATTGCGCGAAGGCAAGCTGGACGACAAAGAGATCGATATCGATGTCGCAGCACCGCAGATGGGCGTTGAGATCATGGCACCTCCTGGCATGGAAGACATGACAAACCAACTGCAGGGCATGTTCCAGAATCTTGCCGGGAATACCACCAAAAAGCGTAAGATGAAAATCAAAGACGCAATCAAAGCGGCAACAGAAGAAGAAGCTGCGAAACTGGTTAACCAGGAAGAGCTGAAAGAACACGCCATCTACGCGGTAGAGAACAACGGTATTGTCTTCCTCGATGAGATAGACAAGATCTGTAAACGCGGCGAGGCATCCGGCCCGGACGTTTCTCGTGAAGGTGTCCAGCGTGATCTGCTACCTTTGGTTGAAGGCAGCACGGTATCGACCAAGCATGGGATGGTGAAGACTGACCATATCCTGTTTATCGCTTCCGGCGCGTTCCAGATGGCTAAACCTTCAGATCTGATCCCGGAACTGCAAGGACGCCTGCCTATTCGAGTTGAACTTGAAGCCCTGACCAGCGGTGACTTCAAACGTATCCTGACAGAGCCCAATGCATCGCTGACAGAGCAGTACATCGCCCTGATGGCAACGGAATCTGTTGACATCGGCTTTACTGAAGACGGCATCAACAAAATTGCCGATGCCGCATGGCAAGTTAACGAACGCACAGAAAACATTGGTGCCCGCAGGCTGCACACCGTCATGGAACGCCTGATGGAAGAGCTGTCTTTCGACGCGACAGAAAGGTCGGGTGATAAGTTCATTATCGACGAAGCCTATGTTACAGACCGTTTAGGTGAACTGGTTGATGACGAAGATCTGAGCCGCTTTATTCTTTAGGCCTTAATCATCAACGCAGCAATTGAAAAATATGAAAACGGTGTCATTTGACGCCGTTTTTTTGTTCTTAAACAAACATTATGGCGATAAAGTTGCCCATCTCTGTGTTTGCGCCATAATACCCCCTCGACAATTTCCTAAGTAACGACATTATGAAATCATCTTCACTCGCAATCTGGCTTGATGCCGCAAGGCCCAAAACCTTGCCATTAGCCATCGCATCGATTGTATGCGGTAGTGCAGTGGCAGGATGGCAAGGACGTTTTTCTGCATCAATCACAGGTCTCGCCCTGCTCACCGCACTTTTACTCCAGATTTTATCCAACCTGGCCAATGACTATGGTGATGCCGTTAAGGGCACAGATAACGATGATCGCCTTGGCCCGCAACGGGCAATTCAGTCAGGTTTAGTTACCCCTGATGCAATGCGTAATGCCATGGTACTGAATATTATCCTGACGATAATCAGTGGACTGAGCCTGATCATCCTTGCCTGTAATAACTTGCAAGATATGTTTGGCTTTATGTTATTAGGTTTGATGGCGATTGCAGGCTCTATCGCTTATACCGTCGGTAACAAGCCTTATGGCTACCGAGGCTTAGGTGATCTGTCGGTGCTGATGTTCTTTGGCTGGTTAGGCGTTGCGGGCACTTATTATCTGCAGGCAGGTCATATTGATTCGGTCATTATGCTACCCGCAACCGCATGTGGCCTCTTGGCTGTCGGTGTACTTAATATCAATAACTTAAGAGATATCGAAAACGACCGTGCCTGTGGCAAATTAACCTTAGCAGTACGCATGGGGCCAGACTGGGGGCGCAAATACCACCTGTTCCTGTTAGCCGGCAGCGTTGTCTGTTTAGCACTGTTTGCACTATTGGAACTGCATTCGCCGTTTGGCTGGTTATTTATTCTCAGCTTGCCGCTGCTGTTTCAACATGGCAAACAGGTATTTCAATCTGCAGACGGAGCAGCACTGCGCCCGATGATGGCGACCATGGTGAAATGCGCGTTACTGACCAATATTCTGTTTGCCGCAGGATTAATTCTGGCTTGACCGCCATGGGTTAAACCGCATTGGTTAAACAAGATCGGTTAAATAGCACGACGATTTAAGAAAGTATCACTGGTTAACGATACATGGCCGGTAACGAACCAACATCATTGTTGCAATGAAAGCCCTACTGGTTATAATTTCAACAGGTTGATAGTGTTAAATTAACCAATCGCCCTCTTTTCTTTTGCCACAACAAGAAGCTAGCTTATGGAATATAATACCTCCGAGCTATGCGATATTTACCTGGAACAGGTGGATGTCGTTGAGCCAATGTTCAGTTCTTATGGTGGTCGCAGTTCCTTCGGCGGCCAGGTTACCACTGTAAAATGCTTTGAGGATAATGCATTGATCCGCTCGGTACTGGAAGGATCAGGTATTGGACGCATATTATTGATTGACGGTGGTGGCTCATTACGGCGTGCATTGATTGATGCTGACATTGCCCAGCTTGCTGCTGACAATGGCTGGGAGGGGTTAATTGTCTACGGCTGCGTGCGCAATGTTGATGATCTGGATGAACTCGACCTTGGTATTCAGGCGCTGGCTTCAATACCGGTAGGGGCAGATCAACAAGGGGTGGGGGAAGCCGATGTAGCGGTGAATTTTGGTGGTGTCACTTTCTTGCCGGAAGACCATCTCTATGCTGATAACACTGGGGTGATCTTATCGCCAGAACCGCTCGATATCGAGTGACCCGCAGTGCCACCGAGGTACAAGATACAATCATGTACCTGAGATAGAAAAACAGAGCCAATTGGCTCTGTTTTTTATTCTACGTGATCCATCTTACCCAGCAGCATGCGGACGCGCTCTTGCCATGCTTGATGATCATTCTGTAGTTTGTGGTTGTCCTGCTCTAATACTTCACGGTTTGAACGTAGTTCTTGCGTTTCTGCAGTCAGGCTTTCATTTGTTTCTTTTAGTTCTTCAATTTCCATTTGTAGCAGAGAAATTGTATCAACAGCCATTTGCACTTTGGCTTCCAGCTTTTCCAACATTTCTAAAGACATATTGTTCACCTGATCTAAGCCCATATCATTACCTTAAACGTTAAGGTAATACCACACGAGCATGGTTTAAATTCGTTGCTGCGCCTATTCTAGCGAGGCAGCCGCCATCTGGCATCCTCTAATCCATCGCTTTTTCGCAAATGGATAAATTTTACACAATCTTGATAGCAATTTTGCCTTGTTATTGTAATCAGATTGCATAAGCAGAGGCTTTGAGCTTCGCTGACTTTTCTATTTTAACGGTATCAATATAAAAACAAGTTAATTCCCTGTTATAAATTTTTTATTTTTATCCCCGTTGCGGTCCGTCTTTACCTAAGCGATTGTAAACCAACCAAAGCGCTGAAAAATAATACCCCCCCCAATTGCAGAATGCTTGAAATTGCGATCTAACTCTATTTTCATGCAGCGCTTGCGTGCTAATTTTTATCGTGATCGTATCTCTCTTGGAGTTATCCAAGAACTTGCCCTCTTGGCACATCCGACCTCAATAAGGTCGGATTTTTTATTTTATTCAACAAGTTACATATGGTTACTAATCCCCGACCTTCATTCTACATTCCATTAGTGCAAAATGAGAGTTCAATCATAAAAAGCGTAAACGATTGACTCATGCTCGAAATAACTCTCTTTTTATGCTCGAACGCACATTTTTGATTCAATTTTATTCCAATAATACATGAGTGCGGTACATTAACGCTCGAATAACAAATATAAAGCAATACCCCTACAATATATCGACAAAAGGACTGAGAGATGACTAACTCGAAACAACACACGCTACTTGGTGAGTGTCTCGCTGAGTTTATAGGAACAGGATTATTGATCTTCTTTGGTGTTGGCTGTGTGGCCGCACTGGTGCTTACTGGAGCAGAATTTGGACAATGGGAAATCAGCATCATGTGGGGCTTCGGCGTCGCTATTGCTATCTACTGTACGGCGGGCGTATCAGGCGCGCACATCAATCCCGCAGTAACTATCGCTTTAGCCCTGTTCCATGGCTTTGATAAGCGTAAAGTTGCCCCTTATATCGTGGCGCAACTATTTGGTGCGTTCTGCTCTGCCGCTTTAATTTACGCCCTTTACAGCAACCTCTTTACGGAATATGAAGCCACCCACCAGATTGTTCGCGGTACCCAGGCCAGCCTGGCCACTGCCGGTATTTTCTCAACTTATCCGCACCCCGCTCTTTCATTCAGCGGTGCATTTGCAGTTGAGTTCGTTATTACTGCAGTACTGATGTTTGGTATTTTAGGCATTACTGATGAGAAAAATGGCGCACCTCGCGGCCCGATGGGTCCACTACTTATCGGTATCTTGATTGCCGTTATCGGTGGCTCTTTAGGTCCACTAACGGGTTTTGCAATGAACCCTGCCCGTGACTTCGGCCCTAAATTCTTTGCCTTCCTAGCAGGCTGGGATGAAATGGCACTAACCGGTGGCAAAGACATTCCCTACATGATTGTGCCGATCCTTGCGCCAATCTGCGGTGCATGCTTCGGTGGCTGGCTCTACCCGAAAGCGATCGGCCTGTACCTGCCAAACAACGACACCGCGTCAGAACAGAGCGAAAGCACTGAAGCCCAGGCAACAGCAAAAGCTTAATAGACTCTCTACCCTATAATAAAAGTTAAAGGACATTCATTATGACTGAACAAAAGTATATTGTTGCGCTTGATCAGGGTACCACCAGCTCCCGCGCCGTTGTGCTGGATCACGACGCCAATATTGTTTGTACGTCACAACGCGAATTCACCCAGATCTATCCTAAAGCAGGTTGGGTGGAGCATGATCCTCTAGAAATCTATGCGACCCAAAGCTCAACCCTCGTTGAAGTTCTGGCTAAAGCGGGTATTAATTCTGATCAGATAGCCGGTATCGGTATTACTAACCAGCGTGAAACCACTATTGTCTGGGATAAAAACACCGGTAAACCCGTTTACAACGCCATCGTCTGGCAGTGCCGCCGTACCGCAAGCATTTGCGAAACCCTGAAAGAGCAAGGGTTAGAAGAATACATTCGTGAGAACACCGGTCTGGTTGTTGACCCGTATTTCTCAGGCACCAAAGTCAAATGGATCCTCGACAATGTTGAGGGTGCTCGTGAAGAAGCGGAAGCTGGCAACCTGTTGTTTGGTACTGTCGATACCTGGCTGATCTGGAAAATGACCCAGGGACGCGTACATGTCACTGACTTCACCAACGCCTCACGTACCATGCTGTTTAACATCAACACCCTGCAGTGGGATGAAAAACTGCTGAAAGCATTGGATATCCCGCTCTCTATGATGCCGGAAGTGAAGTCATCTTCTGAAATCTACGGCCAGACCAACATTGGCGGCAAAGGCGGTACCCGTATCCCAATCTCTGGTATTGCAGGTGATCAGCAGGCGGCTCTATTCGGCCAAATGTGTGTTGAAGCCGGTCAGGCGAAAAACACCTATGGTACGGGCTGCTTCCTGTTAATGAATACCGGTAAAGAGAAAGTCACCTCACAAAACGGACTGCTGACGACCCTGGCCTGCGGCCCTAAAGGCGACGTTGCTTATGCCCTTGAAGGTGCGGTGTTTATGGGTGGTGCTTCCGTTCAGTGGCTGCGTGATGAAGTCAAACTACTGGATGATGCCAAAGACTCTGAGTATTTTGCAGAAAAAGTGGGCAGTTCTAACGGTGTTTATGTTGTTCCGGCCTTTACGGGTCTGGGCGCACCATACTGGGACCCGTATGCTCGTGGGGCAATCGTTGGCCTGACGCGTGGTGTGAATTCTAACCACATCATTCGTGCAACCCTGGAAAGTGTTGCTTATCAGACTCGCGATGTACTGGATGCCATGCAGGCAGACTCCGGCATCACCCTTGCGGAGCTGCGTGTTGATGGTGGCGCGGTTGCCAATAACTTCCTGATGCAGTTCCAGTCAGACCTGCTGAACACAGAGGTTGATCGCCCCGTCGTAACGGAAGTGACTGCGCTGGGTGCGGCTTATCTGGCGGGTCTGGCTGTTGGTTTCTGGGACAGCATTGACGAGCTGCAAGACAAAGCTCAGTTGGATCGCAAGTTCGTACCATCTGCTGATGATCAGAAACGTGACCATCGTTACCGCGGCTGGAAACGTGCGGTAGAGTGCGCGAAAGGTTGGGCACTGGAAGACGAAGAGTGATCCCGTCTTAGGGCTTTGCTTGACAATACTTTCTCGATAAAGCCCAACCAGCTCCATTAACTGATCCATTTAAAAGAAGGCCTGCAACTGCAGGCCTTTTTATTTACCCTTATTTTCACCATTTTCATGCCATCCCCCGTGCTCAAAACGGTCGCTAAAATGCCTTGTTTTATCCCATATAAATAAACGCAAACGTTTCACTGCGAGCTATGATAAAATCGCCGCCAGTTAAAATACCAATCACAGATACCCAAATACCCAAACCCACTGATTCTATTTCTGGAGTAACCATGAAGCGCGATTTAGCGATGGCATTTTCTCGTGTAACTGAAGGCGCAGCCCTGGCTGGCTACAAATGGCTTGGCCGCGGCGATAAAAACGCAGCTGACGGCGCTGCGGTAGAAGTAATGCGTACCCTTCTGAACCAAACCGAGATTGAAGGTGAAATTGTTATTGGTGAAGGTGAGATCGATGAAGCGCCGATGCTCTACATCGGTGAAAAAGTCGGTACCGGTGGTGATGCAGTCGATATCGCTGTTGACCCGATTGAAGGGACTCGCATGACGGCGATGGGACAAAACAACGCACTGGCAGTACTGGCTGCAGGTGAAAAAGGTTCATTCCTTAAAGCGCCTGATATGTACATGGAAAAAATCGTTGTCGGTCCGGGGGCTAAAGGTTGTATCGATCTGGGCCTGCCACTGATTGACAACCTGAAAAATATTGCCGACGCATTAGGTAAAACGCTGGATACCCTGGTTGTCACCACACTGGCAAAACCACGCCACGACGAAACGATTGCCCAGATGCAGGAGATGGGGGTACGCGTTTTTGCCTTCCCTGATGGTGATGTGGCGGCTTCTATCCTGACTTGTATGCCGGACAGCGAAGTTGACGTGATGTACTGCATTGGCGGTGCACCAGAAGGCGTGGTATCTGCCGCCGCCATTCGTGCGCTGGGCGGTGACATGCATGGTCGCCTACTTCCTCGTCACCAGGTAAAGGGTGACAACGACGAAAACCGTCGCTTAGGCCAAATCGAAATCGATCGCTGTCATCAAATGGGGGTTGAGCCGAATGTTGTGCTACGTATGGAAGACATGGCACAGAGTGACAATGTTATTTTTGCCGGTACCGGTATCACGAAAGGCGATCTGCTTGAGGGTATCAGCCGTCAGGGTAATATCGCGACCACAGAAACGCTGTTAATTCGTGGTAAGTGCCGCACTATTCGTCGTATAAAATCGACCCACTACCTGGATCGTAAAGACGACGCGATCAAAGGGCATATTCTGTAATATCCCCTCCAGATTAACAAAGGCGTGCTCAGGCACGCCTTTTTTGATCCAGCAAAATACCGCTAATTACTCTATCCTTACTATGTAAAGCCGTTGCTTTATTTACAATGCTGATTACATAATAGCAACGAGCAAGGAATAGACAGGTTGATATGAAAACTATAGATAAAATTCTCTATCACATGAAACGAGAAGGGTCTGTAACCGCCAAGGTACTGGCGCAGGAATTCAGCCTCACCACGATGGGGGTACGACAGCATCTTCAGGGGCTGGAGGATGACGGATTAGTTGATTTTCAGGATGTAAAAGTCAAAGTCGGCCGGCCAACTCGACACTGGAACTTGACCGCCAAGGGGCATCGCCGCTTTGCCGATCGCCATGGCGACTTCGCCATTCAAATGATTGATTCCGTTGAAGATATATTTGGCAGTCAGGGCTTAAACCAAATCATTGAGCGTCGAGCGGATCAAAGCTTTGAACAATATCAAAAAGCATTAGCAAGCTGTTCAACTTTAAAAGAAAAACTAGAAATACTGACTACACTGAGGGAACAGGAAGGTTACATGGCTGAACTTCAGCAAGACGGTAATGACTTTATTTTAGTGGAAAATCACTGCCCGATTTGCCATGCCGCGATCCGCTGTCCTTCGTTATGTAAAACAGAACTCTCAGTATTCCAGCGCCTGTTGGGCGATGAATATCAGGTCGTAAGGAATGAACACATTATTGCCGGAGAGAGACGCTGCGCTTATCGAATACATAGTGCTAAATAATTAGGAGAATATTATGGCTGACTGGATCCCCGCTGAGGTAATAAACAACCGTCATTGGAACAATGACCTGTTTAGCCTGGTCTTACGCGCTAACATCGAACCCTTTAAAGCCGGCCAATTCACTAAGCTTGGCTTAGAAATCAACGGAAAAATGATCCAGCGCGCGTACTCCTTTGTTAACCCGCCAAGCGACAATCAAATCGAAGTCTATGCCACCCGGGTAGCTGACGGTTTGCTCTCCCCTCGCCTTCATGCGCTAAAAGCCGGCGACACCGTTTTTGTTTCCGCTCGTGCCAACGGCTATTTTACCCTCAATGAAATACCCGACAGCGAGCACCTGTGGATGCTTGCAACGGGAACCGCAATTGGCCCTTACCTGTCCATTTTACGTGAACAGGAAGTCTGGAAACGCTTCCGTAAAATTGTGTTAATCCATGCCGTTCGCTTTGCCTCTGATCTCAGCTATCAGGCCGAAATTAATGCACTTAAAGAACAATATCCCGATCAGCTCATCGTCCAGCCTTTTGTCAGTCGAGAACCGGCCCCGCTGAGCTTACCGGGACGAATTCCTCAAGCGATTGCTGATGGCATGTTAGAGCGTCATGTTGGTCTTCCCCTTGATCCAACACGCAGCCAGGTGATGCTGTGCGGAAACCCGGAAATGGTCAGAGACACCAAAGCCGCCCTGGAGGCAAAAGGGCTGGTAAAGAACCTCCGGAGTAAACCCGGTCAGATCACCATGGAGCATTACTGGTAAAAAGCGATTCCTCCCTTGCTAATATCACAACAGTCTCACCCGTAATTCTCATAAATGAGTCAGCCTGCAAACCGCAGGCTGACTACCTTAAAAGATGACAGAGCAGCCATAAACAGCCTAAAGCTCAACGCTAAGGTTGGATGGTCTCTGAAATCATGACAGGCAGAGGAAATTGCGATGCAGACACTACCGTCTTTTGATGAACTCAAAATAATGGCAGAAAACGCACCAGAAGAGTTGGAAGCATTACGATTGCGCATGAGCGAAGAGATTATTGCCGGAGCCAGCACGGTGATGCAACCTCGATTACGGGCGCAAATGAGCCATATCAACCAAGTGATAGCCAGAGGGAAAAACCCAAATCACACCAATGTGTTATTGATGTCAGAGTTACAGCGGCAACTCAAAAGGTTTGCCCAGGCGCTCAATGCACCAGAGACCCTGACTGAGCATCAGGCAGAAGTGAAACCCTTCAATCGCCCTTCTCAGCCAGAGAGCTAAAACGTTAACTGATCCCGAGAATCACTGTGGTATATAGCCAAACCACACCAAGATCGTTAGAAACTGACTTTCAAAAAGCACTCAGGATCCATATCTCGAATATCGATGGTTAAACTGTTAATCATACTGGCATGCTGTTCCAGAACCGACATTAAGTCCCGGGACAATTGCCGCTTCTGCTCGGCATGGCGACCCGCCAGCATGCTCAGCCCGAGATGAATAAAGGTCTTTCGATCGCCTTCTTCACCGACTTGCCAGCTATGGCAAGAATAAGAGCGGGACTTTACCGAATCCGGCTCAAACAAACCGCTGATTAACAACGCCCGATGCAAATCTTCCAGTAACCCTTGTACATTGACACGTTCTGCAACCGGATCGGAATACTCCATCACCAAATTAGGCACAATCTCTCCTCCATGATCTCTCTTCTGCTCACCGCCGACTGCACAAGCTTAATCGACGAATACCGCACGGTGTGCAAATTTTCACCTGCCAACTTACCCGATACCGAATCGATAAGCTAAGCTATTGGATGGAAACTCAGCCCGTGATCACTCTCTTTTTTTACCAGGAATAACCGGATAAAATGGTTTATTGAAAATAATTTTGGGTTAAGGAGTTCACTTTTTAGCGGGAAAAAGGTACAACCAACCGCATTAATGATTTTGAACAGTAAAAATTTCAGCCAAAACTGTTATATTATTACGTAATAGTCTTACCCCAATCATATTAAGTAACCAAACATTCCGATCGTTATCTGGGTGTATCGTTACTTAATAAGATTGGTCTTAATTATTTACATCAAATTGATTTGGAGAAAAGCTATGCGCCATCCTGTAGTTATGGGTAACTGGAAGCTAAACGGTAGCAAGGAAATGGTCTCTAACCTACTTAAAGGCCTTAACGCTGAACTTGAAGGCGTTACTGGTGTTGACGTTGCCGTTGCTCCACCAGCGCTTTACATCGATCTTGCTGAGCGTGTGATCGCTGAAGGCGGTAACAAGATCATTCTTGGAGCCCAAAACTCTGACCTGAACAACAGCGGTGCATTCACAGGTGATATGTCTCCTGCAATGCTTAAAGATTTCGGTGCAAGCCACATCATCATCGGTCACTCTGAGCGTCGTGAATACCACGCTGAGTCTGACGAGTTTGTTGCTAAGAAATTCGCATTCCTAAAAGAAAACGGCCTGACTCCTGTACTTTGTATCGGTGAGTCTGAAGCACAGAACGAAGCGGGCGAAACCGTTGCTGTATGTGCACGTCAACTTGACGCTGTGATCAAAACTCAAGGCGTTGAAGCTCTTGAAGGCGCGATCATCGCTTACGAACCAATCTGGGCAATCGGTACGGGTAAAGCCGCGACTGCTGACGATGCACAGCGCATCCACGCTCAAATCCGTGCTCACATCGCAGAGCAAAGTGAAGAAGTTGCTAAGAACGTTGTTATCCAATACGGCGGTTCTGTTAAGCCAGAAAACGCAGCAGCATACTTCGCACAACCAGACATCGACGGTGCTCTAGTTGGCGGTGCCGCTCTTGACCCGAAAGGCTTCGCAGCTATCGCTAAAGCAGCAGCTGAAGCTAAAAAATAATATCGTTTTTAACCGATAGTTATTTTCTAAGACCACCTTCGGGTGGTCTTTTTGTATCTGTTTCGAGTGTCGAGTGTCGAGGTTCGCGTCTCTCGTTACTCGTTGCTCGGCTCTGAGCCTAAAACAAAAAGCCGACTCGGTGAGTCGGCTTTTTCTGTATCAGCTATTATCTATCAGCTTAAGCAATTAAATGCTTGCTTAGAACAGCTTATCAGCCAGCTCGTAAAGATCTTTACGGACTGGACGCTTCATATTTTCAATCGCATCGATGATGTCGTGGTGAACCATTTTTTCATTCTGGATCCCCACACAACGACCACCTTCGCCTTGAATTAGCAGCTCAACAGCATAAGCGCCCATACGAGAAGCAAGAATACGGTCAAATGCAGTTGGCTGACCACCACGCTGAATGTGACCCAGTACGGTAGCGCGGGTTTCACGGCCAGTTTCATCTTCGATGTACTTAGCCAGTTCATTCGCGTCAGTCATCAGCTCAGTGATCGCGACGATTGCGTGCTTCTTACCTTTGTAGATACCTTCTTTGATCTTCGCCAGCAACTGCTCTTTATGCAGGCCAGTTTCCGGCGTGATGATGTATTCACAGCCACCCGCAATCGCAGACATCAGAGTCAGATCACCACAGTGACGACCCATTACCTCAACAATAGAGATACGCTGGTGAGAAGAAGACGTATCACGCAGACGGTCAATCGCGTCGATAACCGTGTTAAGAGCCGTCAGATAACCGATTGTGTAATCAGTACCGGCTACGTCGTTATCAATGGTGCCCGGAATGCCGATGCATGGGTAACCCATTTCCGTCAGCTTCTTCGCCCCCATGTAAGAGCCGTCACCGCCGATAACAACCAAGGCTTCGATACCGTGAATTTTCAGGTTTTCGATCGCCTGAGCACGCACTTTTTCATCTTTAAACTCAGGAAAACGTGCTGAACCAAGGAAAGTACCGCCCCTGTTGATCACGTCTGATACACTTGTGCGAGTTAGCTTTTCGATACGGTTCTGGTGAAGGCCTTGATAGCCGTCATAAACACCGTAAACTTCCAGGCCTTCTGATAACGCAGCACGTACCACACCGCGAACCGCTGCATTCATACCAGGTGCGTCACCACCACTGGTCAAAACACCAATCTTCTTAATCATGGTTACCCTCTGACTTTGGGAATTGAAAAATCAAATCCGGCACGAGTTACCGAGGTTCCCCCTCTCGGCACCATAAGCGGTTGGACCGACTCATGCTCGTGTAAACTGTAACTTTCCTACTAATGTAGGAGTATTACAATTTTGATAATAAATTTTGTTGATTCATATCACGATCGCCTCGGACTGAGGTCAATTGCGATATGAAACGAAACCGTTAGCATTAAGCTTGACGACTAACCTAAAAAAATCATGGCAGGTGCCAGGTTATCTTAAGTATATATTCTGTCGCCAAAGCCACCAGTTAAGCGTTAACGGCTGGCGATAACCGTGGACAAGTTGTGTGTTGCCATCCGTGCTCACCATGCAATATCAACGGGCGCTTATCGGGACAAGCCTATGCGTATCTAATGCTCAATATCCCGCAGTATAGCTGTTTTGTGATGAAAATTAATAACAAAAATAGTTTGTTCTGGTAATTAAGATGAACAAAAAAGTAAATTGATAAAAACAAAAAAGCCGCAACACAGGTTGCGGCTTCTTGATCAGTATGCATCTACCATCGATTCTACTGGCTTTTTTCTGCCCAGCGCGCTTCACATTGGGCCCTGCGATCTGACTGCAGCTGCTTATATTTCTCTTTCTGCTCTGGAGTCAAAATATTCAGCATCGTATGGCGATTTTCTAACATCGCCATACGATGTTCTGCTTGATCGACAGACATATTTTGCGCCAACTTACGAACCGCGGCATCATCAAATTTATCAGCCAGCATCAGAGCTTGCATTTGATCGTGGTTCGCCTGCATTGCCGCCCGCGGCCCCTGACGTTGCGCGATCATGGCTTCTCTATTCGCTTCACGCAGTGATTTCATTTCTTCTTGTTGGGCATCGGTCAAATCTAGCGCACGGAAAGCTTTTCGCCCATCTTGCGCATTACAACCGTTATGTTTACCGCCGTTATGACCACCACCACCACCACCGCCATACGCCAGTGCCGACGCTGAGCCAAGAGTCAGCGGCAGTGCAATCGCCATTACTAATACTTTTTTAAATGTCATCATAATGTTGTTCTCCAAGTGTCCGTCATCGGTATGTAGTTAGAGTACGCCCTGTAAGGTAAAGAGCTGTCGAATGAACGTAAAATTGCGTAAAGCCTAATCACATTAACTTGGCTGTTAGTGAGAGTTCAGAGATACTGTCATTAAACGTGCTATGTCATTAATGGCATGTATTTACAGCTAAACGTAAGGCATAAGTATGGCAAAGATTCTATTAGTCGATGACGATACCGAGCTCACTTCTCTGTTAACCGACATCCTGGAAATGGAAGGTTTTGAGGTCATTGAGGCCAACAATGGTGAAGAAGGCTTATTAAAGGCAGATAGCAGCGTCGATCTTATCTTGCTCGATGTCATGATGCCGAAAATGAACGGCACTGAAATGCTGCGCAAATTAAGAGAAAGCTTTACCACACCAGTATTAATGCTGACAGCGAAGGGGGAAGAGATCGATCGGGTCATCGGGCTGGAGCTGGGAGCTGATGACTATTTGCCGAAACCGTTCAGTGATCGGGAGCTGCTGGCCCGAATGCGCGCTATTTTGCGTCGTACTCAAACCACCAGTAATGACACCCGCTCTAACGCGCCGGAATGTTTAATCTACCAGGATATTAAAATCTATCCGGGGCGACAGGAAGTCTTCTGTCGTGATCATTCCATTGAGATGACCGGCACTGAACTTGCCTTACTCAGTTATTTTATCCAGCATCCGGGGAAAATCATCGCCAAAACGGAACTCAGTATAGAGGTGCTGGGTAAACGTCTTGCACAATTTGACCGCGCGCTGGATATGCATGTCTCCAATCTGAGGAAGAAACTCCCCGAGCGGGCTGACGGTAAGCCGCGGATCAAAACCTTGCGGGGAAAAGGTTACCTGCTGGTTGAGGAGCTTTAATGAGATTACCGGGGTTTTCGAGTTTATACGGTCGTATCTTTGCTATTTTCTGGCTGACACTGTTGGTTGTCGTGGTGACGATAGTGTTGCTACCCAACTTGGATCCCCGTGCGCAGCATACCATTCAGGAACAGCATCTTGAGCGGATGCAAAAATCGGCTCAGGAGATCTCACAGAAGATCAGTCATGAAAGCGGCCCGTTGAAAAGTAAACTGCAGCGCTTTACCGAGCGGGATCGCCACCAAGGCCTTCAGCTCTATTTCACCACCACCGACGGCGAAATTATTGCCCCTCACGGTCGTAATAAGGCCCTGCGCAATTTTATTACCGTTGCCGATGATCCCGCCAGCCCCAAACAACGGTTGTATGGCCGCTGGATGATAGCTGGCCCCTTTGCGGTAGCTGACCGACAACAAACTGTCCTGATGTATGTCGCTCGTATCTGGCGCCAGCCGCCCCCCTTTTTCGTCCAGATCCTAGATAAACCTTTCCAGCTCTTGCTCGTAACGATGCTGGTCAGTACTCCGTTACTGCTATGGCTGGCATGGGCGGTCAGTATTCCGGCCCGGCGCTTGCAGCAAGCTGCTGAGCGGGTGGCTACGGGGCAGTTTGAAGCGGATCCAAAGCTGGAAACCGGCCCGAAAGAATTTAAACAGGCCGGGGCGAGCTTTAACCAGATGGTGCAGGCCATTAACCAGATGATCAGCGGCCAGCAACGCCTGCTGTCGGACATCTCACATGAGCTTCGTTCGCCTCTGACCCGCCTGCGCATGGCCACCGCACTGGCCCAACGCAAACAAGGTGAAAGCAAAGAGCTGAGCCGTATTGATACGGAGGCAGAGCGGCTGGAAAAAATGATCAGTGAATTGCTGGAGCTGTCGCGCATGCAGGTCAACAGCCATGAACATCAGCAAGCTTCTGATGCCTGTAGCCTGTGGTATGAAATGCTGGAAGATGCCCGCTTTGAAGCCGAGCAGAACCACAAAACATTTACCTGCAACACGCTTGAGGAGTGGCCGCTAAGCGGCAATCCAAACTTGCTGATCAGCGCCTTGGAAAATGTCATTCGTAATGCAATCAAATACGGCAATGATGAAATCACCGTCAATTTCAGCGAGCAAAGCGACATGCTAAGCATCGTCATTGACGATAATGGGGAAGGCGTGCCAGATGATGAACTGGATGACATCTTCCGCCCATTCTATAGGGTTTCAACCGCCCGAGACCGCAGCAGCGGAGGGACGGGGTTAGGGCTGGCAATTACTGAAAGTGCGATTCGCCAGCATAATGGAACCATCACAGCCCGCCGCAGCCCGCTCGGCGGGTTGCAAGTGACCATCCGGCTGCCACTGAGCCGCTAGCGTTTTCGAGAGTAACAAATTTGCTTGTTACTCTCACCCTTGTCACAATGACCCAAATTTTCCAGCTGCGCGTCTTCTAAGATTATGTTTGATATTGCCCTTTACGAACCCGAGATAGCTCCTAACACCGGGAATATTATCCGGTTATGCGCAAACTGCGGTGCAAACCTGCACCTGATTGAACCTTTGGGGTTTGATTTGGAAGAGAAGAAATTGCGTCGTGCCGGCCTGGACTATCATGATCTGGCCCATGTCCACCGCCATAAAGATTTCGCCACGTTCATGGAAGCGATGGCTGGACGTCGATTGTTTGCGTGTACCACGAAAACCACCAATTACCATACCAATGCACAGTTTGCAGAAGGTGATGTCTTAATCTTTGGCCCTGAAACCCGCGGTTTGCCGGCCGAGTTTATTGAAAGCTTACCGCTTGAACAGCGTCTGCGTATTCCCATGCACCCTGATAGCCGTAGCCTGAACCTATCCAATGCGGCGGCCATCATCGGTTATGAAGCATGGCGCCAATTAGGGTTTAAGGGTTCGATCTAAAAAGGGTTCAGTATACGAGTTACGAGAAGCGAAGCGTAACTCGCCTCTCGTCTCTGGTTTAGATCCCGTCACCCTCAATAAAGGTCTTGTCACTGCCATTAAATCGCTGGTCCATATCCATCGCTGGCTTATCACTGCTTGGGCGGCCAACAATTTTCGCCGGTACACCCGCTACCGTCGTGTGTGGCGGCACGGGATTCAGTACCACAGAGCAAGAACCGATTTTGGCCCCTACCCCGACTTCAATATTACCCAGTACTTTAGCGCCGGCACCAATCATCACCCCTTCACGGATCTTCGGATGACGGTCACCACCTTCTTTCCCGGTACCGCCCAGGGTGACACCCTGCAGAATCGAGACATCATTTTCGATCACCGCGGTTTCACCAACCACAATACCGGTTGCATGGTCAAACATAATGCCCTGACCAATGGTCGCCGCCGGGTGCACATCGACCTGACAGGTAACCGAGATCTGGTTTTGCAAATACACGGCCAAGGCAACACGATCATGCTTCCACAACCAGTTCGCAACACGGTAGCCCTGCAAGGCGTGATAACCTTTAAGATACAACAGAGGGATAGAATACATTTCTACCGCCGGGTCACGCTCGACCACCGCCCGAATATCACAGGCAGCAGATTCAGTGATCAGGCAATCTGCCGCGAAGGCTTCCTCAATCACTTCACGAACGGCCATACCAGGCATCGATGGCGTCGCCAGTTTATTAGCCAGAATATAACTTAGCGCGGCGGCTAAGTTATCATGCTTAATAATCGTCGCATGATAAAAGCTGGCTAACATCGGTTCTTGTTCTGACTGCTCTCTCGCTTCTTGCTTAATAGCCTGCCAGACCTCATGTTGTTGACACTCCCTCACATCACCCTCTGTTTATCTCTTCAATGATCTCTTAATAATGAATACCAATCAGCATAATCATCTGCCGCAGCCGGAAAATTGTGCTAATTGGTCTCACTGTGACCTTTTAACTTTAACCTGCTTGGAAAAAAAAACAACGCGAGCTTTTCAGCCCACGTTGCTTTTACTATCGAAGTGGCTATGCAAAATAGCCGCTATTCGAATTTTTTCTCACGTGCAAGCAAGTCTTTCGCGGCTTCCCGGGCATCTTTACCTTGGTATAACACCTGATATATCTGCTCGGAAATCGGCATCTCAACATCATAACGCTGAGCAAGCGCCCAGACTTCTTTGGTATTGCGGTAACCTTCGACGACCTGACCAATATCGATTTGAGCCTGATCGACCGACTTACCCTGCCCCAGCGCCAAACCAAAACGACGGTTGCGAGATTGGTTATCGGTACAAGTCAGTACCAAATCGCCTAATCCCGCCATGCCCATAAAGGTTTCCGCCTGTGCGCCCATCGCTGCGCCAAGACGACACATCTCAGCTAAGCCGCGGGTGATCAGCGCGGTACGGGCATTGGCACCAAAGCCGATGCCATCAGACATACCGGCACCAATCGCAATGACGTTTTTGACTGCGCCACCTAGCTGCATGCCAATAAAATCGGCATTGCTGTAGACTCGAAACGTTTTGCTGCAGTGGATCTTCTCCTGCAGATCACGCACAAACGTGTCGTCAGGAGACGAAACCGCAATGGCGGTCGGCATACCCGCCGCCAGCTCTTTCGCAAATGTCGGGCCGGATAAAACGGCTAACGGCACATCATCGCCCACAGCTTCAACGGCAACGTCTTTCAACAGACGTCCGGTTTCAGGCTCCAGCCCCTTAGTGGCCCAACAGATACGTGAATCATCACGCAGGAAAGGTTTTACGTTAGTCAGTACCTCGCCAAAGACATGGCTGGGTACGACAACCAGTAAATCACGGCTTGCCTGTACGGCAGCTTCCAAATCCGCTGAGATAATCAGTGATTCCGGAAACGCTACACCTGGCAAAAACGCTTCATTGGCACGATCCATTTCCAGTTGTGCCATGTGTTCCGGCTCATGTCCCCATAAGATGACATTGGCACCATTACGGGCAAGAGAAATGGCCAGTGAGGTACCGTACGAGCCGGCACCGAGTACTGTCATAGTGATCGCATTATTCGACGCGTTCTGATTCATATCGGCTTATTGTCTTAATTAAGCTTCAGTGCTTGTTGCATCTGACTCAGTTTTATTTGCTTCAGCTTGGTTTTGCAGGTAGTTCATGAACAGTGCGTCAAAGTTAACTGGCGCAAGGTTTAATTGCGGGAACGTACCTTTCACAACAAGACTGGAAATTGTTTCACGGGCATATGGGAACAGGATGTTCGGGCAGAATGCACCCAGACAATGTGCCAGCTGAGGTGCTTCCATGCCAGATACAGTGAAAATACCACCCTGCTGAACTTCACATAAGAAAGCCGTATCTTCAGCATTCTTCACGGTTACAGTAAGACGTAACACAACTTCGAAAGTACCTTCGCCTAATTCACGGCTTTGAGTATCAAGATCCAGTTTCACATCCGGGTTCCACTCTTTCTGGAACATATCCGGTGAGTTAGGTGCCTCGAAAGAGATATCTTTCAGGAATACACGTTGGATCTGGAAGTTTTGTTGTGCTTCGGTGTTTGCTGCTTCAGCCATCTTTGAGTCCTTTTAACTTTACAATCTCATCACATGAGATGATTCATACATTCGCAACTGTAGCCTAAAGCATCACAAGCTGCGCAAATTCTTAGCGATAACCTGATGTTACTTCCTGCCTGTTATTTCTTACTCTTACTACGGATAAGAGGCAGGTTGGCTTCATTCCAGGAAATCAGACCGTCTTTTAGCAGGTTAACGTTTTCAAAACCGGCTTTGTTCAGCAGATTTGCGCTCTCTTGCGCCGTCTGACCTGTTTTACATACCACAATGATTGGGGCCGATTTGTATTTTTCAAGATCAGTAATATTCTGTTCTTTAATTTGGCTTGGCAAAATGTGAAGTGCACCAGAAATATGGCCCTGACGGTACTCATCCCGAGAGCGAATATCGATAAACACACCATCTTCGCGATTGACTAATACCGTCGCTTCATTAGGCGCCACAATGGTGTAGCCAGCGGTCTTTTGCTTCACGACCGACGCAATGATAGCCACAACCAGGCCAACCCAAGCAAGGGATAAAATAGGATTACTTGTAACAAAATCTATATATTGCTGCATGACTTTCGCTCTATATACCTAAAAACTAAACATCCAAGAGTAGGGCTAAACTCGGCTCAAAAAGGAATCTGAGTATACCCTCGTCGACCGCCTTGTACAGCAGCAGTCCACAATTCCGCGCACTGGCTCACTCGCTCCAGCGCTAATAGTATAAGAGGTAAACAAGCTCCTACCAATCAATGAAATAGAAAAAACTGTGACGCAGGGCTTACACTCAGAGCAAAAAGTGAATATATTTTATGTAGGAAGATAACAATCTATTGACAACATTGTTTGATCTTAACCTACAGTTTATGGCAAAAATTGTAGTAAAATTACAATCAAACATACCCATTGCCTGAAACATTTTTAGTAACATCAGATGTTTAATGTAATTGGTATCAGATTTCTAACTTATGAGAGGACAGCATATGTCTGCTAAAAAGCCACTGGCTTTAGTGATCCTGGATGGCTGGGGTTATCGCGAAGACAATCAAAACAATGCAATTGCAAACGCTCAAACACCAGTAATGGACGCTCTGATTGCAAACGAAGCAAACACACTGATCTCTGCTTCAGGCTTGGATGTCGGTCTTCCTGATGGTCAGATGGGTAACTCTGAAGTTGGTCATACTAACATCGGTGCCGGTCGCGTGGTTTATCAAGATCTGACTCGTATTACTAAGTCTATTGCTGACGGTGACTTCTTCGAAAACGAAGCGCTGGCTAATGCAATGGATAAAGCGATTCAGGCCGGTAAAGCGGTTCACATCATGGGCCTGATGTCGCCGGGTGGCGTTCACAGCCATGAAGACCATATTGCTGCAGCAATCGAAATGGCAGCAAAGCGCGGTGCAGAAAAAATCTATCTGCATTGCTTCCTGGATGGTCGTGATACTCCACCACGTAGCGCACAGGCATCACTTGAGCGTTTCGACGCACTATTTGCAAAACTGGGTAAAGGCCGTACGGCTTCACTGGTTGGCCGTTACTACGCCATGGACCGCGACAACAACTGGGATCGTGTCGAAGTGGCTTATAACCTGCTAACGGCAGCTAAAGGTGAGTTCACGGTAGATTCTGCGGTTGCAGGTCTAACAGATGCTTACACTCGTGATGAAAACGATGAGTTCGTTAAAGCGACGGAAATTCGTGCAGAAGGCCAGGAAGCGGCAATCATGGCAGATGGTGATGCCGTTATCTTCATGAACTACCGTGCTGACCGTGCTCGTGAAATCACCCGTGCTTTTGAAGCCGATTTTACAAGCTTTGAACGCGCGCAAACTCCCGCTCTAGCTGATTTCGTGATGCTGACTCAGTACGCGGCAAACATTAACCTACCAGCAGCATATCCACCTGCAAGCCTGGAAAACACCCTGGGTGAGTGGCTGTCAAAGAAAGGCAAAAAGCAGTTACGTATTTCAGAAACAGAAAAATACGCTCACGTGACTTTCTTCTTCAACGGCGGTGTGGAAGACGAATTTGACGGTGAAACACGTTCACTGATTGCTTCACCAAAAGTCGCTACCTACGATCTACAGCCTGAAATGAGCTCTCCAGAGCTCACTGAAAAACTGGTTGCAGCGATCAAAGGCGGCGAGTTCGATACCATTATCTGTAACTACCCGAATGGCGACATGGTTGGCCACACGGGTGTTTACGACGCAGCCGTTCAAGCCTGTGAAGCGCTTGATAGCTGTATTGGTCAGGTTGTCGAAGCGATTAAATCTGTCGATGGCCAGCTGTTAATCACGGCTGATCACGGTAACGCTGAAATGATGATCAACCCTGAGACTGGTGGTATTCACACGGCGCATACGACTCTGCCCGTACCACTGATTTATGTGGGCAACAAAGATCTGACTCTGAAAGAAGGCGGAAAACTGTCTGACTTAGCACCAACCATGCTTAGCCTGTCAGATGTCGAAATCCCAGCAGAGATGACTGGTCAGGTTCTGTTTGATCTGAAATAATCCCCCCATGCGGGATATGATCACACACCTAAACCATACTATCCGCGCCAGTGCATTATGCACTGGCGCTTTGTTATGCCTGATGTTTTCTCAGCCAAGCGTCGCAACCAGTAAAAACCAGCTCGATGGCGTTAAACAGGAGATATCACGCCAGAAAAACCAACTTGGCAGTAAGAAAAGTCAGTTCAAAACCCTACAAAAAGAACTCAGACAACAAGAGCTGGGTATTGCACAAACGGCGAAGAAAATTCACCAGGCTGACAATCAGCTCAACACACTAAACGGCTCCATCAGCCTGCTTGAGCGCGATCAGAAAACGCTCCAACAGCTGAAGTTCGGCCAGCAGGAAATGCTAAAAGAATTGCTCGATACCCAATACCGGCAAGGACAAAACGATCAGCTGGCGAGTCTGTTAAGTGGCAAACAAAGTACTGAACTCGATCGGATGTCGGTTTACGCAGAGCGCTTAAGCCTGGCGCGTAGCCGGGCACTCAATGAATTAGCGGCGACCAATACCGAGTTACAGCTCAAGCACCATGAATTAGCCCAGCAACGCCAGCAGCAGCAGGTCTTACTGACTCAGCTAAAAACCGAAAAAAGCACCTTAGAATCAAAGCAAAAGCACCGAAAGAAGACCCTTACCAGCATTAAAAGCCAGATTAATTCTGACAATCACTACCTCTCTGAGCTGCACGCCAACGAAAAACGCTTGCTGGCAGAAATTGCCAAGGCAAAAGCCGAAGCGGAAGCCGCCCTGCGAGTCCCGATGGATGGTCTGATCCGACACCAGGGTAAGCTGCCATGGCCAGTGAAAGGCTCTGTCCTCCACACTTACGGATCGGTTCAGAAAGGCGAATTACACTGGAAAGGCATGGTATTCAGTAAACCTTCCGGCAGCCAGGTCAAGGCCGTGTATTCCGGTAAAGTTGTTTTTGCCGATTGGCTGCGAGGCTATGGCTTAATGCTGGTTATCGATCATGGTAAAGGTGATATGAGTTTTTATGGCTATAACCAAACCCTGCTGAAAAAAGTCGGAGATACGGTGCAGGCAAGCGAAGCCATCGCTCTAGTGGGTGACAGTGGAGGCCAGGAGAGTTCAGGCCTGTACTTTGAGATCCGCCGTAAAGGCACCCCGACAAATCCAAGGAAATGGCTGACAAAGTAAACCTAACAGCCTATCCCGATTGCCAAATTAGGGAGCCTCGGGCTCAACAACAAAGATTATCAGGAACTACGGCATGCGACGGAACGCACTTTATTTCTCTTTTTTGATCATTTTATTTACGGTAAGGCCGGCATCGGCAGCCAGGTTAGCGATCGTTATCGATGACTTAGGCTATCAGGCCATGCCGGCCCAACTCTCTGCGTTACCACCTGAAATCAGCATCTCAATTCTGCCCGATACTCCTTTTGATTTAGCCACAGCACGTCAGGCAAAACGAGAAAATCGGGATACGTTACTGCATATGCCCATGCAGCCACAACGACAAGCACCGTTAGAGCTGACGACACTCACCGCTGATATGCCCCGGGAAGAACTACAACAAACGTTACGTCATGCTCTCAGCCGCGTCCCCAATGCCATAGCCATCAATAACCACATGGGAAGCGGATTAACCCAAAATAGCCAAGCGATGGACTGGGTGATGACGGTGCTCTCTGAACAAGGCCTCTCCTTTCTGGATAGCCGAACCACCACCCAGACAGTGGCATTCAAACGGGCGCAAGCCAACGGCGTGCCCGCACTGCGCCGTCATATTTTTCTCGATCACTTTCGCACCCGGCAGTTTATCCGGCAGCAGTTAGAATTAGCCCTGAAACGGGCCCGGAAAGATGGTTATGTCGTGGCAATAGGCCACCCCTATCCCGTAACCCTGGAAACGCTGCAACAGTGGTTGCCTGAAGTAGAAAAGCAGCAGGTCAGACTGGTACGACTATCAGAACTGTATTCGCAGATATAGCACCAATCTGACTCATTACAATAACGTCAGCGGGGGATATTAAAGGCCGACTGCAGGTAAAATCGACAATTATGAGACGTCTCGTTGTACCTGTTCACAATAATGAGACTCAAGTTGGAGAACCCGAGCTTTCCCTTCATCAGTGGTCAGAGGACGGACAATACTTAGCATCTGTAATACCCCTTGATAAATTACTGCCTTGGTGATTTTAGCGCCCGGGACTTGAGTGGTCTGATAACAAATCCAGCTCGATGCAACTAATTTTAGCGTGTTAGTCAGGCTTAACAGCTCATCTTTGTCCAGATCAAGTAGCTCCTTCTCTTTGAAACTATTCATCAATGCCATGATATTGCTGTGTAATGCCTCCTGGGCTTGTAAATATTTACTTTGCAGCTCCTGATCACGGCTAAGTATATCTGGCAGGTTGGCGTAGAAAAAACGATAGCGCCACATCAGCATAAATACGGCATCCAGGTAGCCCAGCAAACTTTCTGCAGTCGCATCAAATTCTGCTTGTGGCTGAAAGCGAATACTCAGATCGCAGGCGTATTCATCAAAGATACAGTGTATAATCTCTTCCTTATTGCGAAAGTGATAATAGAGATTGCCGGGGCTGATCCCCAAATGAGCAGCTATATGGTTGGTGGTAACATTAGGCTCACCACTCTCATTAAAGAGTTCCAGTGCGGCCTGAATAATTTTGTCGCGGGTTTTCATACGCTTCTCACTTCCTTCACCCAATGGCTATCGCTTGATATTATCATAACTCATAACCAATATTTGTAACGGTGGCTAACTAAAGCCGTTCGATCAATGAATTAGCATTAGGATAACCCATGATAATTGTAACTGGCGGTGCCGGCATGATCGGCAGCAATGTTGTTAAGTCACTGAATGAACAAGGTCATAACGATATTCTAGTCGTTGATAACCTCAAAGACGGCACTAAGTTTGTTAACTTAGTTGACCTTGATATCGCTGATTACATGGATAAGGAAGACTTCATCACCCAGATCATGGCTGGTGATGAATTCGGCCCGATCGAAGCCATTTTCCACCAGGGGGCTTGCTCGGCAACCACAGAGTGGGACGGCAAATACATGATGCTGAACAATTATGAGTACTCTAAAGAGTTGCTGCATTATTGCCTGGAGCGCCAAATTCCATTTCTGTATGCCTCCTCTGCTGCCACCTATGGCGGTCGCGACCACGACTTTATTGAAGAAAAACAGTATGAAGGTGCCCTGAACGTCTACGGTTATTCAAAACAGCAGTTTGATAATTATGTTCGTCGCATCTGGCAGGACGCAAAAGCCCATGGCGAAACACTGTCTCAGGTGACGGGTTTTCGCTACTTCAATGTTTATGGCCCGCGCGAACAGCATAAAGGCAGCATGGCTTCTGTGGCTTATCACCTAAATGGTCAAATTAAAGCTGGTGAAAACCCAAAGCTATTCGAAGGTTCCGAGACCTTCAAACGTGATTTTGTCTATGTGGGTGACGTGTGTAACGTAAACCTGTGGTTCCTTGAAAAAGGCGTGTCCGGTATCTTCAACTGCGGCACCGGCAAGGCCGAATCATTCCAGGCCGTCGCCGATGCGGTGATCAAATACCACGGTGAAGGCGAAGTAGAAACGGTCCCGTTCCCGGAGCACCTGAAAGGTCACTACCAGGCATTTACCCAGGCAGATTTGACCAAGCTTCGTGCAACAGGTTATAACCAGCCGTTCAAGTCAGTTGCCGAAGGCGTAGCTGAGTACATGGCGATTTTTAATAAGTAACGTTGAAAGAACCCGATGACAGATCATTATGACAAGCAAGCTTATAACCCGGAGTTTTCCTGGTCTTTCTTGCACCCAAAATACTGGGGAACCTGGCTGGCAGTAGCTGTTGCGACCCTAGTTTGCCTGTTTCCTCATTCAGTGCGCCGGGCACTTGCCACCGGATTTGCGAAACAAGCCGTGAAGCTCAATAGCAAAGCCAACCGCCGTGCCCGGGTAAACTTGCAAATGTGCTTTCCCGACAAATCAGAAGAAGAACGAGAGGCGATACTGCTGCAAAGCATTATCACCGCAGGGACCTTTCTGATGGGGTTTGCCTCACTGTCTGTGCGCAACCGTCAGTGGCTGGAACAAAACACCACGATCCGTGGTGAAGAGCACCTGACATCACTAAAAGCACAAGGCCAGAATGTCATCTTGCTCGTTCCTCATACCTGGGCCATTGATGTGCCAGCAGTACTGCTTGCCTCACGAGGCCTGCCTGTTTCAGCAATGGCAAAAAAACAAAAGAACCCGGTCTCTGACTGGCTGATGCACAAGCAGCGCCTTCAATACGGCGGGCGTGTATATGAGCGCAGTAGCGGGATAAAGCCCTTCCTTCGTTCAATCAAAGAAGGCTACTTGGGTTACTACTTACCTGATGAGGACTTAGGTCCTAAGCACAGTGTTTTTGTCGATTTTTTTGCCACCACTAAAGCAACTATTTCTGGTCTGGGACGGTTGTCAAAATTAAGCCGTGCAAAGATTGTCCCGCTGTTTGCAATGTACAATAATGCCACCGGCAAATACGAAATCGACATCAAACCAGCACTTGATCCCTTCCCGAGTGAGAGCGAAGAGCAAGATGCCCGTATAATGAACACCTGTATCGAAGATTACGTTAGCGTTAATCCGGAGCAATACATGTGGATTTTACGTTTACTGAAGACCCGCCCGAACGGTGGGGAAAATCCTTATCATACAGACAAAGCCTAGCCATAAACCATGACATTGAAAATTACTAATCCATTATTACTGATCACAAATAGTCTGGTCTTTTTATTTGCGCCCCTCTGCCTGACCGTAGATGGGGGGTATAACCTGATCCCGATGCTGTTATTGGTCCTGGCACTGCCGTTACTATTCAGAGCTAAAAAAACACCGCTCACTCAAGAGCTAAAATGGCTGATTGCCGCCTTTTTCGGCTATTTTATCCTGTTCCCGATCTCTGTCTATTTTGATGGAGGTCGCTTTAGTGATATCGATCAGGCCAGCAGAGCCGTAATGGCGGTTATCATATTACTGTTATTGCTTCGTTATCCGCCAAAGTTTGGCTGGTTACTCAATAGCTTTGCCGCCGGATCTTTGGCCTCGGGCGCTGTCGCCATCCACCAGGTATTGCTCCTTAACCAGCCACGCGCCTTTGCTGCTTATATCAATGCGATTCAAGGCGGTAATATTGCCATGTCGCTCGGGTTGCTTAGCCTTTGCGGTGCTGTTTTTTACCTTAAACAACAGCGTAATACTCATGCACTCGTATTTCTCATAGCTGCTGCTGCAGGTATTGTCGGCAGCTTACTTTCCGGCTCCCGGGGCGGATGGATAGGCCTTCCTGTAATTATCGCAGCTCTAATCTATTTAAATCGCAGCTGGTTATCCAGGCGTTGCTATCTGACGATACTCTTGGCGATACTAGCTGTCAGCACAGTCTTTCTGCAACCGTCGTCGGGCATGCAACAACGGTTTAATGCTATAGGCTATGACATTGCCCAATACCAAAACGGTAACAGCAATACCTCAATCGGTATTCGCTTAGACCTTTGGAAAAGCGCCTATTACAGCATTAAAGAAAAACCGCTATTTGGCTGGGGAGTCAACGGGCGCCACACCAGCCAGCTTGAGCAGGTAAAAGCCAATATCATCAGCCAGCGCCTCTATGGTTATAGTTTTCATGCCCATAACCAGTATTTAGAAGATACCTCAATACGCGGCTTACTCGGTTTGGTAGCACTGCTGGGTTTATTTGCCGTCCCTCTGGTTATTTATAAACGCTATAGCCGTTCAACATCTTCAGCCCAACAGACAGCATTGGCCAGCTGCGGGGTGGTTTTTGTCGTTTCAGTCGCCAGCTACTGTTTAACACAGTCCTTTTTGTCTCATAACTCGGGGATCATTTTTTACTGTTTTGTCACTATCTGCATTATTGCCTCGTTAGTCAGCCTCAATAACGAACAAGAAGAGAAACAGTTAGCATCATTAAACATCATTGAACGTATTGGCCGCTACTTTCATAACACTAAGTTCCACTTGCAGAATAAGCAACAGGGGTAACAATGAAAATTCTAATTGCCAGCTCATATAAGCATGCTTGGAACAGCGTACGCCCTGAAGCTGAAATGTTTATAGAAATGGTTAAGCAAGGTCACGAAGTGACGGTCTTAACCCAAGGCGATGCGCCGTATGTTGAACGGTTTAATGCCCATGGGGTTAAAACCATTGACTGCTATCCGAAAAGAAAGATCTGTTTGGACACCATTAAGATAATGCGTAAAGAGCTGATCGATGGCCAGTACGATGTTTTCTACGCGTTTAACTCGAAAACCATTCCCAATGCAATTTTGGCAAGCATCGGAACCAATGCAAAGGTGATCACCTACCGCGGAACGACGGGAGGATTATACCGTCATGATCCAAGTGCCTACCTGACCCACCTGAATCCTCGTGTTGACGGTATTATCTGCGTATCAGAGGCGGTTCGGCGAGATGTGGCCAAACGAGTCTGGAAAATTAAAGACAATGTGACCACCATTTATAAAGGTCACCAACTGTCCTGGTATCAGGTTCCGGCGACAGAAAGAAGTGAGTTTGGGTTAACGGATGATCATATTATTGCGGTGTGTGCCGCTCATGTCAGGCCAAGCAAAGGCATTTCAGTTTTAATTAAAGCAACACATGCGATTGAAAATGAAAACTTCCATCTGTTATTAGTGGGTAGTGGGTTTGAACCTCATTTGGAAGAGATAGCACAAAGCCCGATGGCTGATCGCATTCACTTGGTTGGCCACCGCAAAGATGTCCCTTCAATTATGACCATGGCCGATTTTCAGGTTCAGCCATCAATCAGCGGTGAAGGCCTTCCGCGCACCATCATTGAAGCCATGGCCAACGGTACGACTTCGGTTGTTACCACTACGGGTGGCTCACCGGAGCTGGTCGATGATGGCAAAACCGGTTTTGTTGTCCCTGCCGGCGATGCCGAAGCTTTCGCCGATGCGATGAATAAACTCATTGCCGATAAAAATAAAATTTCTCAATTCAGTGCCGCCGCTAAGCAAAAACTGGATAAAGAATTCAATGCCGCACAGACCGTGAATAATCACATCGCATACTTTAAAAAACTGTGTAACAAAAGCTAACAAAATCAAAAGCCGCAATTGCAATTGCGGCGAACAAGTAAAAATGCAGTCTATTATACTAATAACTTAAACATACTAAATAACAACTTTAAATACACAAATAATTACTTTCGGAAAAGATAACATGGAAGCTTTTGTAATAAGTCTTGCAGATAGCCTAGACCGACGCAAAAAGGTAAAGGATATCCTTGATAAACATCATATTCATTTTAATTTTATAGATGGCGTTGATGGCAGAAAAGGAAATCATCCTCTCCTGGAAAGATACAATAAAAAAAAATTCATATTCAATTACGGCAGAAAAGCAGCAGCCGGTGAAATAGGCTGCTATGCGAGCCACATACTGGCCTGGCAGAAATGCGTTGATTTGAACCAGTCTATTATTGTGTTTGAAGATGATTTATCGGTTGAGGATGGCGTGCTTGAGGCGTTAAATGCCTGTGAGAAAGTCATCGATAAATACGGCTTTATCCGGATGGAAAAAACCAAAAAGAAGCCTAAGTACAAAGTCGCTCAAGTTGATGGTATGACATTATCTAATTTTCTTAAAGTCCCCCAGTGCACAACTTGCTATGCTATCTCTCCGGCAACCGCAAAAGCGTTTCTTGATAACAGCCAAGAAATTTGCCTTCCTGTGGATGTGTTTATCCGCAATGTCTGGATGCATAAACAAGCCATCTACGGATTAGAACCGTTTTTTATCTCAGCTGGAGGTGACGAATCAATCATTGGCAAAAGGGATAAAATCAAAAATAAATCAATGAGTACTAGAATCATGTGCCTGGCATATAAATTAAGAAATATGACAGGTAATTTCATCAGCCAGGTTTCTTTTTTCTTATCTCGATAAAATAAATAGGCTTCGGCATATCCCGCACCTTACGTATTGACATACGATACACTTGGAGTTTAACGTTAAACTCCAAGTGCACTTGAATACTCATCTGCACAACTGTGCTGATTGGTATTCGACTTTTCCGTCGAAAATAGTGGCCCTATTTTTTAGTTTTGCTCTCTTGCTCCAACAGCCACAAGCCAACATATTTATTGAAATTCACCTGGGCATAGGTCATCGCGATAATAAAGCCGACACTGCCATCGAGGAACCCTCTGCGAATCACATAAATGAGGAAGAAGGTCCAGATAGCACGCAGCAGCGCCAATACCAAACCATGGGACTTCTTGCCCTTACGGTGGTATTTCTGGGCACCTAGCCAAGCATACTGTGCCGACTTATCCAGACCATGGCCATAATCTCGATGAGTGTAGTGCAACAGAAAACCTGGCATTACACCTTTTTCGCCAGAAGCCGGAACCACCGTTTCATGTACTTCATCTAAGGTATAGCGCGCGCCCTCGCGCTTGAACAGACGTAATACGGAACGCGCGCTGCGACCATATTTCAACGTCTTGCCATAAAGGGTCACCCCCCAAGGCAGCCGGTAAGCTGTTTTATCGATCGTCTCCTGCTCAAGTAACGAAACTAACGCTTTTTGCATGTCGCTATCGAGCGCTTCATCGGCATCGATAGAAAGCACCCAGTCACACGTCGCTTTATCTAAAGCGCGTTGCTTCTGCTTACCAAAACCGGGCCAGTCTGTGACCGAAATATTATCCGTATATTCCCGGCAAATCTCGACCGTATCATCGGTAGAGCCGCTATCAAGCACAATGATTTCATCGGCAACTGATGCGACGGATCGCAAGCAGCCCTCGACCCGATCGGCTTCATTTTTTGTAATTAAAATAACTGACAGTGTATGTTTTCGCATGTGATTACCACTTCCAATAGCCCATTTTCTTTCGCATTTTCAGGTTACGAAAAATATTCGCCGGCTTTTTATCCTGCCAGCCTTCAGTCAGCATTTCAGTGACTGCTGTCAACACACGATGAGCCGACTGGCCATCACGATAAGGCGTAATATCTGGGCCATAACGTTTAATATGAGTTTGCAATTCTTTACTTGGGGCCAATGCATCACTAATCGCTGACGCAAGGTTTTCTGGCTCAGTAATATTAATAAAACAAGGTTGGACTTCACGGTTATTCACCGTGACGACAGGTTTATTTAGCAATAAAAACTCCTGGAAGATTGAGGAGTTATCACAAACCATCACATCGGCTCGGTGAAGCAGTTCAATCACTTTATCATTCTCGAAAAAGGTTAAATTATCACTTTCAAGCTGACGGTACTTATCCACCGTTTGCTGATCCATCTTCGGATGTAAGGTGATCAACCAATGCCAGTCACCTTGCTGGCTTAGCGCCTTAATTTCTTCATAGACAGATTCAGCACAAGACAAACTTGGAGTGAAGGTCGAAGCAAACAGGATCTGAGGTCTTGAATAGGCTGTGTCTGACTTGAAGTTAAACAAGCTATCCAGTTTTAGCCAACCCGTCTCTTTAACTCTGAAATAGCCTCGCTTTTCAGCTAACGGTTCCAGCATGCTGGTTCGTTCATGGCCTTCGGTACAAAACAAATCGAACATCCCCCGCTCAGGGTAGACATTGCCTCGCTTGCTTTCATTTAAACCATGAAACACTTCCACTTTCAGGCCGGGAATAAATGACGGTACCCGATCACCCGGCACAAAAACCGCATTGGGATTATAATCAACAGCCTCTTTGATGCTCTGGAGCTCTTCTTCACCTTCTGCAAGAAAATCTCCTGACACCTCATCGCCGGCCAGCAACCACTTAACCTGATGGCCCGCAGCAATCGCGACGGCTTGCAGGGGACGCAATATAGCAAAGGAATAGTTTTGTTCGACATAAAATAAAAAGCGATATGATGACTTCTCATTCAAGCTATCAACGATTTGTTGCATGGTATAAAAGTCCCGGTGTAAACAAGCGTCTTGATAAAACAAGCCTAAGTGCAAAAGCATGATCGCGTTAATAAGTAATCATATCAGAAAACTGTTGTTAACCCTTGCACGGTTGTAGCAATAGTAAAAAGTCATAAAAACCTTTCACAACATCGTTTACACTCTCAACAAAACTTTCCGACTGATATCAAGGAACACACCATGCTCATGCGCTGGTTTTACACCTTATTACTTTCCCTCGCCGCCCCATTTCTGCTCTACGGCCTTTATAAGAAAAAAGCGGGGAAACCTTCATTCGGCGCGCGCTGGAAAGAGCATTTTGGCCTTACGCCCGTGCTTAGTGAGCAAATTACCGCAGCGCGTCCTATCTGGATCCATGCCGTATCGGTTGGTGAATCTATTGCCGCCATACCTGTGATTAAAGCATTAAAAGCGCAAAACCCGGAGCAGACCATAGTGGTCACAACGACAACGAGCACAGGCGCAGAGCAAGTGACCAAACTGGGCGATCTGGTTGAACACCGTTATATGCCTCTTGATTTTTCCTGGTGTGTGCGAGGCTTTTTAAAAGCGATAAAACCTTCTGCGATGCTGATTATGGAAACCGAACTGTGGCCAAATACCTTAGCCACAGTTCACCGTTCAGGCGTGCCGATCATTATTATGAATGCCCGCCTGTCAGCCCGCTCAGCGGCTCGCTATCGTCAGTTTCAGCCAATATTCAATCTTCTAGCCCGCAATATTGACCACGTGTTGTGCCTACATAATGATGATGCAGATCGCTTTAAAGCATTAGGTATGAAAGATAAAAATGTCACGGTGACAGGCTCAATAAAATATGACATCGAGATCTCAGCTTCAATTGAGCAGCAAGCAAGAGATCTACGGACCCGGTTAGGTGCGCAGCGACCGGTATGGGTCGCGGCCAGCACCCACAAAGGGGAGGATGAGCAAGTCTTGGAGGCATTTAAACATGTACTTCAAAAGCACCCGGACAGTTTATTAATTCTCGTGCCGCGTCACCCTGAGCGTTTCAATCAGGTTGAGCAGTTATGTTCTGACACGGGTTTTAACTGTGTGCGCCGCACAGCCAATGCAAAGGTTTCAACCGACACTCAGATCTATCTCGCCGATACGATGGGAGAGATGCTGATCTTCCAGGGCGCTGCAGATATCACCTTTATGGGCGGCAGCTTAATCGGTGATGTGGTCGGCGGGCATAACCTTTTAGAGCCTGCGGCCTTGGGGAAACCCGCGATCACCGGGCCAAGCTTTTACAATTTCACCGACATTACTGAGCAGTTACAGTCTGCCGATGCAGTCTGGATCTGTGCCGATGCCCAGGAGCTGGGGCAGATGCTAACGCGACTCTTTGCGAGCTCTGAACAATGCCAAGCCATGGGATCTGCCGCTTTGAACGTGGTCAAACAAAATCAAGGCGCAGTTGCCAAAACCTTAACCGCTATCAACCACCAGCTTTCGACTCAGGCCCCGGCGTAACCTTGCAATAGACATTGCCAACATGAGTCCTGAAACTGGATACCTCGCTTACCCTGCTCTTTAACAAAAGAGCGGTGGAGGCGAGCCAGGTTCTTCTCTTTCCACGCAGAGCCCGATTGCTCATAGCATTTATCAAAATCGATCAGCCAAACCTGCCCGTCGCCATCCAGCAAAATATTGTGGGCGTTCAAATCGGTATGGCAAACCTGTAAATCGTGCATTTTTCGAATCGTCGTCCCGATCTGTAACCACACTGGCTCGGGAAGACTCTGTTTTTGCAACAACGCCACAAGATCTCTGGCGTTATCAATCTTCTCAACCAGAATATCGGCACGGTAGGTTAAACCTGAGCGGATCGCCCTCGCCGCGACGGGACGGGGAACACGCACACCACCTTGCGCCAGCTTATGCAGCAACAACGTTTCTTCTGCGCAGCGCGTTTTGCTCCAGCCAAGAAACCAATATGAGTCTTCTACCAGCTTGCCAAACAGCCCGCCACGACGATAATGACGCAGTGCCATCGGTAACCGTTCACCCTGAACAAACCAGGTTGTGCCTCGCCCCTGAGCCGAGCCAATCACTTTTGAATCTTGCTGCCAGAACGCCGGGTCAAAACATACATTAGGATCTTCTTGCAACAAATTCGGGTCAAACCAGATGCGCTGGTTATCAAAACACAATTCTTTCACGGTGAAACTCCTGACAGGTTACGCTTCGTTATTTTACAATCACCTGAGTGAACTGCATAATTCCATCTTCAAATCATTATTGGGTATCAGCAATGGCGCTATTTTCTACTCCGCCGAAATCTTTGTGTATTCTGCGATTATCTGCAATTGGTGATGTTTGCCACGCGATTGCCGTGGTGCAAGCAATACAAAGCCACTGGCCACAAACAGAAATCACTTGGGTTACCGGGAAAATAGAAGCCCAGCTCATCGGTGACTTGCCGGGTATAACCGTCGTCACCTTTGATAAAAAAGCCGGTCTTGCCGGCATGAAGGCGGTATGGAGTGCATTAAGAGGGCAAAAGTTTGATGCCCTACTCCATATGCAAGCAGCACTACGTGCAAGTGTACTATCATTGGGCATTAAAGCTAAATACCGTATCGGATTTGGCCGTAACCGCACCAAAGAAGGGCAATGGCTGTTTACTAACAAGCACCTGCCAAAAACCGATGCCTTCCATGTGTTAGACAACTTCGCGGATTTTGCCCGTTACCTCGGGGTACCGTTTTCTGCGCCAAGCTGGAATATTCCGCTGGCGGAAGAAGATATCCGGTTTGCTCAGCAATACACGGCGGGAAAACAGACCCTGCTGATCTCCCCGGCAGCCAGCAAAGACGAGCGTAACTGGCTCACTGAGCGATATGCAGAAATTGCGGACTACGCTAACAGTAAAAGTATGCAGGTACTGCTATGCGGTTCACCGGCTCCCAGAGAAATCGCGCTGGGTAAAAAAATAGAACAACACTGCCAGCAGCCTGTCGTTAATTTGGTTGGCAAGACCAATCTGAAACAATTAACGGCTTTATTAGGGCAAGTCGATGTGGTCTTAGCCCCGGATACCGGCCCTGCGCACTTGGCCACAACCCAGGGAACACCGGTTATTGGGCTGTATGCTCACAGTAACCCATACAGAACCGGGCCTTACAACAGCCTGGATCACATGGCGAGCGTTTACGATCAACACGCCGAACAACAACACGGCAAATCGGTTGGTGCCCTGCCTTGGGGAACCCGGGTTAAGGGCGAAGACTTAATGAAAGACATCAGTGTCGAAAAGGTAAAATCCATACTCGATAGCCTGATCTCACCATCGGTTTAGCACTAAACAAATTATTTTTTTAACGGAAGATCACCATGACAACACGCGTTATCTACCCGGGTACTTTTGATCCTATCACCAATGGACATCTTGACTTAATTGAGCGGGCTGCCGCTATGTTTGACCATGTGGTGGTCGGTATTGCAGCCAGCCCCAGTAAGAAGCCACTGTTTGATCTGCAAGAGCGTGTCACACTCACCCAAGCCATCACCAAGCATTTATCCAACGTTGAAGTCGTTGGTTTTTCTGGTCTTCTGGTCGATTTCGCCAAGGAATCTAATGCTAATATCTTAGTCCGCGGCTTACGCGCGGTATCTGACTTTGAGTATGAATTCCAGCTGGCGAACATGAACCGCCGCCTGATGCCAGAATTAGAAACCGTCTTTCTGACTCCATCCGAAGAGAATTCTTTCCTTTCTTCAACGATTGTTAAAGAAGTCGCACTGCACAAAGGTGATGTGAGCCAATTCGTAGACCCCCGCATTACCGGTGCGCTTAACGCCAAGCTGCATAAAAAGTAGATCTGATACCAACTGGTATGAATCCGCATTCAAAAAAGGAGGCAATAGCCTCCTTTTTGTTTCTACACTTCATGTTATTAGATCATCAGCACTTATAAAATGCACGATACCAATCAACAAAAGCTTTAACGCCTTCTTTCACTTTCACCGCGGGTTGATAACCGGTGGCGTTAAATAAATCGTCAGTATCGGCATAGGTTGCATACACATCGCCTGGCTGCATCGGCATAAAGTTTTTCTTCGCTTCAATCCCTAACGCCTCTTCCAGCGCTTCAATAAAGTCCATCAGCTTCACCGGGCTGCCATGGCCAATGTTATACACTTTATATGGTGCCGAGCTGGTTGCGGGTGAACCCGCTTCAACCGTCCAGTCATTGTTCTTTTCCGGGATCACATCCTGAATGCGGATAATGCCTTCAACAATATCATCGATGTAGGTGAAATCACGGCGCATATCGCCATTGTTATACACATCGATGCCTTTGCCTTCGACAATCGCATTGGTAAATTTGAACAACGCCATATCAGGACGTCCCCAGGGACCGTAGACCGTAAAGAAACGCAGGCCTGTGGTGGGAACACCATACAAATGCGAATAAGTATGGGCCATCAACTCATTGGATTTCTTCGTTGCGGCATACAATGAAATCGGATGATCCACACTGTCACTGGTATTAAACGGCATCTTTTGGTTCAGACCGTATACCGAACTTGAAGAGGCATAAACCAGATGTTTGACTTTATTATGGCGACACCCTTCAAGCACAGCCAAATGGCCGACTAAATTACTATCGGCATAGGCCATCGGGTTATCAATGGAGTAACGAACTCCTGCCTGGGCTGCCAGATGAATAACACGATCAAACTGCTGCTCAGCAAACAAAGCCGCCATGCCGTCACGATCAGCTAAATCCAGCTCGATAAAGGTGAATTTTTCATGAGCCGCACGCTCAAGACGCGCATGCTTGAGTGAGACATCGTAGTAATCATTCAGATTATCGATACCAATGACATCATGGCCCTGCTCACAAAGGCGCTCAGTCACCGCGCTACCAATAAAACCAGCTGCACCCGTTACGAGATATTTCATACTTTACCTGTCTTTTCATTTGCTGCTCATCTCGATGCTATTTCATTGAACAGCAAAGAGATGAACAGTGACATTTTGTCCTTAAATCACGGGACGAATACTGTCACCGCGGCCAATCGCGTAATAACTAAAACCACGCTCCTGCATTAATGCCGGCTCAAATAAGTTACGGCCATCAACAATCACTTTTTCTTTTAACGTCGTCGCAATGAAATCAAAGTCCGGGGCGCGGAAATTCGTCCACTCGGTACAGATCACCAACGCATCGGCACCTTGCAATGCCGCTTCTTTGGTTCCCATAAGCAACAGATCGTCACGATTGCCATAAATACGCTGACACTCTTCCATCGCTTCGGGATCAAACGCCTGAACTGTCGCTCCCGCCTGCCACAGTGACTCCATTAACACGCGGCTGGACGCCTCACGCATATCATCGGTATTGGGTTTAAAGGAAAGTCCCCAAACCGCAATCGTTTTATCTTTAAGATCAGAATTAAAATGGTGGTCCAGATTCGCCATTAGCTTATCTTTCTGGCGGTAGTTAACTCGTTCTACCGCTTCCAGCAATTCAGATTGATAGCCAATCCCCTGAGACGTGCGTACGAGTGCCTGCACATCTTTCGGGAAGCACGAACCACCATAACCACAACCCGGATAAATAAAATGGTAACCAATGCGCGGATCAGAACCGATGCCTTTGCGAACCTGCTCGATATCCGCTCCCAGCTTTTCCGCCAGGTTCGACATCTCGTTCATAAATGAAATCTTGGTGGCCAGCATGCAGTTTGCAGCATATTTGGTGAGCTCGGCTGACCGAACATCCATAAAGATGATCTTGTCGTGGTTGCGATTAAAAGGCGCATACAGCTCGCGCATCAGTTTTTCAACCCGCTCAGAATCCGTACCAATAACAATGCGATCGGGTTTACGGCAATCCGCAACCGCAGCACCTTCTTTTAAAAATTCAGGGTTAGAGGCAACATCAAAACCAATCTCGGCGCCACGCTCTGCAAGCGCTTTTACCATATAGGCCTGTACTTTGTCTGCGGTACCGACCGGTACTGTCGATTTATCGATGATCACTTTGTAATCATCCATATATTTGGCAATCGTGCCGGCAACCGCTAACACATACTGCAGATCAGCAGAGCCATCTTCATCTGGTGGCGTACCGACAGCAATAAACTGCATTTGGCCATGTTTAACGCCAAGTTCAGCATCCGTGGTGAAGGTGATCCGGCCTGATTCATAATTTTCTTTGACCAGCGGTGTCAGACCCGGTTCATAAATCGGAATAATACCCTGCTTCAGGTTCTCAACCTTGTTCTGATCAATATCGACACACACCACTTCATGGCCAACTTCCGCCAGAACGGCAGCCTGAACCAGGCCAACATACCCAATACCAAAAACTGTAACTTTCATGCTCTGTTCCCAAAATAATTAAAGCGGTTTTGCACCAACAACGCTAATGGCGACTAACCAACTGGCAGCTAAACCATTGGCGACTAAGAGCAACCGACACGTATCATTTGACGTCACGACTGGCCATTAAGCGGTAGATTATACGGTGCCGACATCATGAATACATCGATAATTATCTTTGTTCATAACATCTTAAATTCTATTTTTGACAGTGACTGCAATACACCGTGGCACGCTGACCTATCTTAATGTCGCTCAATAGCTTTTCGCATCGAGGGCAAGGCTCGCCACCTTTTCCATATACCTGTAATTCTTGGGCAAAATACCCCGGCTTGCCATCCGCATTTTTAAAGTCTTTCAAGGTGGTACCACCTTGCTCAATGGCAAACGCCAATACGGCTTTAATTTCAGCCACTAAGATCGCAATACGTTGCGGCGAGATATTACCGGCAGCACGTTTCGGGTGAATTCCGGCACTGAACAGCGATTCATTGGCATAGATATTACCCACCCCGACCACGACCTGGTTATCCATGATCAATTGTTTGATCGCGGTACGCTTACCTTGCGATCTCTCAAACAGGTACTCGGCAGTAAATCCATCACTCAGTGGCTCTGGCCCCAGCTTACTGAGTACCGGATGCTGTAGCTCCGGTTGCTCCCATAACCAGGCACCGAAACGACGTGGATCGTTATAACGCAGCACTTCACCACTCGAGAGCACCAAATCTACGTGATCATGTTTTTCCGCTGGTATGGATGCCGGTAAGATCCGTAAACTGCCTGACATGCCTAAATGAATAATCGCGTATCCGACATCTGTCTGTAACAACAGATACTTCGCCCGGCGACTGATGCTGCGGATCACCTGCCCTTCAATCTGCCGAATATCTTCAGGGATCGGCCAGCGTAAACGTGAATTTCGAATAATAATTTGTGTCACCGTCTGACCTACCACATGAGGCGTGATCCCCATCCGGCTCACTTCTACTTCAGGTAATTCAGGCATAGCTGTTCTCGTAACGTCATCGGTCAGTCAGGAAATAAATAAGCATCATCGACAGAGATTGCCAGCCATCTACCTTGCCAGCCCTGCAACAACCAGAACTGAGGCAATTGATACACAGTCACACGTATCGGCTCTTCTGTCATCGTCAACCAGATCTCGACGGTACGCGGTGCTGTTAACTGAGGCTTCAACTGCGTCATGGTCTCTTGGTCGACGGCAGTACCCGCAATAGTTTGCCAGCGATTGACAACAGCCGGCAGATTCGACTGCATAGACGGTTCAGCGACCCATTGACCACCTTGCAACATAAGCTGATAGTGCGGAAGTACTAGCTGAGTGATCACCGCCTGCTCAGGCAGTAAGCGCTGTAAAGCAGGTGATGGCGAGGACGTCGTTGATGAAGATGATGCGTTTGATAAACGTTCTTTTATCAGCTCAGGAAGCTGCACCATTGCCATAAAACCAACAACGGCAACAATGATGACATTATTCCATCCACGGCGTGATAGTTTCATCCAGGCTCTCCTTGGCCCTCAGGTTCTAGGTAATAATATGATCTTGAATCATAACATTATAGCAATTGTATAAAAGCAAAGACAAAAAGGAAGGAAACTCATTTTAAGGGCAAATTTCAGGTATAAAAAAACCCAGCCTAAACTGGGTTTTTATCAAAGAATTTCAAATCAATTACTTGATTTTAGCTTCTTTGTACATAACGTGCTTACGAACAACTGGATCAAATTTCTTGATCTCAAATTTGCCCGGCATGTTACGCTTGTTCTTGTCGGTAGTGTAGAAGTGTCCTGTACCAGCAGATGATACTAGGCGGATCTTCTCACGAATGCCTTTAGCCATTTTTTAAACTCTCTCTTTAAACGTTCTCGCCGCGAACACGCATCTCTGCAAGAACGATATCAATACCTTTCTTGTCGATGATACGCATACCTTTCGCAGAAAGACGCAGTTTAACGAAGCGTTTTTCGCCTTCTACCCAGAAACGATGAGTTTGCAGGTTCGGCAGAAAACGACGCTTGGTGGCATTACGTGCGTGTGAACGGTTGTTACCCGTTACAGGACGCTTGCCAGTTACTTGGCATACTCGGGACATTGCTGTCTTCTCCAAATCGTTTCAGCTCGATATCTACCGTGGTTAATTCAATGCAAAAAAGTGTTTTCACATATAACCACAGCTATCAAAGGTCGCGCATTATACTAAGTCAAAACCAGTTGCTCAAGTCCCGAGCGATCCTTTCTCATCTTTTTCCGCAAAATTAGCTCAATTTATAGCCAACCTCGCTCTGCGAAAGAGACAATCTCTCCATCACCGACAACAAAATGATCTAGGACACGAATATCGACTAAACCTAGCGCATCGCTGATTCTTCGAGTAATTCGACGGTCTGCTTGACTAGGTTCAGCTACGCCTGACGGGTGATTATGCGCTAAAATGAGTGCGGCTGCATTAAATTCTAACGATCTTTTTACCACTTCCCTTGGATACACAGACGCAGAATCGATCGTTCCTTCAAATAAAACCTCTCCGGAAATGACCCGATGCTGGTTATCAAGAAATAAAACATAGAAGGCTTCGCGGTGCCGATCTCGCAATAGCTGGCTTAAATAATGCCTTGTCTGTTGCGGGCTAGTCAGTGCATCACCTTTCGTCAGCGTCTCTTCCAAATGACGATGGCTCATTTCCAATACCGCCTGCAACTGAGCATATTTTGCCGGACCCAGCCCCTTGTGACAGCAAAAAGCTTTTTTATCGGCCGCTAATAATGCCCTGAGTGAGCCAAACTCGTTGAGCAGGTAAGTCGCCAGCTCAATCGCATTCATCCCGGGCAGACCGGTACGTAAAAAAATGGCGAGTAGCTCGGCATCAGATAAGGCTTTGGCGCCCCGAGATAATAGTTTTTCCCGGGGTCGAGATTCGGCTGGCAGTAGCTTTAATGACATAAACACCTCTTAGGTAATCGCCTCAGAAGATGTGTTTTCATTATCAAATTCAACTTACGCATTCTGTTGTGGGAAAATCTTCGCAGTTTATTTTCACGCTTACATTACACTCGCCCTCAATCTACGATCTTGCCCGCTCATTCGTTCTTAACGTACCGGTATCCATATCAAACCCGCCATCAGAACCTTCTCTAACGATGAATCAGCCCTCCTTTAGTGTTATCTTGTGCTGCAGTATTGGGCCTGTTTATCTTTCAACATTGCAGCTGAAAGATAAACAGACCCTAGTGTTAAGCAAAGCTTTTTGGTTTAGATAAATTTTGATTTAGACAGAATTTTGATTTGGGTAAAACAATGCAAACACTGGCAGGAAAAAAAATACTTCTGGGTATAAGTGGCGGGATTGCGGCTTATAAGTGCGCAGAACTGACACGTCGCCTGATTGAGCGTGGTGCCGAAGTACGCGTGGTCATGACTAAAGCGGCACAAGAATTTATCACGCCCCTGACCATGCAGGCGGTTTCCGGCAAACCGGTTTCCGATAGTTTATTCGATCCCGCCGCCGAAGCATCGATGGGACATATCGAGCTGGCAAAGTGGGCTGACTTGGTGCTATTAGCACCTGCTACCGCAGACTTAATTGCGCGGATCAGTGCCGGTATGGGTAATGATTTGTTGGCCACTTTATGCCTTGCGACAGATTCTCCGATCGCCGTTGCGCCCGCAATGAATCAGCAGATGTACGGCAACATCGCCACCCAGGAAAATATTGCCACCTTAAAACGCCGGGGGTTCCACATCTGGGGGCCCGCCAGTGGTGAGCAAGCCTGTGGTGATGTTGGCCCGGGGCGCATGCTGGAGCCCATGCAATTAGTGCATCTTGCTGAAGATTTTTTCCAGCCAGCCGATTTAGCCGGCCTGAAAATTGCCATTACCGCAGGCCCGACCCGCGAGGCGATTGATCCGGTCCGTTACCTGACCAACCACAGCTCGGGAAAAATGGGTTATGCCATTGCCGCCGCCGCCGCTCAGCGCGGCGCTCAGGTCACTCTGATCAGCGGCCCGGTTAATCTGGCCACGCCTGCCGGCGTCACCCGTATTGATATCAACAGTGCCGAACAAATGCACCAGACGGCAATGAAGCACGCCGTTAAGCATGATATTTTCATCTCTTGCGCTGCCGTTGCCGACTTCCGCCCTGCAGACGTTGCCGAGCAGAAGGTGAAGAAACAATCTGATCAGGATGAAATGGTACTGCGGTTAGTCAAAAATCCGGATATTGTTGCCACCGTCGCAGCACTGCCCCACCAGCGCCCCTTTACCGTAGGGTTTGCAGCTGAAACCCAGGATGTGGAACAATACGCCCGCGGCAAATTAACCCGTAAGAATTTAGATTTGATTTGCGCCAATGATGTCGCCCGACAGGGTCAGGGCTTTAATAGTGACAGCAATGCACTGCACCTGTACTGGCCTGCTGGCGACAAAGCCCTTCCACTTAGCTCAAAAAGTGAACTGGGACAACAACTGATAACAGAAATCACCGCGCTTTATAAAGAGAAAAAGCATGAAAAAAATTGATCTGAAAATCCTCGACCCACGTGTCGGTAACGAATTCCCTCTGCCAGCCTATGCGACTGAAGGCTCTGCAGGTCTGGATCTGCGTGCTTGTCTGGATGAAGCGCTGGTTGTCGAACCGGGTCAGACCCATTTAGTACCAACCGGTCTGGCGATCCACATTGCCGACCAGAGCCTTGCCGCAATAATTCTGCCGCGTTCAGGTCTGGGCCATAAGCACGGCATCGTACTGGGTAACCTGGTTGGCCTTATCGACTCTGACTACCAGGGCCAGCTCATGGTCTCGGTATGGAACCGAGGCCACAGCACATTTACCATCGAAGCTGGCGACCGTATTGCCCAATTAGTTTTCGTCCCTGTGGTACAGGCTGAATTTAATATCGTCTCTGACTTTGATTCCAGCGATCGCGGCGAAGGCGGCTTCGGGCATTCAGGCCGTAGCTAACAAGCAATCTCCGGATAAAAAAACACTCGTAATGTGATTAGCAATTAAACGAGTGATATCAAATATAAAGCGCAGCCCTACAGGTTGCGCTTTTTTTGTCGATAAAGAGATCACTATCTACAGCTTGCGCTTTTCACAACGCAGCAGCATCGCTAAGATAGACGGGTTTCACGCTGTCGTAAGGCAGTACCATTCGAAAAGGAACGGTTATTCATGGCTGGCAACAAAAAAAACAATCGTCGCGAAGAGATCCTGCAAGCGCTGGCACAAATGCTGGAATCGACCCAAGGCAGCCAACGCATTACAACAGCAAAACTGGCGGCACAAGTCGGCGTGTCTGAAGCTGCACTGTACCGGCACTTCCCAAGCAAAGCTCGCATGTTTGAAGGCTTGATTGAGTTTATTGAAGATTCAATCACTACCCGCATCAACCGTATCCTGGATGACGAAAAAGATACCATGAACCGCTTGCGCATGGTGCTGCAGCTCGTTCTGGTTTTTGCTGAACGCAACCCGGGACTGACCCGCATTATGACCGGCCATGCCCTGATGTTTGAGCAAGACCGTCTGCAATCACGGATCAACCAGTTGTTTGAACGGATTGAAACCCAGATACGTCAGGTTCTGCGCGAGCGTAAACTGCGCGAAGGGAAAGGCTTTCCGGTCGATGAGAGTATTTTAGCCGCTCAGCTGTTAGGTCAGGTTGAAGGCAGCCTGAACCGCTATGTTCGCTCCAGCTTCAAATACAAGCCAACCGAAAATTTTGACGACTACTGGCAACTGCTCAGTGCGCAGCTCGGTTAGAAACAGTAGCGAGTAACGAGAGCCTAGTTACTCGATTCTCGAGATAAAAAAAGCGAGAGGTGAATGCCTCTCGCTTTTTTGTTACTGGTCCTGTGGTCAGGCTCTCCGAGCCGTCATAGGGAATCAAGCTTTAGCTCTTTCTCGAAACTCAAAACTAGAACCTCGACGCCACTTATCCATAGAGCCTCAGGGCCATAGTTCCGCTCTTCCCGCTCTTTTTATACCCCATATTCCGCGCGGTAGGCTTTCACTGTTGCTAGGTGGGCGTCCATACCGTCTTGCTCTGCCAGGTAAGTCACCACATCGCCCAGCGATACGATTGAGATAACCGCGCAGCCGAAGTCACGCTCCACTTCCTGAATCGCAGACAACTCACCTTTGCCTTTTTCCTGACGGTCAATCGCAACTAACACACCGGCCAGATCCGCACCGTTGGCCTTAATGATTTCCATCGACTCACGGATTGCAGTCCCGGCCGTGATCACATCATCAACCAGCATAATGCGGCCTTCCAGCGCGCTACCGACCAGGTTGCCACCTTCACCGTGGTTCTTCGCTTCTTTACGGTTAAAGCAATACGGTGTGTCCACATCGTGGTGATCCGCCAGCGCAACGGCGGTGGTTGTCGCAATGGGAATACCTTTGTACGCAGGGCCGAACAGCACATCATAATCGATACCCGCATCCACCAAGGCTTCAGCGTAAAAACGGCCAAGGCGTGCTAAATCACGACCGGTGTTGAACAGACCCGCATTGAAAAAATACGGACTCTGACGGCCAGATTTCAGAGTAAACTCACCAAACTTCAATACCCCTTTTTCCAGGGCAAATTCGATGAACTGACGCTGATATGCTTTCATGGTATCTCCTTAACATTGCTATCTAGGTATTTCGATTTACGCGCTAACTTTATCGAATTCATTGATTCGACAAATTTTAGACAAAAAAAAGCGACTCAATAGAGCCGCTCAATAATTAGCTTTCCAATGCCGTTCTCTGCATCGTGATAATGTCGGCAATGCCGTCTTTCGCCAGGGCGAGCATGGCCAATAATTCTTCGTGGCTGAAGGCTTCTCCTTCTGCCGTCCCCTGGATCTCGATCATCTTGCCTTCTTCGGTCATGACCACATTCATGTCGGTTTCTGCCGCCGCGTCTTCAAGATACTCAAGATCGCAAATTGCTTCACCGTTATAGATACCGACAGAAACAGCAGCCACCATGCCTTTTAACGGGCTCTTTTTCAGGCTGCCTTTTTCAATCATATAATTAATCGCATCAACCAGCGCAACCATCGCACCGGTAATAGAAGCCGTACGCGTGCCGCCATCAGCCTGGATAACGTCACAGTCTACCGTGATCATCTGCTCACCCAGCGCTTCCAGATCAACCGCAGCACGCAGGCTACGTGCAATCAGACGCTGGATTTCCATGGTGCGACCACCCTGCTTGCCACTGGATGCTTCACGGCGGTTACGCGTGTGCGTCGCGCGCGGCAGCATGCCATATTCTGCAGTAACCCAGCCTTGTCCTTTGCCTTTTAACCAGCGAGGTACATTTTCTTCCACACTTGCGGTACAGATCACTTTGGTATCGCCGAACTCGACTAATACTGAACCTTCAGCATGTGCTGTGAAGTTACGGGTGATCGTAATTGGACGTACTTGACTGGTGCTTCTTCCGCTTGGACGCATCGGGGGTTTACCTTTAGCTGGGCTATATTAACCGGCGATTATAGCCAGTTATCTAGCGCAGTGCACGCGAATCCCTACCCCTCCATACCGCAACGAAATAAGAAGCACCGTATTGCGCTTCATTTCTTTTATAATCAATGGTGAGTATAATCAGCGCTATCTGGTAACTACGCACCTATTCTTTCTATTACGCTTCCTGCTGTATGCCAGTAAGCTTAATAAGTAGTTACATTCCATCTTATAAAAAGGGCCAACAGCCAATGATCCATAGCATGACCGCCTATGCCCGTCGCGAAGTAAAAGGCGACTGGGGCACTGCCGTTTGGGAAATCCGCTCTGTTAATCAACGTTATCTGGAAACGTATTTACGTATGCCAGAGCAATTCCGTGGTTTAGAGCCGGTATTGCGCGAGCGTTTTCGTAAGCGTCTGGCCCGCGGTAAAGTTGAATGTAACCTGCGTTTTGAAGCCAATCAGGATGCAAGCAGTGAACTCACCATCAATGAAGATCTGGCTAAACAGGTCATCAAAGCTGCCAAGTGGGTAAAAGAGACGGCGGGTGAAGGCAATATTGGTCCTTTTCAGGTACTGAACTGGCCTGGCGTGATGGAAGCGCCGGAGCAAGATCTGGATGCCATCAACAAAGATTTGCTAGCAGGTTTTGATGCGGCCATCACCGACTTCATCGCAGCACGCGCCAGTGAAGGCGAAAATATGAAAGAGCTGATCGTACAGCGTCTTGACGCTATCTCGATTGAAGCCGAAAAAGTGCGTCAACGCATGCCTGAAATCATTAGCTGGCAGCGCGAACGTCTGACGACCCGCTTTGAAGACGCAAAAGTAGAACTGGATCCTAGCCGCATTGAGCAAGAGCTGGTTATGATGGCACAAAAAAGTGATGTCGCAGAAGAGCTGGATCGCCTCGATTCTCACGTTAAAGAAACTCAGAAGATCATGAAAAAAGGGGGCGCATGTGGCCGTCGTCTGGATTTCATGATGCAGGAATTTAACCGCGAAGCGAACACCTTGGCATCAAAATCGATCAGCACCGACATCACCGCATCGGCGGTTGAGCTGAAAGTACTGATTGAGCAGATGCGCGAGCAGATCCAGAACATCGAATAATCGATAGCCACAATGCTATCGCATCTTAATCGTGTAGAAGGCAGGCTGATGTACTGCCTTTTTTATTATCGCTGACAACTTTGAAATTAAAGTAAAAACCAGCCAAGCTTAAGCTATTGGCAATATGTCGCCGATTCATTTCATATTGACGACAAAAAAGATGAAATTTCAAGCAATCAGCTAATTTCAATTTTGTGCAGTTCGTGATAATCTGCGCGCCCTTCTATCACTGAGTGAAAACAGGCAATGAGCAAAGGTACTCTATACATCGTGTCGGCACCAAGTGGCGCTGGTAAATCAAGTTTGATTAATGCACTTCTTGAAACTAACCCGACCTATGACATGAAAGTATCCGTATCCCACACCACACGCGGTATGCGCCCAGGTGAGGAACATGGTGTTCATTACAATTTCATCAGCGTTGAAGAATTTACTGATCTGGCTGATAAAGGTTTATTCCTTGAACATGCAGAAGTATTTGGTAATTACTACGGTACGTCTCGTCCCTGGATTGAAGAACAGCTTAATAAAGGTATTGATGTCTTCTTAGATATCGATTGGCAGGGCGCGCGACAAATTCGCAAGCAGATGCCAGCCGCGAAAAGCCTCTTCATTTTACCTCCTTCAAAAGAGGAGCTAGAGCGCCGCCTTAACACTCGCGGTCAGGACAACGAAGCTGTCATTGCACGTCGCATGCAAGAAGCGCGTTCAGAAATTTCTCATTACAACGAATACGATTATGTGATCGTTAATGATGATTTCGATGCCGCACTGATGGACTTTAAGTCCATTATCCGTGCAGAACGATTGAAGCAAGACAAGCAAACTGCTAAATATAACAGTATGCTGAATGCACTACTGGCAGAACAGTAAGTATTTTTGTACAATTTTCCATCTTTTTATATAACCACTGGAGTCCTCCATGGCACGCGTAACCGTTCAAGATGCAGTTGATAAAATTGGCAACCGTTTCGATCTGATCCAAGTAGCTTCACGCCGCGCTCGTCAAATGCAAACTGGCGGTAAGGATCCACTGGTTCCGGAAGAAAACGACAAGTATACAGTGATTGCCCTTCGTGAAATCGAAGAAGGCCTGATCACTAAAAACATTCTCGATGCTCGCGAGCGTCAGGAAGTTCAAGAGCAAGAAGCAGCAGAGCTAGCAGCTGTTAGCGCTATTGCAGGCGACCACCGTTAATTCAGGGAACCGGGCGAATTGTATCTTTTTGATAGCCTGAAAGAAGTCGCAATCGATTACCTGCCAGAGCCTCAGATAGAGGCTCTTCGGCAGGCGTATCTCGTTGCGCGAGATGCTCACGAAGGGCAAACCCGCTCAAGTGGCGAACCTTACATTATCCACCCGATTGCCGTCTCCCGTATTCTTGCTGAAATGCGCCTCGACTACGAGACGTTAATGGCAGCCCTGCTCCACGACGTTATCGAAGATACTGAAGTTACCAAAGACGATCTCGATGGCCGCTTTGGTTCGACCGTCGCGGAATTGGTTGACGGGGTATCGAAGCTGGACAAGCTGAAGTTCCGCGATCGTAAAGAAGCACAGGCAGAGAACTTCCGCAAAATGATCATGGCAATGGCCCATGACATCCGCGTTATTCTGATCAAGCTGGCTGACCGCACGCACAACATGCGCACCTTAGGTGCCCTGCGTCCGGACAAACGCCGCCGTATTGCCCGTGAAACCTTAGAGATCTTCTCTCCCCTTGCCCACCGCTTAGGTATTCATAACATAAAAACCGAACTCGAAGAGTTAGGTTTTGAAGCACTTTATCCTAATCGTTACCGGGTGTTGAAAGAGGTCGTTGCTTCCGCACGGGGCAACCGTAAAGAAATGATCAACAAGATCCACGCTGAAATCGAGGGACGTCTCGAAGATGCGGGGATCGAAGGCAAAGTCTTAGGCCGCGAGAAAAACCTGTATTCCATCTATAACAAGATGAAAAACAAAGAACAGCGTTTCCATACTATTATGGATATCTACGCTTTTCGGGTCTTGGTCAAAGATTTGGATACCAGTTATCGCGTATTGGGCCAGGTGCACAACCTGTACAAACCACGCCCGAGCCGGATGAAAGACTATATTGCTATCCCGAAAGCCAATGGCTACCAGTCACTCCATACTTCTTTAGTCGGCCCCCACGGGGTACCCGTTGAAGTCCAGATCCGTACCGAGGACATGGACCAAATGGCAGACAAAGGGGTAGCCGCTCACTGGGCTTACAAAAAAAATGGGGAAAGCTCAGGTACCACTGCGCAGGTTAAAGCCCAGCGCTGGATGCAAAGCCTGCTTGAGTTGCAACAAAGTGCCGGCAGCTCATTTGAATTCATTGAAAATGTTAAATCCGATCTGTTCCCGGATGAAATTTACGTCTTTACCCCGAAAGGCCGCATTGTGGAGCTGCCTGTCGGTGCCACAGCCGTCGACTTTGCGTATGCGGTACATACCGACGTGGGCAATGCCTGTGTCGGCGCACGCGTTGATCGCCAACCGTACCCACTGAGTAAACGGCTGAAAAACGGTCAGACCATTGATATTATCAGTGCCCCGGGAGCTCGCCCGAATGCCGCATGGCTGAACTATGTGGTGACCTCCCGTGCCCGTACCAAGATCCGCCAGGTACTGAAAACCATGCGTCGCACAGAGTCGATCACCTTAGGTCGCCGTCTGCTCAACCATGCCCTTGGTGAACTCAGTATTGATCAAGTCGATCCTGAGACAATGACTCAGTTACTGGCAGATCAACGTCTCGATAGTGTTGATGACTTATTAGCAGATATCGGTTTAGGCGAGTTAATGAGCGTGGTCGTTGCCCGTCGTTTACTCGATAAGAACAGTGATGTTAGCAGCACCCGAGAAACCGGCCGCCGGATGGCAATTCGCGGTGCTGATGGCATTTTGCTGACCTTTGCCAATTGCTGTCACCCGATCAATGGCGACCCGATCATGGCTCACGTCAGCCCGGGTAAAGGCTTGGTTATTCACCGTGAAGAGTGCGCAAATATTCGTGGTTACCAGCGCGAACCGGATAAGTACATGCCGGCAGAATGGAGCGAAGACTTTGAGCAGGAATTCATCACCAATTTAAAAGTCGACATGCAAAACCATCAGGGTGCACTGGCGGCGTTAACCAATACTATCGCTGCAACCGGCTCCAACATTCAAGGTCTTGCGACCGAAGAAAAAGATGGTCGTCTGTACACCGTGACGGTACGCCTGACCACCAAAGGGCGGATTCATTTAGCCAATATCATGCGCCGTATTCGTGTGATGCCCAATGTGGTTCGTGTGTCACGTCAAAAAAATTAATGTCCAGGAGCGAGTTTCTAGAAACTAGAATCTAGAAACTCGCACCTAGATACTAGATATTTAAGATCTCAACCCTCGCCCCTCAAACAAAACACTAAACTGCTTATGACTCCTGATCGTTACCAACGGATCCACTCAGTTCTGGCTACCCGCCAGCCCGATTTAACCGTATGCATGGAAGAAGTGCATAAACCGAATAACGTGTCAGCCATTATTCGTACGGCTGATGCGGTCGGGGTTCACAAAGTCCATGCCGTCTGGCCAAAAGACAATATGCGGATACTCAGTCATACCTCGGCCGGGGCACGTAACTGGGTCGAATTAGAAACTCACGACAACATGGTTGAAGCTATCAGTCAGCTTAAAACCCAGGGTATGCAGGTACTGGCAACCCACCTGTCAGACACCGCGATTGATTTTCGTGACGTCGATTACACCAAGCCGACCGCAATTATTTTGGGTGGCGAGAAAAACGGGATCACCGCTGAAGCACTGGCAATAGCGGATCAGGACATCATCATTCCGATGGTGGGTATGGTACAGTCGCTTAACGTCTCGGTTGCCAGCGCCCTGATCCTGTATGAAGCACAACGTCAGCGTCAGCTTGCGGGCATGTACGAACGAGAAACCACCCTATTGCCAGACGACGTTGTTCATCGCATTCTGTTTGAGCGCGGTCATCCGGTATTAGCCAAAGTCGCCCGTCGCAAAGGTCTGCCTTATCCGCCACTCGATAGCGAAGGTCAAATTATCGCCGATGAGGCATGGTGGGCTACTATGCAGGCTATTGAGCCAAAGAAGAAAAAAACCAAATAAGGATCAGCAAGAGCAATGAGCGGAAAGTTATTAGAGACCATCGCCCTGATGGAACTGTCCGGGGTTGGCGCTAAAATGGCAGAAAAGTTGGAAAAAGTGGGCCTGTTTACGGTTCAGGATCTGCTTTTCCACCTGCCGCTCCGCTATGAAGATCGTACCCGCATCTGGCCTATCGCCAATGTCATGCCGGGTCAGCACCTTGCCGTTCAGGGCGAAGTGGTCAGTAACAGCATCAGCTTTGGCAAGCGTCGCATGCTAACGGTCAAAATTGCTGATGACACCGGCTCTGCTACCTTACGTTTTTTCAATTTCAATGCGGCAATGAAAAACAGTTTATCGGAAGGTAAACAGGTCAAAGCCTATGGCGAAATAAAACGCGGCAAATACGGGTTGGAAATCATCCATCCTGACTACTCTGTTTTTTCTGAACCAACCAAGCTTACCGTCGAAGAAACCCTGACCCCGGTTTACCCCACTACCGAAGGATTACGCCAGCTAACCTTGCGTAATCTGACGGATCAAGCGCTGAATTTACTCGATAAAGCCGCCGTCACGGAACTGTTGCCAGATGGTTTATACGATCGCCAGATGACCATGGCACAAGCGCTTCATGTGATGCACAGGCCAACACCGGATGTATCGCTGGACCAGTTGGAAGAAGGCAAACACCCCGCTCAGCATCGGTTGATTTTAGAAGAGCTGCTGGCTCAGAACCTGTCGATGCTGGCACTGCGCACGAAAAGTCAGCAACATAATGCCTGGCCGCTCGCCCCAAGCGACAACTTGAAAAATCAGCTCTTTGCCAACCTGCCATTCAGCCCGACCGGGGCCCAGCAACGCGTTGTCGCCGACATCGAAGCTGATCTGGCACAGGCCAAACCGATGATGCGCTTAGTCCAGGGGGATGTGGGATCAGGGAAAACCCTGGTCGCCGCACTGGCTGCCCTGCGGGCAATCGAACACGGCTATCAGGTTGCCTTAATGGCCCCGACAGAACTACTGGCCGAACAGCATGCGCAAAACTTTGCCCAGTGGCTGAATCCGATGGATATTCAGGTTGGCTGGTTAGCCGGTAAGCTCAAGGGCAAGGCCCGCGAAGCTGAACTGGCCCGGATTGAAAGCGGCGAAGCCAAAATGGTGGTCGGTACCCATGCCCTGTTCCAGGAACAAGTCGTGTTTAATAATCTGGCACTGGTCATTATCGATGAGCAACACCGTTTTGGTGTCCATCAGCGATTAGAGCTGCGGGAAAAAGGCGCGAATGAGGGCCGTTACCCTCACCAGCTGATCATGACGGCAACCCCGATCCCCCGGACGCTCGCCATGACCGCCTATGCCGATCTTGAAACCTCGGTGATAGACGAATTACCACCGGGCCGAACACCGATCCAGACCGTGGCTCTGCCGGATTCCCGTCGTGCTGAAATCGTTGAACGTATTCGTTCCGCTTGCCTTAATGAAGGCCGCCAGGCGTATTGGGTCTGTACCCTTATCGATGAATCAGAAGTCTTAGAAGCGCAAGCCGCTTCCGATACCGCTGACGAGCTCACGGCATTACTGCCAGAGCTAAAAGTGGGTTTAGTGCATGGCCGCATGAAGGCTGCAGAAAAACAAGCCGTGATGCAGCGTTTCAAAGTCGGTGAACTGCATTTACTCGTCGCAACAACTGTCATTGAAGTCGGTGTCGATGTCCCCAACGCCAGTCTGATGGTCATTGAAAATCCCGAGCGTTTAGGCCTGGCCCAGCTCCACCAGCTCCGCGGCCGTGTCGGTCGGGGGAAAGTCGCCAGCCACTGTGTATTGCTTTATCACGCCCCCCTTTCGAAGACAGCCCAAAAGCGCCTCGGTGTATTACGCGAGAGCAGCGATGGCTTTGTTATCGCACAACGTGACTTAGAAATTCGAGGGCCGGGTGAACTGTTAGGTACAAAACAAACCGGTATCGCTGATTTTAAAATCGCCGATCTTGTTCGTGACCAGCACCTTATTCCGCAAGTACAAAAACTGGCTCACTACCTTCATGATAAATACCCGAGCAATGCCAAGGCTATTGTTCAACGCTGGCTGGGACAGCGAGAAAACTATTCGAATGCTTAACTAAGGCAGACTACCTCATATTGAGCCAGCTTGATTTCATAGTCTGGTCGAAAACAGGAAAACAGATAGTTTTCGGCAAGTATTTAGATCCATATAAGCAACATTAATCTTCAGTGTGATCTGCATTTCCCAGTGAATATAAGCACTCTGGCACATCTATTACCATTTCTCCCACTTCACCCTAATTGCCACTAAAGTGAAATTTTATCACCACCAAACAACGCAATCGTTTGCTATTTACAGAAAGATAATTAAAATAGCGCACAAATTTCACCCACTTTCACTTCTCCTTGTGTTGGTCTGGATCTGAGTAACAGCAATCACAGAACTATCCGGCTTTCACGTATTGATGCCCATTCAGCGCATCCGATCGGGATAAAGAAGTAAATCCAAGGAAAACAACGGCCATGACCCGCCAGCACAGCAACATTGAAACACCGCGCAATTCTGATCTGATCTATCGTTTAGAAGATCGGCCGCCACTGCCGGAAACACTCTTTGCTGCCACCCAGCACCTATTGGCAATGTTTGTTGCGGTGATCACCCCGTCGCTGATCATTTGCCAGGCACTTGGCTTACCCGCCAGCGACACCAATACCATTGTAAGTATGTCCTTGTTCGCCTCCGGGATTGCCTCGTTTATCCAAATTCGCACCTTTGGCCCGGTGGGCTCTGGCTTGCTGTCGATTCAGGGCACCAGTTTCAACTTTCTAGGCCCGATCATTGGCGCCGGCTTGGCATTAAAAGCCGGCGGGGCCGATATTCCAACCATGATGGCGGCTATCTTCGGTACGATTCTGGTTGCCTCACTCACAGAAGTGTTTATTTCACGCATATTGCAACACGCCCAGCGTATTATCACCCCGCTAGTCTCAGGTATTGTGGTCACCCTAATCGGTCTCACCCTGATCCAGATCGGCTTAACCTCTATGGGCGGTGGCTATGCTGCCATTGAAAACGGCAGCTTCGGCAGCCCGGATAACTTAATGCTGGCGGGTACGGTATTAGGCTTCATCGTATTGTTGAACCGAGTAAAGAACCCCTACCTGCGCGTATCGTCCATTGTGATTGCGATGGCAGCCGGCACTTTGCTGGCATGGTTTACCGGCATGCTGGACACTTCTCGCACAACAGAAAGTGCTTTAATCGCAATTCCGATGCCAATGCAATACGGCTTAGGGTTTGACTGGGGTCTGCTGATCCCACTGGTTATTGTTTTCGCCATCACTTCGCTGGAAGCGATCGGTGATATCACGGCAACCTCAGAAACTTCAGAGCAACCTGTGGCTGGTCCGGTTTATCTTAAACGCATCAAGGGCGGCGTACTGGCTGACGGTATTAACTCGGCCCTGGCATCGGTCCTGAACAGCYTCCCTAATTCAACCTTCAGCCAGAACAACGGTATTATCCAGCTGACGGGTGTTGCCAGCCGCTATATCGGTTACTTCGTGGCAGGAATGCTGGTACTGCTTGGCCTGTTTCCGGGAGTCGCGAACTTAGTGCAGCTGATCCCGGAGCCGGTATTAGGCGGTGCAACCATCGTAATGTTCGGCACCATTGCCGCTTCCGGGATACGTATTATCTCGCGCTGCGAGCTCGACCGTCGCGCCATTCTGATCATGGCGCTGTCATTTTCTATGGGGCTGGGTATTGCTCAGAAACCTGAAATTCTGCAGTTCATGCCCGATTGGGTGAAAGGCATCTTATCTTCCGGCATGGCTGCCGGCGGGATCACTGCGATTATCCTGAACCTGGTGTTGCCGGAAGAGCAGTAAGATTAATAAAAAGCGAGTGTCGAGATCCCAGGATCTCGACACTCGCAACTTGTCTCTCTACTTCTTCGCTATCAGCGGCAGGCTGATTTGTACTTTCAGCCCCCCTTCACTGCGGTTGCTCACCACAATGCTACCTTCATGCTGATCAACAATGCGTTGCACAATGGCTAACCCCAGTCCGGTTCCTTCCGCCTCACTGCCGCGGGCAGAATCGCCACGGGTCAGCGGCTGGAACATCCGTGAAACCTGATCCGGTTCAATCCCCGGCCCATCATCTTCAACACTGTACCAGACTGATTTACGATCAGCAGAAGTACCACTGGCTATCTTAACCCAGCCGTTACCATAGCGGATCGCATTGACCACCAGGTTAGCGGCTAATCGCTTCATCGCAACACTATTGGCTTCGACGATGCCGGGAATATCATCCAGATCAAGCTCAATTTCCCGCTCGTAGCCCCCTTCGCTTTCCGCCACTTCTTGCAGCAAGTCATTTAAGTCAATCGCTTCGACCGCCTGCTTTTTGGTGGATTTCAGATAGTCCATAAACTGACTGATGATGTCATTACACTCTTCCGTGTCTTTGATCATACTGTCGGCAAGGTAGCTATCTTCGGGCGACATCATTTCCGTGGCCAGACGAATACGGGTCAACGGCGTACGTAAATCATGACTGACTCCGGCCAGTAACAAGGCCCGGTCATCTTCCAGCTGTTTAATCCCTTCCGCCATCCGGTTAAAAGCTTTGGTCACCGCGCGGATCTCCGACGCTCCTTTCTCCGGCAAATGTGGCGGGATCTCCCCTCGTGCCACTTGCAACGCCGCTTTTTCCAGCGCCACCAGCGGCCGGTTCTGCATCCGGATAAACAGCCAGCCACCGGCAATCACCATAAAGGCAATCATCAGGCTGTAACGAAACAGTGGCGAGAAATCCTCTTCCTGCAATTCCGAGAGCGGGATCCGCATCAGAAAGCCCGGCATCGCATCACACTTCATCCACAGCACATAACTCTCTGCACCCAGCACTAAGCGTACTTCGGTCGGCGCATTCAGTTCACGGCTCATCTCTTCACTCAGGTATTCCACTTCGGTCGCCTGATGGTACTCAGCATTATCAGGGCCATCGACAGCATGCAGGGTAACCCCGAGCTGCTCAAGCAACTGGCGGCGTACCGGCGTATCAAGATGGAAAGTATTACCGTCGGCTAAATCCAGATCTTCTTTGAGCATCAGCCGCACTTCATAGGCAATAATGCGATTGAACTGCTGCAGACCGGGTAGCAACGCGTAGTTCACTACCGCGAGGTAAGAGAAAATCTGGCTTGCGATAAGCAAGCCTGTAAGCAAAATGATGGTACGGGCAAACGTACTGCGGGGAGAGATCCGCATGGATTACGCCTCATCACCATCAGGAACAAATACATAGCCTAAACCCCATACGGTCTGAATATAACGCGGACGGCTCGGGTCTTCTTCAACCATGCGGCGCAGACGTGAGATCTGGACGTCAATCGAGCGTTCCATTGCCGAGTATTCACGACCACGTGCCATGTTCATCAGCTTATCGCGCGACATCGGTTCACGCGCATTGGTGACCAGCGCCTTCAGTACCGCGAATTCACCCGAGGTTAATGGCATGGGTTCTTCGTCACGAAACATTTCACGCGTGCCAAGATTCAGTCGGAAGTCACCAAATTTAATCACTTTGCTATCAACACTTGGCGCACCCGGCGCTTCAATCGTCTGACGGCGCAGTACCGCACGAATGCGCGCCAGCAGTTCACGCGGGTTAAACGGTTTCGGCAGGTAATCATCCGCCCCGACCTCAAGGCCGACAATACGGTCAACCTCGTCACCTTTCGCGGTTAGCATCAGGATAGGCAACATGTTGTTGGCATTACGCAGGCGGCGACAAATCGACAGGCCATCTTCACCCGGCAGCATTAAGTCAAGCACCATCAAGTGAAAGGTTTCACGGGATAACAGACGATCCATTTGCTCACTGTTCGCTACGCTGCGCACCTGGAAACCTTGTTCCGACAAGTAACGCTCCAGCAAGGCACGTAAACGCATGTCATCATCAACAACCAGAATCTTATAATTTTCCTGCATATTTCACCTTACCTGCATCGATCTTGTTATCGAGCTCAGCTGCTATTTTACTCAACTCCAGCGCCTTGGTGCTGAATCGATCGCTAAATCACGGTCAAAAATTGTTACTGATTATGTCCGGCGGCTCATCGATATCATAGTACCGAAGCAAACCTGCGTTCTAAGCTACCTTAATTTATGGAAATTATCCAAATCACTCCTCATACTATTTCCTATCGCAATGATTGACGCCCTCGGCAAACCGTTACAATATCTATCCAGGAAAAAACAGAGACTCAGGATCAGACAATGAAAACCAACTTAATCACCCGCGAAGGGTACGACAAGCTTAAACAAGAGCTGGACTACCTCTGGCAAGAAAAACGTCCTGAGATCACCAAAAAAGTCACTTGGGCGGCCAGCCTTGGTGACCGAAGTGAAAACGCAGACTACAAATATAACAAGCAGTTACTGCGAGAAATAGACCGCCGTGTACGTTACCTGCGCAAACGCCTCGACATCGTCAAAGTGGTTGATTACTCCCCCCAGCAAGACGGCAAAGTATTCTTTGGTGCCTGGGTTGAAATTGAAAATGAAGACGGTGACAGCAAAGCGTTCCGTATCGTGGGCCCCGATGAAATCTACGGCCGTAATGACTACATCTCTATCGACTCGCCTATGGCCCGCGCGTTATTAAAAAAAGAAGTCGATGAAGAAGCCGAAGTCAATACACCCCAGGGGAAAAAACTGTGGTTCATCAACAGCATCAAATATAACTAAGCGCTGCAGCCTATAAATGGTTTGCCCGGGTCGATGCGCCCGGCCCCCCCGCCACCTGCCACCACCAATGAAAAATACATCATCTTCGCTATCCTTAGTTCAGGCATATCCCTTGCTGTTTGCCCGCAGTGATGAACCGGATGCGTAATGGTCACCAAAAGCCATGACGTTTATGCGTATGCAAATCCGATAACGTTTGGAGACATGAGATGTCCGACTTAACGAACATTGTGAAAGCAGAACATACACCGATACAGCAATCGACCACCGAAAAACTGGGGCTGGATAATCCAGCACTGTGGATGAGCGGCGGTTTCATTGCGTTATTTGTCGTACTGGCTCTTTACGACAACGTACTCCTGTCATCCATCGTCAATTCAGGATTCACCTGGGCCGTTAAGGTGTTTGGTCCTTACTGGCAAGTGCTGCTACTGATTACTTTTCTGATCAGCGTGGTATTAGCCGCTGGCAGAACCGGCCATGTCAGGCTTGGCGCGCTGGACAGCCCCGAAATTGACGGCTTTCGCTGGATGGCCATTATTCTTTGCACCCTGCTGGCCGGTGGCGGGGTGTTCTGGGCTGCCGCCGAACCGATTGCGCATTTTGTCAGCCCACCGCCGCTATATGGTGCGCAGGAGAATCTTCAGCAAGCCGCGGTTAATGCCCTGTCGCAATCATTCATGCACTGGGGATTCCTCGCCTGGGCAATCCTCGGCAGCTTAACCTCCATCGTATTAATGCACCTGCACTATGATAAAGGCTTACCACTACAACCGCGTACGCTGCTTTATCCAATATTGGGAGAACGCGCGCTTAACGGCTTAACAGGGGCATTCATTGATGCCTGCTGCATCATCGCGGTGGCTGCCGGTACAATTGGTCCCATTGGCTTCCTTGGTCTGCAAATCAGCTTTGCCCTCAATGCGTTGTTTGGCATCCCGGACGGTTTTACCACGCAATTCATCGTTGTCCTTTCTGCTATTGCTATCTATACCATTTCGGCATTGAGCGGATTAAACCGCGGTATTCAGATCCTCAGCCGTTATAACGTGATCCTCGCGGTCGGCCTGATGGCATATATCTTAATCTTCGGCCCGACCAGCTTTCTCGTTAACAGCTACCTGCAGGGCGTTGGCACCATGCTGGATAACTTTATTCCTATGGCCACTTATCGTGGTGATGAAAGCTGGCTGGGCTGGTGGACCGTCTTTTTCTGGGGCTGGTTCATTGGTTACGGTCCGATGATGGCCATTTTTATTGCCCGTATCTCACGCGGCCGCACCATTCGCCAGCTGGTGATGGCAATCAGTATTGTGGCACCGTTTATCACCTGTTTCTGGTTTACCGTGGTCGGGGGATCAGGGGTTGCATTTGAAATTGCCGAACCGGGCTCAGTCAGTAAGGCCTTTGAGGGGTTTAACTTACCCGGAGCACTGCTTGCGATCACCCAGCAACTGCCCATGCCAATGCTGATCTCTATTCTGTTTTTGATCCTGACCACCATCTTCATCGTGACCACGGGAGATTCGATGACCTACACCATCAGCGTTGTGGTCAGCGGTGATACCGAGCCCAATGCCATTATTCGGATTTTTTGGGGGGTGATGATGGGAGTAACGGCAATCATCCTGATCTCCTTAGGCTCTGGCGGCGTTTCGGCACTCCAGTCCTTTATCGTCATCACCGCGGTCCCCGTTTCTTTGATCTTACTGCCATCACTTTGGAATGCTCCGCAGATGGCAATAAAAATGGCGAAGGAACAAGGTTTATAACGATCAGTATTGTTCGTAGCCTAATCCTCCGTAGAATGGAGCGGTTAACGACAACCAAGAGATACCAACGGATGAGCAACTCTATCAATCAGATAATTGCCAGCGAACTGAATGTTCGTCACGAGCAAGTTACCGCGGCAGTTACTCTGTTGGATGACGGTAATACCGTTCCTTTCATTGCCCGTTACCGTAAGGAAGTCACCAACGGGCTGGATGATACTCAGTTACGTAATCTGGAATCCCGTCTGGGCTACCTGCGTGAACTGGATGACCGCCGTAAGGTAATCCTGAAATCCATTACCGAGCAAGGGAAGCTAACCCCGCAGCTAGAAGCTGACATTCACTCTGCTGACAGCAAAACCCGGCTGGAAGATCTGTACCTGCCTTACAAACAAAAGCGCCGTACCAAAGGTCAGATAGCTATTGAAGCGGGACTGGAGCCGCTGGCAGATACCTTATGGCAGCAACCAGAAAATGACCCTGCAGCCACCGCCGAGCAATATCTCAGTGCCGACAAAGGCATTAGCGACACCAAAGCAGCCCTGGATGGCGCACGTGCCATCCTGATGGAGCGCTTTGCCGAAGATGCCGGCCTGCTGGACAAGATCCGTCGCCAACTGCAGGCCAATGCCGAACTCACTTCACGCATGGTCGATGGCAAAGAGCAGGAAGGTGCGAAGTTTAAAGATTACTTCGAACATAACGAACGACTGACAAACGTCCCGTCACACCGCGCACTTGCCATGTTCCGCGGCCGTAATGAAGGCTTCCTCCAGTTATCTCTCAACGCTGATCCAAATCAGGACGAAGGCGTGCGAAGCTCATACTGTGAAGTGATTATTGCCGATCACTACGGTGTGAAACTCGGCACCCAGCCAGCTGATGTCTGGCGCAAACAGGTGATCAGCTGGGCATGGCGCATTAAGATCTTAATGCACATGGAGACCGAGCTGATGAGCGCGCTGCGCGAAAAAGCCGAAGAGGGCGCCATGCAGGTCTTTGCCGACAATCTGAAAGATCTGCTGATGTCGGCACCTGCGGGGCCCCGTACCACACTGGCACTCGATCCTGGCCTGCGTACCGGTTGTAAAATCGCCGTGATCGATACCACCGGCAAGCTGGTTGATATCGCGACCATTTATCCCCACCAGCCACAGCGCCAGGTCGCGCAGTCAGAAGCAGCAATACTGGCACTGCTTAATAAGCATCAGGTCAATCTGATTGCCATCGGTAACGGTACGGCTTCACGTGAATCAGACAGCTTTATCGCCAAGCTACTAAAAGATAACGATCTGAAAATTCAGAGCGTCATGGTGAGCGAGGCCGGAGCATCGGTATATTCCGCCTCCGAACTGGCGGCAAACGAGTTCCCGAACCTCGATGTATCAATACGGGGTGCCGTCTCTATCGGCCGCCGTCTGCAAGATCCACTGGCAGAACTGGTGAAAATCGACCCAAAATCAATCGGTGTGGGCCAATACCAGCACGACGTCAGCCAGAGCATGCTGGCAAAACGCCTCGATGCGGTGGTGGAAGACTGTGTAAACGCCGTCGGTGTGGATGTGAATACCGCCTCTGCGGCTCTGCTAACCCGGGTCGCCGGTTTAAGCAAAACCATGGCTAAGAACGTGGTGGATTATCGCGACGAACACGGCCGCTTTGAAGCCCGGACTACCCTGAAAAAAGTGGCACGTTTAGGCCCTAAAGCCTTTGAACAGTGCGCGGGTTTCTTGCGTATCATGAACGGCAAGAATCCTCTCGACAGCTCTGCGGTACACCCGGAATCATATGCCGTGGTCAAAACGATTGCAGCGAACAACAGCAAACCGATGGATGCCATTATCGGTAATACCGAGTTCCTGCGCAGCCTGAAAGCTGCTGATTACGTAGATGATAAATTTGGTCTGCCGACCGTCACCGATATTATCGGCGAGCTGGACAAGCCCGGCCGCGATCCACGCCCTGAGTTCAAAACGGCCACGTTTGCTGAAGGCGTCAATGAGGTGAAAGATCTGATCCCGGGAATGGTTCTGGAAGGGGTGATCACCAATGTCACCAACTTCGGTGCCTTTGTGGATGTCGGCGTCCATCAGGATGGTCTGGTTCATATCTCTGCGCTGTCAGACAAGTTCGTCTCTGATCCCCGTGAAGTGGTCAAAGCCGGTGACATCGTTAAAGTCAAAGTGATGGAAGTGGACTTAGCGCGTAAGCGCATTGCCATGTCGATGCGGATGAGCGATGAACCAGGGCAAGAAAAACCGGCTCGCAAGCCACAAGCTCAGCGTCAGGAGCACAATCGCTCGAAGCCAAACAATGGCAACCACAGCAGTAATAACAGTAATAACGCTAACAACGCCTCAGGCAATGCCATGGGCGGTGCCTTTGCTGCCGCGTTTGCTAAAGCGAAGAAGTAGTCTCAGTAACGAGTATCTAGAGGCGAGGATCGATAATTCTAGTCTCTAGATATTTCTAGGTTTAGGTTTTTAAATCTAGAAACTAAAAACTCGAATCTCGAACCTAAAGCACCACAAGATAATCGGTCGGCGGGTTGGGTACCGTAGCCTGGGCATAGCGATGGGCTATCACCCCGCGGGTACGTTCAGTCTGGTTGATTTGTTCTAGCTGTTCGAGTAGTTCGCGTGGCAGTTTAATATGCATCGAATAGCCTAAATCCGTCACCTCGGCCAGGTAACTATCAGCCGATAACGCTTTAACCAGCAGTTCAAATTCAGCCTGATAGCCATACTGTTTTTCAGCTGTCGGTGGCAACTCGCTGTAATCAGGGTGCTCACTCGGATCCCAGGAGGGCTTTTTAAGTTGCTTTTCTTCGCTGCTTAATGGCTTTTCCCGAGGCGATTCGGGACTTTGAGTTGGCGGGACAATTTTTTCACGCACGCGATTATCCCGAGCAGTCTGCTCGGTTGGTGGGTTAACAGAAGGAGCAATGGCCGGTGCTCCCGCATTCACAGGTGAAAAAATCATGCTGATGTGGCTCTCCGAACATCAGCTAATGGTTTAAACGATAGCGAGCAGCACTGCGCCAACCGTTCCTATCGCAGACAGGACTTGCCCGGCAGTATAGAAATCATCGGTATTGCTTTTCACTTCGTCGGGGTGATCCATCCCCAATGCACCATAGGTAAAAGACTCGGCTATACCGGCCGTTTCAGTCTCAGTGGTACCATCAGCTTTTGTTGCCTGTGTACCCGTTTCCGCCGCTTGTTGACGTTTCGCTTCCTCTGAAATAGAGACCGTCGTTTTCGCTGCTTTACCGGTACTGGTTTTATCCGCCGCTTGATTCCCTTCTTCAGTTTTCACTGAGACCGCAGCCGACGCGTGTAATGATGCTGGCGAATAAGTTGAATTATTGCCAACGCTTCCTATTGTCATTATGGCCTCTCTAGTCGAATAAACAGAGCAACTCCATGTTTTTACTATCGGCAACCGCTGTAGAAAGTTTAAACATTAATTGCCGATAACCCACGCACATGACAAAAATCAGACCTAGTCGATAAATTTACGCAACGCTTGCACAAACTCCTCAGGATGAGAAATAAAAGGTGCATGCGATGCCGAGGCAAAGACTTGCCGCTCTGACCGCGGTGCCAGCTGATCTAATTCCGTCGCAATTTTCACCGGCACCAGGCTATCTAACCGCCCGTACAACCGTAACCAGGGCTGGGAGATCTGCTCGACCTGTTCCCGCAAATCGACTTCAGCCAGCAGGCGCAGGCCAACCGATAAGGCTTCCGGATTCGGCGGCGGACGTGACAGCACCGCTTGCTTAAGCTGCTTAATATCCTGCCTTGCCGTTGGGCTGCCCATGGCCTGCAACGCCATAAAACGATCTACCGTTAACTGGAAGTCTTTTCCTAACTGCTGCCGAAAATCATCTAACACCTGAGGTTTGATCCCTCGCCATCTGTTCTCTGCCGCAAACCTCGGGGAACTCGCTACCGTAACTAGACGCGAGACCCGTTCCGGGGCTAACAAGGCTGCCTGAGTTGCTACCAAACCGCCCAGTGACCAGCCCAACCAGGTTGCTGACATTGGTGATTTATTAAGCAATAGGTGTGCCATTTCTTCAATACTATCAACCTGCATCTCATGACTGTGACCATAGCCCGGCAAATCCAGCCAGTGCACCCGAAAATGCGGCGTCAGCAGCGGCAGTACCTGTTGCCAAACGGCACCGTTCATTCCCCAGCCATGAATGAGAACCAGATCCGAACCTTGCCCTTTTGTTTGCCAATGTAGCGTGGTTGTCATTTACACTTCCTTTCTTCGAGACACAAATAGGATGGCAAGGATGTTATCCCCTTCATCGCTAAGATCAATCTTTCAATGGACCAACCAGCAATGCCAGCTGTGCCATCTGCCATTATCACCCGGTGAACGGGTATGGTGTCATCATTGCCAGGCCAATTTTCCCCAGCCGCCTTATTGCTCGCATTGTGGGGCCACCACCCTTGCCCCCGTCAGCCATTGCGGCCAGTGCCTCGCATCCCCGCCGCCATGGCAGCGGTTATACCGGCTGGGCGAATATGATTTTCCGTTGCGCCAACTGATCCACCAGCTTAAGTTCGGCAAAAAGTTCTGGCTGGCACAACCTTTAGGCCAGCTGCTGGCACAGCAAATCGATGAGCCTGCACCGGTCATCTTACCGGTTCCACTGCACCCTTTTCGCCGCCTTTCCCGAGGTTTCAACCAAAGCAGCGATTTGGCCAGGGCTATCGCCAAAAGTACCCATAGCCGGTGTTTTCCCCATGGCTTTTGCCGCATACGCCACACTAAAGTTCAGAAACAGCTAACGAAAAAGGAGCGCGAGAAAAACCTGTATCGAGCCTTTATACTTAAAGCAAAGCAGTTGCCTGACCATGTCGCCATTGTCGATGATGTGGTGACCACCGGCAGCACGGTCACTGAACTCACGCACTTGCTGCAACACGAGGGTGTTAAGCGGGTTGATATCTACTGTATCTGCTATACGCCAACGATGAAATGATCACAAAAATCACCCAAACCGATGGTGAAATCATAGTTGCAGAGAATAAGGGGATGATAGAAAGTACGTCTAAGAGTAGAATAGGTTAAATCTTACTAAATAAGTCAGGTATTACGTTGTGTCTATGATCACTATTTCTGAAAGCGCTCAGCAGCACTTCGGCAAGCTTCTTGCCCAGCAGCCTGAGGGTACCAATATCCGAGTTTTCGTGGTTAACCCTGGGACTCAAAATGCAGAGTGCGGTGTCTCTTATTGCCCACCAGAAGCGGTTGAAGCGAGCGATACTGAAATTAAGCTCGAATTATTCTCTGCTTATCTTGATGAGCTAAGTCTGCCTTTCCTGGATGATGCTGAAATTGATTTTGTTACTGACAAAATGGGTTCACAGCTGACGTTGAAGGCACCTAACGCCAAAGTGCGTAAAGTGTCTGACGATGCCACACTGATGGAACGCGTTGACTATGTTATCCAGACTCAGGTTAACCCGCAGCTAGCCGGTCACGGTGGTAACGTCTCCCTGGCAGAAATCACTGAAGACGGTGTGGCCATTCTGCAGTTCGGCGGTGGTTGCAATGGCTGTTCAATGGTTGATGTCACCCTCAAAGAAGGGATTGAAAAAGAGCTGCTGGCTCAATTTGAAGGTGAACTTGCCGGTGTGCGTGATATTACCGAGCACGCCCGTGGTGAGCACTCGTATTATTAAGTGACCAGAAGCAGAAGCCAGAAATCTTCGATTTGTACGCCTCTGCTTTTATCCACAAAAAAAAGCCGCATCATGCGGCTTTTTTTGTAATTTGATTCGTTCACGAGTCAAGCAAGGTGATAGTCACTGAACGGCGTCCCCAGTTTCTGGCCGCCTGAATATCTTTGCCCATGTAGATATCAATCTTCCGTGACCAACGCTTGTTCATTTTATCCAACACCACGTACTCCCCAGGCAGCCCAGAAATTTTCACTTTCGCGCCACGGGTCAGTCCCATTCCCAGCAAATCACGGGAGACGGCGATCACTTTCATTCCGGGTTTTAACTTATCACCCCAGGCCGCTTGCGTTGGATTGGAATTCGTTTGTGCACGTACCGAATTGTACGCTGTCGCTGTCACTTTAAGGTTTTTTACTTGCCCGTGAGCCAAGGCATTGGCTCCCCATCCAAACGCCATCACGGTCAGTAAAAAAACAAATATCGTTCGTTTCATCTAAATCACCCACTCAACAATTGTGCACATTTTAAACAGATCGATAAGCGGATGTGTAGAATTTTTTGTCGTAAAAATAATCAATAGCAGTTGAATAATTCTAACTAATTGTTTGCACTAGCGGGTTCCAGGAAAATATTTTTTTGCCACTGGTAAGCAAATATGACAGCCAGGCCAATTCCGCGCATTGCCATGAAACCCAGCATCGCCCCCCACAGGGCGTGGTTGCCAAAATCACTCAACCACCACCAGATAGCAAAGAAACAACATACCGCGACAAACATGCTATTACGCATTTCTTTGCCCCGGGTCGCGCCAATGAAAATACCATCCAGCAAGAAACACCACATCGACACTAACGGCACTGCCGCCAGCCATGGTAAATACAGCATCGCCTCTTGCTGTACCGCCGGAAGATCTGAAATCACCCCGATAATTTCACGGCCAAACACCGTAAAGGCCAGCGTCAGCAAGAGAGAGATGATCAGGCTCCAGAACGTGGTACCAATCAGGAAACGTCCCAGGGCGTCACGATCTTTAGCCCCGATGGCTTTGCCCACCAAGGCTTCCATGGCGTAAGCAAAACCGTCCATTGCATACGACACCAGCATCAGAAAGCTCATTAGTACCGCATTGGCCGCCACCACGTTGTCGCCCAGCGTTGCGCCCTGAAACGTCATAAAGACAAACGTCAGCTGCAAACACAAGCTACGCAGAAAAATATCCCGATTCAGTTTCAGCAGCCGTCCCATGCCATGGCGCACACTACTGATTTTATCTCTGAGTGAGGGCAACATCTGCGCCAGCCAATGCCGGTAGACAAACCACAGCCCGAGTAACAACCCGCTGTAATCGGCCAGAACCGAAGCCGCTGCAGCACCTTGAACCTTCCAGCCAAACCCGAGCACAAACAACACATCGAGGATGATATTCACCAGATTCGTAACGATCAGCAGCCACATCGGGGAGCGGGCATTCTGCGTTCCCAGCAGCCAGCCCATGATGACAAAGTTGGCGAGTGCCGCCGGCGCGCCCCAGATACGGATGGAGAAATACTGCTCGGCGTAAAACTTCACTTCCTCACTGGCACTGCTGAGATGAAACACCAGCGAGGCAATCGGTTGATGGAACACAATCAGCACGAATGCCAGCAACCAGGCCATGGCAATGCCCTGAACGAACACCCCGGCCTGCGCATCTTTATCACTGGCACCATAGGCCTGAGCACATAATCCGGTCGTGGCCATCCGTAAAAAACCCAGCAGCCAGAACGTCATGTTGATCATCGTGCCCCCCACGGCCACCCCACCCAGATACCAGGCCTGATCCAGGTGGCCGATCACCGAAGCATCAACCAGCCCCAAAAGCGGCACGGTAATATTGGATAACACCATAGGGATCGCCAGCGCAAAAACCTGACGATGTAATGAGACATTCTTTAACGCTGCTAGCACTGCAAACCCCAAGCCTGATAACGATCCATTTCAACCGGCATCAGTGAATAATTCTGTTTAAAATATACCCAAACCACCTCAAGATGCGAGATTCAGAGCTTCCTCTGGGAATTCAATTCGAACGAAATGTGTGTAGGAATGGCGTTCCCTTTCAAACACATTTTGTGAAGAAGTGATTTTCCAGAGGAGCTCCCAAAGGGCGAGTGTCATTGGCTTTTATTCTGTGTTACCCATTATCTAAATAGAACCACTATTCACTCAAATGGCTGCCTTGACTAAAAGCCAATGAGTTCTCGCTGAACTCTGTATCTTGAGGTGGTTTGGGTATAACACCACAGTGTAGCGACTTGCTGCCGGTGACAAAAGCCACCGGCAGTGATTAGAGGAAGAAAATTAACGGGGAGTTACCACCATTACAGCAATGCCGTTAGCCAATGATCGGCCAGCAGCACCACAAACAAGGCTAAGAGATGCCAGATTGAATACTTGAAGGTGGCCCAGGCATGGCCGACCGTATCGGCAAATTTCAGCTTCACTGCATAACCAATAAACCCGGCATTCAGTAAACTGCTGCCAATCAGATATAAGCCTCCGCTCATGCCTGTCAGCCAGGGCAGCAAACCAACTACAAACAGGATCACGGTATAGAGCAGCACCATTGTTTTAGTAAATTCAATACCGTGCGTCACCGGCAACATCGGAATACCAGCTTTGGCGTAATCATCTTTGCGGTGGATCGCCAACGCCCAAAAGTGCGGCGGGGTCCAGCTAAAGACCAGCATCACCAGTAACAGGGCGTGCGGATCAAGCAGCCCGGTCACCGCCGTCCAACCCAGCAACGGTGGCGCTGCCCCTGCCAAGCCGCCGATCACGATATTCTGGGGGGTGGCATGTTTTAACCACACGGTATAAACCACCGCATACCCCACCAGACTGGCCATGGTTAACCAAGCCGTCAGAGCGTTTAATGCCAGCAGCATAACAAAACCCAGCACCATTAAGCTGGAGGCAAATAACACCGCTTTATACGTCGCTACCCGTCCTTTGGCTAATGGACGATGATAAGTACGCGCCATTTGAGCATCTAAACGGCGATCCAGTACATGATTAAACACCGCTGCCGCCGCTGACTGAAAACCGATCCCCATCAACCCGAGTACAACCTCTTTTGCGGGAGGGATCCCAGGGACCGCCAGGCACATTCCAACCAAAGCGGTCAGCAGCAACATTGCCACCACTTTCGGTTTGGTCATGGTGAGATAATCACGCCATAACGCCGGTTTTGCCCTCTTTAAGGGTGCCGCCCTGGATTGAGCGGTGGGTTTGCTGGCAGCTGTGCTCCCGGCATTTCCTAACAGCTGAGATTTAGCCATGGCTTCTGCCCTCCGGTGCTAATTTGTCCGAGTAGCGCTGAACATCGCGCCAGCAATAAAGATGATGATTAGTCGCGACCAGGATCAGTAACAGGATCGCCCCGACCAGATTATGTCCTACGGCCACCAACAGCGGCAGACTCGCCACCACATTGGTGATCCCCAGACAAAGCTGCAAGGCAAGGGCAATACCTACCCCCACCCCATACCGACGCGGTACTGATTGCCGCCATAAACGCCACATCAACAGCACAAGGACGATGGTCGTCACCATGGCACCGATCCGGTGGGCGACATGGATCGAGACGCGCTGATGGTAATTCAGTACCCCATATTGATAACTGTCATGTTCCGGCTGGATCGGTTCAAAGGCGCTCATATCAAAGTGCAGCAGCCAGTCCACTTCACAAATCGGCAATTGAGTACAGGCGACGGCGGCATAGTTTGCCGCTGTCCAGCCCCCCAGGGCGATCTGCCCTGCGACCATCAGCAACGCCACCAGCGCCATAGCCTGTAACGCCGGCAATGACTGTGATTGCGAAAGTAATTGCGGCGACGAAAATGACTGGCGTGATAAAGACGCTCGCGGTAACTGGTGCAGGATCTCTTGCTGGCGGACTCTTAACGCCAGTAGTAGCAATAAAGAAGCGGTGGTAAAGCCGCCAAGCAGATGCCCCATCACCACCACAGGCATCAGAACCAGAGTGACCGTCCACATTCCCAGCAAAGCCTGGAAAATAACGGTGCCCAGTAGCAAGGCGGGTAACAGTTTTGGCGTCGCGGGACGTCGCCAGGCAATGACATTTATCACCAGGATCAGCAGGCCTAAGCAGCCCGCAAAATAGCGATGAACCATTTCATTCCAGGCCTTGTCCACCTCAACATGTGCATCCGGAAAGGCCAGCTGAGCCAGCAATTGCTGCTCACTGCTTTGTGGTACCGAAAGAAAGCCATAACAGCCGGGCCAGTCAGGACAGCCTAGTCCGGCTTCCGTCAGACGGGTATAGGCGCCCAATGCGATAACGCACAAAGACAAGATAAAGGTCAGATAGATGAGAGACTTGAATCTGAATAATGGCATGGGCTTAACCTATCCTTGAGACTTTCAACAGCCGTTTCAAATCGCGCAGCAGATCTTTTCCCTGCGCCAGAATAGCCGTTTTGCCTTGCGCTAACGGGTAGGCCATCATCACGTTCCCGAGGGGATCGGCGAGATAAATCGCTGCGGTACCATATTCCAGCGTCTCGATCTGAGCCACCACATGATCAGGTACCCTCATCAGCTGCAAGCCCTCGGTTAGCGCCTGTGTATCTGTTGGATCCGGCATAACCGTCTGCTTTCGGTTCGCAGCCTGAGATTGAACCACTTGGTCTGATATAAATGAGGCTGGCTGCTCAGCCACCAGCACCACACTGCTGACGCGGTCCCGATCAGCGCCGATAGCCTGCGGAACCTGGCGCAGATTAAACAGCGCCCCCTGACATAACTCATCACATGATTGTGGCAACAAATATACCAGCTGCCATTTACCGGGTTCCGTCAGCCAGTTGGATGCCAGCGGGGAAGCCAGCAGCTGACCGCGATTGGTAACTCCCCCCTGATACCAATTGAGATCCAGTACTATTTTGGCCAGCAGCAAGGGCAGCAGAAAGACCCCGAGTAGCAGCAATAACATTCCATGTTTCTTCATACACGACTCCTTTTTAGCCACCAGAACGCCAGCCCTGAAACTGCAACTGCCAGCAGGAACCACTGCAAAGCATAGGCATAGTGCTTTTGCGGTCCCATCACGACCGGGATCCAGGTTTGTTGTAATGCCACCGCATTGTCGGGATCGATCTGCAATATCCACGGTAGCAGCGGCAATTGCATCTGATGTGAGAGTTGGTCAAGATGAAGATTTTGTACCCGCAGCGGCCAGCTCTCCCCTAATGGCTCTGCCGCCAGTTCAATGAGCTGTGAGGGCGGAGCAATGACACCGGAAATACGTAACTCTCCATGATGCTCAGGCAGGATCGGCATTTGTTCACGGTAAACCGGTGCCGCAATCCAGCCCAGGTTCACCAGCAGCCAGCCATCATCAACAACAAATGGATACAACAGGTGGTAACCCGGCTGACCGCGATATAACTGATTATCAAGCAAGACGGCTTTGCTGTGATCGAACCGGCCATGAAGGGTTAAGCCATACCAGCGCGGATCATCCGGCAAGCTGGCCAAACTGTAATAAACCTGTTCACTGCGACGTTCCAGCACGGTATTCAGGGCTTCTTTTTCCTCGGCGCGAGACAATTGCCACCAGCCTAACTTGACCAATGTCAGCATTACCGCCACAGTAAAAAGTATGAATCCGATCCTTCGCATACTTATCCTTATGTTCCGGAGACGCCATGCTCATCAAAGCCATCATCGTCTGCCAGCTGATCTTCATTGTGCTGAATCTGTTCCGGGCCTTGCCGGTGATGCTAAAAAGCAACCCGGCAAAAAAACCTTCCTCACATTATCTGGGCCGCCGAATCGTCTTTTCCGTCATCGCATTTGCCATTCTGTTGGTTGCCTTGGCCACTGGCGTTATCGAGCCAAACCCAAGGCCATATTGAGTTCAGAATCGAGGATCTAGTACCGAGAATCGAGAGTCGAGAAGTTAGAAACTCGCCCCTAGAACCTAGAATCTCGCCCCTAGAAACTAGTCACTCGCCACTCGCCACTCGCCCCTAAAGTATGTAAACAAACACAAACAGGCACAGCCAAACTACATCGACAAAGTGCCAGTACCAGGCGCCAGCCTGGAAGGCAAAATGCTGCTCTGCAGAAAAATGGCCTTTCAATATCCGGCACCAGACAATGAATAAAATGATGGTGCCTAAGGTCACATGCATACCGTGGAAACCGGTCAGCAGGAAGAAGGTGTTGCCATAGATCCCGGCATCAAGGGTCAGCCCCATTTCATGGTAAGCATGGACATACTCGATACCCTGCAGGTAAACAAATAAGCCGCCTAACAGCACCGTTAACAATAAAAACAGGGTGACCCGGGAGCGTTTATCTTGCTCCAGGGCTGTATGAGCGATGTGGACGGTGACAGAGGAAATAAGCAGGATTAGGGTGTTATACAACGGCAGACCGATCGGCCCCATGGCCTGGGTTTGTGTGCCGCCCGGGGTGGTCAGCAACGGCCACTGCGCGATAAATTCCGGCCACAATATTGCGCTGGTCATCTCATTATTACCGGCCCCGCCGAGCCAGGGCACGGCAATCATCCGGGCATAGAACAACGCGCCAAAAAAAGCGGCAAAGAACATCACTTCCGAAAAAATAAACCAGCTCATGCCCTGGCGAAACGAGCGATCCATCTGGGCACTGTACAGTCCGCCCATCGACTCCCGGATCACATCGCGGAACCAGCCCGTTAGCATAAACAGCAGTAAACCCACCCCTGCCAGCAGGATCCATGGCCCCTGGCCACCGAACAGACCACCGACCGTTGCCCCGGCGCCGAGGGCGATAAGAAACAGCGCCACCGCCCCGACGATCGGCCAGATACTCGCTGCCGGCACATAATAATGCTCATGGGGCTGATGGATGGATTGATCATGCTCTGTGTCTGGATTGGACATCTTCAACCTCATTGCGTTTGTGCCGTGCTCTCCGGCTGGGCGTTATAGAGCGTGTAAGCCAGGGTCAGGGTGCTTATCTCTTCCGGCAATTCCGGATCGATATAAAAGACCAATGGCAGCTCGGCAGATCCCCCTGCCTCCAGTGGCTGATGGTTAAAGCAAAAACACTCAATCTTATTGAAATAACGGGCTGCCTGGCCGGGCGATACCGAGGGTACCGCCTGCCCAACCGAGCTGTTCGCCGTCAGATTACGGGCCGTATACTTAATGGTCTGGATCTGACCCGGGTTAACCACCACACGGGTGATTTGCGGCTCGAATATCCAATCCATCCCCGGATTGATATAAGCGACAAATTCCACCGTGACTTCCCGCCCGCGATCAACTTGCCGGATCTGGGTTGTCGGCGTATTCGCCGTTTTGCCATTGATCCCGGTAATATCGCAAAACACGTCATACAGCGGCACCAAGGCAAAGGCAAAACCAAACATCAACACCGCCATCAGCACCAGGGACCACAGCGAGCGTTGTTTTCCGCGATGGCCTGACGGCTTCTCATGATCAGGTGGGATCTGCTCTGGCTGCTGGCTCATATCACGTTCCTTTACTTAATCGATTTTGGGCGGGGTCGAAAAAGTATGGTGCGGCGCGGGTGAATCCACCGTCCATTCCAGCCCTTCGGCACCTTCCCAAGGCTTGGCGGCGGCTGGCTCTCCGCCCCTGACGCATTTAATCACCACCCACAAAAAGATCAGCTGCGACAGGCCAAACATAAAGCCGCCGATACTGACCACCGCATTCACATCGGCAAACTGCAACGCGTAATCAGGAATACGGCGCGGCATCCCCGCCAGCCCCAGGAAATGCATCGGGAAGAACAGAATATTGACCGACACCACCGAGCACCAGAAATGCCACTTCGCCAGCCGTTCATCGAACATGTGACCGGTCCATTTCGGCAACCAATAATAAGCCGCCGCCATGATCGAGAAGATGGCGCCCGATACCAGCACATAGTGGAAGTGGGCCACCACAAAATAGGTATCGTGATACTGGAAATCGACCGGAGTAATGGCCAGCATCAGGCCGGAAAAGCCACCGATGGTAAACAGCACGATAAAAGCAATGGCAAACATCATCGGGATTTCAAAGGTCAGCGAGCCGCGCCACATCGTGGCGACCCAGTTGAAGACCTTTACCCCGGTCGGCACCGAGATCAGCATGGTGCAGTACATAAAGAACAACTCGGCAGCAACGGGCATACCGGTCGTAAACATATGGTGCGCCCAGACCAGGAAGCTCAGCCCGGCAATCGAGGCGGTGGCATACACCATCGAACTGTAACCAAACAGCTTCTTACGGGAAAACGCAGGTACAATCGCCGATATGATGCCGAAGCTGGGTAAAATCATGATGTAGACTTCCGGGTGACCGAAAAACCAGAAGATATGCTGGAACATCACCGGATCGCCCCCGCCGGCGGCATCAAAAAAACTGGTTCCAAAGAACTTATCGGTCAGTATCATGGTCACCGCACCAGCCAGTACCGGCATCACCGCAATCAGCAGAAACGCGGTGATCAGCCAGGTCCAGACAAACAGCGGCATTTTCATATAGGTCATGCCCGGTGCCCGCAAATTGATAATCGTGACAATCACATTGATTGCCCCCATGATCGAGCTGATCCCCATAATATGGACAGAGAACACAAACAGCCCGGTACTTTGCGGGCTGAATGTCGTCGAGAGCGGAGCATAGAAGGTCCAGCCGAAGTTTGGCCCGCCCCCTTCAAGAAACAGCGACGACAGTAACATGGCAAAGGCAAAAGGCAGGATCCAAAAGCTCCAATTGTTCATTCGCGGCAGTGCCATATCCGGCGCGCCAATCATCAGCGGGATCATCCAGTTTGCCAGCCCGGTAAAGGCCGGCATTACCGCCCCGAATACCATGATCAGACCATGCATAGTGGTCATCTGGTTAAAGAAGTTAGGCTCAATCAGCTGCAGACCCGGCTGGAATAACTCGGCCCGGATCACCATCGCCATCGCCCCGCCAGTCAGGAACATGGCAAAGCTGAACATCAGGTAGAGCGAACCAATATCTTTGTGATTGGTGGTAAACAGCCAGCGCTTAAAACCGGTCTGATGAGGGGCGTGGGTGTGATGGGTTTCCGTTTCTTTTACTTCCGCCTGCTCGCGTAACATATCCGTCATCAATCATCGCCCCTTATAGATCTTCACCGTTAAGCACTGCCTGCACTTCGGCAGCTTGTACCGTATCGCCCGTATTGTTACCCCAGGCATTACGCTCGTACGTGATCACCGCAGCCAGCTCCTTCAGACCTAATTGCGGACCAAAAGCCTGCATTGCAGTACCGGCACGACCATGAACTACCACACTGATATGTTCTAATTGCTTGTCCGCATCGGCCGCCACACCCTCGCCCGCCAGCGCCGGGAAAGCCCCGGGAATACCCTGACCATTTGGCTGATGACACATGGCACAACGTGCGATATAGGTTTTTTCTCCTACTCCCATCAGCTCATCCATTGACATTTCCATCGCCAGTAAGCGCTGCTCTTCTTCACGGGTTTGCTGCTGAGTCACTTTGGTCATTTGCAGCCACTCTTCATACTCAGCCTGAGGTTTTGCAATCACCACAATCGGCATGAAACCATGGTCTTTACCGCACAACTCTGCACATTGGCCACGATAAATGCCCGGCTTATCAATGCGGGTCCAGGCTTCATTGATAAAGCCTGGATTGGCGTCTTTCTTAACAGCAAAATCCGGGATCCACCAGGAGTGGATCACATCTTGCGAGGTGATCAGGAAGCGCACTTTCTGGCCAATTGGCAACACTAACGGACGATCCACTTCCAACAAATAATTTTCACGTTTCTCGCGGGTATTATCGATTTGCGCCGGAGATGTCGCGAGAAGTGAATAAAAATCAATATCTTCGTTGAAATAGCGGTAATGCCACTTCCATTGCGAACCGGTAATTTGAATGGTGAGATCGGATTTGGAGATATCTTCCATGGCTAGCAAGGTTTTCGTTGCCGGAACAGCCATCACGATCAGGATGACAAAAGGAATAATGGTCCAGATGATCTCGACCTTGGTACTTTCGTGGAACGAAGCAGCAACGGCACCGCGGGATTTACGATGATGAAGAATGGCCCAGAACATGACACCAAAAACCACAATCCCTATGACGACACAGATGTAGAAAATGGTCATATGCAGATCAAACACTTGCTGGCTAACCTGAGTTACCCCTTGCGTCATGTTCAATCGCATACTTTCCGTTTCGGCAGCAGCGGGTAGTGCCCAAAAACCTACCATCATTGTGCTGATCAGTTGGCGAATTATCACCCTGATCCCTCCCTCTGTCATCCTGACATTCATCAAGAACTGGTCAAAGAAAACATTCACCCATAAGACACCATGGATAAATAAGTGCATCAGCACATCAAGTGGCATTTAACACTTTATTTACATTCAACTTAGGACAAGATCAGAGAAATGAGCAAAGAATTGCCGACAAATAATAAAACGGGGATAACAGAGGTATGCGTGTGCCAATCGATGATAAAGCAGAGATAAATGAATGGAGCGAGGGAGATCTACAGACGAACATGGATCAGAACAGGTGTAAGTCGGTATTTAAATTTGGGCATTTTGGCGATCCAACGCTGCCAAGAAGACCAGCGTGGACAATGATTATCCAATGGACAAAAGCAACTCATGGACTCACCCAGGGCAAGTCCATTACCGAGCCGTTACGCATGGCGTAACGGGAAGCATTAGTCATTAGTCTTGCAACGAACTACATCCAGTCAGCGTTACGTATAACACCGACGGCAATGCCTTCGATCGTTAGCTGCTGGTGCTCAAGATCGACAACAATCGGCTCGAACTCTTCATTCTCAGCGTGCAACAGCACCTGAGCACCTTGCTTATCCAGCCGTTTTACGGTGACGTCATCGTCAACACGGGCAACCACCACCTGGCCATTATGGACGTCCTGGGTTTTATGTACAGCCAGTAAATCACCATCCATAATACCGATATCTTTCATGCTCATGCCATTGACCCGCAACAGAAAATCGGCGCGAGGTTTGAACAAGGCCGGATCGACATCGTAATGGGTTTCTACATGTTCCTGAGCCAGGATCGGCTCACCGGCAGCAACACGGCCAATCAAAGGCAACCCGTGCTCTTGTGGCTCATTATTGTTGACCAGCACCCGAATACCCCGGGAGGCACCCGGTATGATTTCAATCACTTCTTTACGTGCCAGGGCTTTTAAATGCTCTTCAGCTGCATTAGCAGAACGAAAGCCAAGTTCACGAGCAATTTCAGCACGTGTTGGCGGCATCCCACTATCTTCAATTTTTGCTTTGATTAAATCAAAGACTTCTTGTTGGCGCGGCGTTAACGGCTTCATGACTCACCTGTTTGTTTATACAGTTCACTGTGAGTATATCCAGTGTTTACGAGCTTGAAAAGGCAATTGTTTACGAAAAGAACAATTTGGCGAAGAAGCATAAACAATCGCCCGGTTAGAACCCGGTCCATCGTTGCAAACATCCGTCCTTGCTAACCTCGTCATGTCCCCAATCGGGAAGAGTGGATTAACGGAATAAATAATTAACGGGAAACATCATTAATATGATGACTTTACGATGATATCTCGCATTTTCGCTGCATGAGAGTCATTATTTTCTGCTATCCTAGCCACGCATTAAGAATTCGAGGCTAGTAAAAGATATGTCAAGTTGGCAGAAAATCTACCAAAAATTACTGAATTTGCCGCTTTCTCTGCTGGTTAAAACCAATTCAATTCCCTCTGATCCGGTCAAAGATCTGGAGTTGGACTTAGAGCGACCAATTATCTACATATTACCATTTCGGTCTAACACCGATTTGATGACCCTGCGCAGCAGTACCCAGGAGCTGGGATTACCGGATCCGCTATCTCCGCTGGTGATTGGCGACCGACAATTCCCCCGCTATGTGTATATCGCCAATGGCCCCAGTATTTTTGGTACCAATGGTGAATTACCGCAAGAATCTATCGATCTTTTTATCGAGTTGCTGGAGCAGCACAAACAGGATGCTGAGCTGGATATCCAGCTGGTGCCTGCATCGATTTTATGGGGGCGTAAGCCCGGTAAAGAAAGTCACCGCGGTCCTATCCTGCATCCGCTCAACGGCCCGGAAAAATTCACGGCCATTCTAGGTCATGGCCGTGACTGCCTGGTACGCCTGAGCACGCCGGTATCATTGCGTTACATGGCAGACAACCACGGCACCGATGACGCTATTGCCCATAAACTGGCGCGGGTCGCAAAAATTCATTTCTCTCGTCAGAAAATTGCCGCTTCAGGGCCCCGCCTGCCTGATCGCCAGGCACTGTTTAAGCGTTTGCTGGCTTCAAAAGCGATTGAGAAAGTCGTAAGAGAAGAAGCCCAGAGCCGGGATGTGCCGATTGAAAAAGTCCGTAAAGAAGCCATCGATATGATGGAAGAAATTGCGGCTGATTTTTCTTATTCACTGATCAAACGAGCCGAACGCTTCCTTGGCTGGCTGTGGAACAAACTGTATCAAGGGCTCAATATCCACAATGCCCAGCGGGTGCGTAAATTGGCACAAGACGGTCATGAAATCGTTTATGTACCTTGTCACCGCAGCCATATGGATTACCTGCTATTGTCTTATGTACTGTATGAGGAAGGTCTGGTCCCTCCACACATTGCGGCGGGCATTAACCTGAACTTCTTCCCGGCAGGTCCTTTTTTCCGCCGTGCTGGCGCGTTCTTTATTCGCCGCAGTTTTAAAGGAAATCGCCTCTATTCCACCGTGTTTCGCGAATACCTGGCTGAACTTTTTTCCAAAGGTTACTCGGTAGAATACTTCAGTGAAGGTGGCCGTTCCCGTACCGGTCGTTTGCTGCCTGCTAAAACCGGCATGCTGTCGATGACTATTCAGGCCATGCTGCGCGGTCTTAACCGTCCGGTCACCTTAGTGCCGGTCTATATCGGTTACGAACACGTGATGGAAGTGGCAACCTATGCCAATGAGCTGCGCGGTAAACGCAAAGAAAAAGAAAACGTCGGTCAGGTTCTGCGTACTTTGCGTAAGCTACGTAATCTGGGGCAGGGATATGTAAACTTTGGTGAGCCTATCCCGCTTAACCAATATCTCAATGATAATGTACCTGACTGGCACAATGACATTGATCCCATCGAGCCGCAAAAACCTAGCTGGATGAACCCTGTGGTCAATCAGCTGGCAACGAAGATGATGACCCATATCAACGATGCGGCAGCAACCAATGCCCTGACCTTGTGTGCACTGGCACTGTTGTCATCGCGCCAGCGCGCATTAAGTCGCGAAGAGCTGGAACAGCAGATCGACAGTTATCTGCAAATTCTGCGCAATACGCCGTATTCCAGCCAGAGCACCGTTCCGGAAGACGATGCCAAAGCACTGGTCGAGCATGCTCTCGCGATGGATAAATTCATTGTTGAACGTGACAGTTTGGGAGATGTCGTCTCGCTTAACCGTCAGCAATCAATATTGATGACCTATTATCGCAATAACATCATTCACCTGTTTGCGCTGCCATCACTGATTGCCCATATTGTAATTCAATATCAAAGTCTGACTGTTGATGAAATCCATCAACAGGTTGGACGGCTGTATCCGTTCCTCAAGGCAGAACTGTTCCTGCGCTATGAAACACAAGAGCTGGATGAGGTAATTGATTCGCTGATCCAGGAGCTGGTTCGCCAGCGCCTGCTATTAAGTGATGGTCTGAATATTTCACTCAATAGTGCCCGTATCGGACCACTACAGCTGTTAGCCCGTACGATCACCGAGACGTTGCAGCGCTATAGCATTACCCTGACCCTGTTATGTGCCGAACCGCAGATGATGAAGAGTGAATTGGAACAGCAAAGCCAGATGATGGCCCAGCGTCTGAGCCGCTTGCACGGCATCAATGCCCCCGAGTTCTTTGATAAAGGGGTATTTGCCATTCTGGTGAAGACCCTGCGCCGTGAAGGCTACCTCAACGATGAGTGCCATGCGGTATCTCGCCCCGTTGAAAACCTGGCCGATCAGTTAGCCGCACTGGTATCGCCAGAGGTGAAGCTCACGATTCAGGCAGTCATCAACCGGGATGAGAAGCAAGTAAATAACGAGTAGAGGGTGGCAAGATTCTAGAAGCTCGATACCGAGAATACCCTTTCAAAGCTGGCTTACTGCCAGCTTTTTTCTTGCCGTTAACGTCCCACATCCTCTGGGTTATTCAGCTTTTGACTTACTGGTGACCCAAAGCTCTGTAAGGTGTACAGCTATATAAGCTTTTGACCTGCAGCAACCCCAAAGCCCAATAAGCTGAACACCTTCCCAACCTTTTGACTTGCTGGTAACCCCAAGCTCATAAAGCGGTCCCCATCCGCCAAACCAGAAGACCTGGCACAAAAAAAGCGCCATAAGGCGCTTCTTCATCGAGTTAACTGGCTATCAGCCGAGGTACACACTGATCCCCATACCGCCGCAAATCAGCATACCAACGTAATTATTGTTTAAGAAAGCCTTGAAGCATGATTCTCTTTCACGACTGCGGATCAACATCTGCTGATACACAAACAGCGCAGCGGCAGCAAGCAGGCACCAATAATAAGTCTGATTCAAAGCCAGCATCTGACCAATAGCAATCAGTACCACCAAGGCGCTTAACTGCAGCAAGCCAATGATAATTTTATCAAAACGTCCGAACAATATGGCGGTCGATTTGATCCCGACATTGATATCGTCATCACGATCAACCATCGCATACTGAGTATCATAAGCAATGGTCCATAGAATATTGGCAATGAACAGCAGCCACGCTGCGGCAGGTAATTCACCCGCTTGCGCAGCATAAGCCATTGGGATAGACCAGCCAAAGGCCATGCCCAGGATGAGCTGAGGCAGGTGGGTATATCGTTTCATAAACGGATAAGCCGCCGCCAGAAATAATCCGACAAATGACAGCATAATAGTCAGGGTATTCATGGTCAGCACCAGCATGAACGACACTAAGACCAGCAGACCAAACAGGCCTAACGCTTCACGCTCTGACACCTTGCCCGACGGCATCGGCCGGTTAGCTGTACGTTTCACATGACCATCAAAATTGCGATCGGCAAAGTCATTGATCACGCAGCCTGCGGCCCGCATAAAGATCACCCCGAGCACAAATACCACCAGCACCTGCAGATCCGGCAATCCATCGGCAGCCAGAAACAAGGCCCATAGTGTTGGCCAAAGCAGCAGCAAGCTCCCGATCGGGCGGTCAAATCGTGCAAGCTGCCAATATACTCTCGCTTTGGTCATCGCTAACATTGGCTCTCCTTTGAGTAAACCGGTGCCTGCGCCAGAAATAATTCGGCCACCAGCAAAGGTTTATCATTTATCCATAAACGCGAACGCCGTGCCCACAGAGGCTTATCCTCAGTGCCAACATTTGCCACCACAAGCGCGTCACGACGCGCACTGCTATCAGTAAAGACTCTGAACCCTAATGGTATCTCGCCTAACTGCTCAAGATCACGCTCCTGCCCGGTCAGTGTTGATAGCGGGATTAAGGTACGAGCAAACACCCACGGCTGGCCATCGCCCCGCAACACAACCTTACGCATCAGGCACTCAGTATCCCCGAGCAAGGCTCGCTCATCATCTGATAAGAAAGATTTATCTATTTTCTGCTGTTCGAGCAGAGAAACAGTAAATGTGTCACAATGTCGCTCAAAACGACGCGATAATGAATCAGGTTCAAGCAACCAATGCCCAAACTCTGTCCCCTCTAGTGCCACGGCCTCTGGAGACTGCCAACGGGCGCTATCCAACAAGGGTTTATACAACTGTTTGAATTTCGACATCTTTCCAATACAAATTCTACCAGCCGAACATGAAAAGAACTTGGTAGAATGCTGTTAATTTATTACCATGAAGAAACACTATTGTAGCAAGCTGTAACGGATACGAATATCGTTACGATCGAAAGATAGCAATTCATTGCGGCAAATTAAGATAACCCTATGAGTGTAATGATGAAATCAAAAGTCTTCGGCTTAACTTTACTTCTTGTCAGCTCCCTGGCTTCTCATCATGCTGCGGCGGAAGATGCGACGCCACTAATGCCACAATACAGCTATTACACGTTATCACCCGACATCACGACCAACTACGTGACTCAGGGTAAGAAGCTCGGTTATCTGCGCTTACAAATTGATTTGATGGTGTCAGATCCGGATCTCATATCAAAAGTGGAACACCATTCCCCCCTGATCCGCGATGCCATCATTCACATCATCGGCCAGCAGCCAGAAGTAAAAGTGAAGTCTTTGGCTGGACGTGAAGAGATCCGCCAGGAGTGCCTGAACAAGGTCAATGAACTGTTGATCCGCGAGACGAACCAGAAGCTCCTGACCGAATTGCTGTTTACGAAATACCTCTATCAGTAACGTTTTCAGTATTCAACATACCAAGCAAACACAAAAAAGCGCTCAGTGAGCGCTTTTTTTATCATAATAACGACAGGTAACGAGACCAGCGAGGCTATACCAGCAATAGCTAGGCAGCCACTTCCGGCCGGATTTTACCCTTTGCCCCGCTATCCCGGACTTTCTCGGCAATATATTGTGTCACGGCACTGATCTGCTCTTCATTGAGATACAGGCCAAGCTTGCTGCGGCGCCATAACGCGTCGATTTCAGACAGCACAAATTCGTGCTCAATCATGTAATCCAGTTCTTTGGCATATAAGCCTTCACCAAAGTGCTGCCCCATATCAGCTTCGCAACCCACCCCTTCCAGCAATGCTAATGCGCGAGTACCATAGTTAGTCGCCATCCGCTCGCTGGTGAGTGCCGTTAACCATGGGCATTGCTGCAGCAACTGGCGGGCCAGCTGCTGACCATCAAAATTCGCTTCACCACCCGGCAAGTATGAACTTGCAGTCCAGGCTTGTCCTACTTGCGGAAAAAACGGGGTCAGTTTGGTCATTGCCGCTTCAGCCAGCTTGCGATATGTCGTCAGCTTGCCGCCGAAGATTGACAGTAAGGGCGCATTGCTCCCTTCCTGATCTAATTCCAGCGTGTAGTCACGGGTAATGGCTTGTGGCGAGTCGGATTCATCATCACACAACGGACGCACGCCGCTGTAGGTCCACACCACATCATCACGGTTTAATGTCTTTACGAAGTGTCCGTTATAGACCTTCAGCAAATAGTCGATTTCATTGTCATCAATCGCAACTTCACGTGGGTCACCCTGATACTCCACATCGGTGGTGCCAATAATCGAGAAGCGATCAAGATACGGGATCACAAAAACAATGCGGTTGTCTTCGTTCTGCAGAATATATGCCTGAGGTTCATCATGGGCACGCGGCACGACGATGTGCGAACCTTTAATCAAACGGATATTGCGCGGGGAATTTTCTTCCATGCTCTGATCAAAGAAAGCTTTCACCCAGGGACCCGCCGCATTCACCAAAGCATGTGCCTTACGAACAAAGGTTTGGTTGGTCAGCACATCGCGCACTGTCACTACCCATAAATCCCCATCTCGTACCGCTTTTTCAACTTTGCAGCGGTTGCGCACTTCCCCGCCTTTTTCCGCCACTTCCATCGCATTCAGTACCACTAACCGCGCATCATCAACCCAGCAGTCAGAGTATTCAAAGCCTTTGGTGATTTCAGGTATTAAGACCGAATCTGGGCCAAACTTCAGGCCGTGGCTGCCAGGTAAGGTAGTACGTTTGCCCAGGTGATCATAAAGAAACAGACCGGCGCGGATCATCCAGGCCGGACGAAGATGAGGACGGTGCGGCAAACGGAAACGCATCGGACGAGCAATATGCGGGACTTTACGTAATAGTACTTCACGCTCGGCCAGGGCTTCCCCGACCAAGCGAAACTCATAATGCTCTAAATACCGCAGACCACCATGGATCAACTTAGAGCTGGCAGACGACGTGGCAGACGCGAAATCATCAGCCTCATATAAGCCGACATTCAGTCCCCGGCCGGCAGCATCGGCAGCAATACCTGCACCATTGATACCACCACCCACAACAATTACATCTAAGATATGTTCGTTTTCTGCCGTCATGCCGTTACCTTTCTCATCACACTGACAATTCGAAATCAAACGAGCCCAAAATGCTCGATTAAGTTCACTTTCGAGCATAATAGCGAACATCCCATTAAAGATCACCATTTTTGTTTTCGATTTGTTACATGAACGTAGCGAGTGAATATTTCAATTATAGTGGTTCTGTATTGATCCTAATGCAGAGTAGTATGGCGAAAAAAAACGGGCCACCATCTCTGGTAGCCCGTTTCTTCATAAATACCGTTAATCGTTCGCACTGGCATTCACTAATAATGTGCACATTCGATCATGGTGTCATCGACCAAACCGACTTCCTGACATGAAATAGCAAGGTATGGGTTAGTTAGCCAACAATTTCAGTATGAACGTCATTTTCCTGCAGGTGCTTGATCAGCTCTTCAGGCGGTTGATCATCGGTGAATAGCATATCAATCTGGCTGATATCCCCCAGGTTGACCATCGCATTACGACCAAACTTGGTATGGTCAACACCCAGCATGACACAGCGGCTGTTTTCAATAATCGCTTGTTTTACACGTACTTCGTGATAATCAAAATCCAATAATGAGCCATCAAGATCGATACCGCTGATCCCCATAATGCCGAAATCGAGACGAAACTGAGAAATAAAGTCCAGTGTCGCTTCACCGACAATACCACCATCCCGGTTACGCACTTCGCCACCCGCCAGAATAACCCGGAAATCCGCCTTGCCGGTCAGCACACTGGCGACATTGAGGTTATTGGTCACAATGCGTAGATCATTATGATTCAGCAAGGCACGCGCAACGGCTTCCGGGGTGGTACCTATATCAATAAACAGCGTCGCTCCGTCAGGGATATGTTTAACCATCGCCATCGCGATGCGATCTTTTTCCGCCAACTGCATGACTTTACGGGTTGTGTAGGAGGTGTTTTCGGAACTGGATGGGATCGTCGCACCGCCATGGTGACGGCGAATTTTATTTTCCGAAGCCAGATCATTGAGATCACGACGAATAGTTTGAGGGCTTACCTTAAAACGTTCAACTAGGTCGTCAGTGCTGACATAGCCTTGGGTTTTAACGATATCGATGATTTCCTGATGACGTTTGCTCTGCTTCACGGCTAACGCAGCTCCTGGTTGCAACAAGGCTCCGCGAATGCGAAGCCCTGTCATATTACCTACAGCATTAGCAAGATGCCAATGACGGCGATCTCAATCATGCATTTTGCTGTGCATTCTCAAGGTCGCGCTTAGCATGAACACTGTTCTCGCCAACCATTGCCAACACCAGGAAGAAGATGGCTAAGCCACATGCTGAAGTCAGCACCATGAAACCGCCATCCCAGCCAAAGTGGTCAACGGTATAACCTAATACGATATTTGCCACTACCGCACCACCAAGATAGCCAAACAGACCAGTAAGGCCTGCAGCCGTACCCGCCGCTTTCTTCGGAGCCAGCTCAAGTGCATACAGACCGATAAGCATAACCGGGCCATAAATAAGGAAGCCGATAGCAACAAGTGCTGTCATATCGATAATTGGATTGCCCGGAGGGTTAAACCAATAAACCAATACCGCAATCGTCACCAGTGACATAAATAAGATACCTGCTGGTGCACGGCGACCTTTAAAGAATTTATCTGACATCCAACCACACAGTAATGTGCCAGGAATACCAGCCCACTCGTATAAGAAGTAAGCCCAAGATGATTTATCTACCGTGAAATCTTTGACTTCACTCAGATAGACCGGTGCCCAGTCCAATACCCCATAACGGATCAGATAAACGAAGGCATTAGCAATCGCAATGAACCACAATAATTTATTGTTAAACACATACTTGAAGAAGATTTCCTTACCGGTCATCTCTTTCTCATGTGATTCGTCATAGTTATCAGGATAATCGTTTTTATGCTCTTCAATTGAAGGCAGACCACAAGACTGCGGTGTATCACGCATTGCGATTAATGTGAAAGCTGCAACCAACAACGCGAAGAACGCAGGCACGTAAAACGCGGTGCGCCAGTCATCATTGAAGGCCCATAAACCCAACAGGAACATCGGGCCAATCAAACCACCACCCACGTTATGCGCGACGTTCCAAACCGAAACTAATTCACCACGCTCTTTACGTGACCACCAGTGCACCATCGTCCGACCACAGGCAGGCCACCCCATGCCCTGGAACCAACCGTTCAGGAACAACAGAATAAACATCGCGGTAATACTGCTGGTTGCCCATGGCATAAAACCAAAGCACAACATCACCAGGGCCGACATCGTCAAACCGGCAGCCATGAAATAACGCGGGTTAGAACGGTCTGACACACTCCCCATCAGGAACTTGGACAAACCATACGCAATGGAAACAGCCGCAAGAGCCACACCCAGATCACCGCGGCTGTAACCGTATTCTTCAATTAAGAAAGGCATTGCCAGACTGAAGTTTTTACGTACCAGGTAGTAACCGGCATAACCAAAGAAAATACCGAGAAAAAGTTGCCAGCGCATGCGCTTATATACAGAGTCTGTCTGCCCGTCAGGCAGACGCTCTGTATGAGCAGCGGGACGAAATATGCCAAACATAAAATGTTCCTTAAAAGGTTGTTGTTGTTTTTAGCGATGGTTTGCGCGAACGCAAGATGTAGGGCGAGGGAAATAATCGATTTCGCTCAATACGGGCAAATTATTGCGCGAATAGAGATGAAATAATGTGAAAACAATCAAAAACGAAGATTTATTTATCAAAAATAGATGTTTTACTCTAGATTTTTGGCAAAATTCCGACCTGATAGCAAAATCAACAAGTAAAGTGAATACCAATCGTCATAAATCAAACCAACCGGAGCCATTACCCCGATTGGTATTCGCGAATTCTTATGATTATTTAATTCAGCGGGTCTTTATTATCTTGGTATCGACCAAAGCCATCGCACAGCCACTGATCAAACCAAACAAGTGGGCCATATTGGCCACTGACATACCTAGAGGCCCGGCAAAGCCGATCACCAGCCAGGCCAGCATGAAAACAACATAGGGTTTAGGGATAGATAAGCCCCTCTTCGGTGCTAGCCAACCTGACCACCAGATATAACCCAGCAGGGCATACACTACTCCTGACAAACCGCCAAAATTAGCGCCATGGAGCCAGAACTGGGCTAAACCTGAAATGAGTGCCGACACCAGAAAAACCTGAACCAGTTTGCCGCTACCACTGTGACGTTCCAGCTGCCCCGCTAAAATCCACCACCAGAGGCAGTTAAATATGATATGCAAGGTCGAGAAGTGGATCAGGCCGTGGGAGAAGAAGCGCCAGACTTGCCACTGATCACCGTCCATCAGCGGAAAGTGGAGCGCATCGAATATCGGTTGCTGCAGCCCAAAGAACCACAGCAGATAAATGCCTATGACCACCACCACGACTGACAGGCTGAAAGGGCCAGCCTGGGATTTGATCATGGCCATCAAACTCGGACTGCCATAATGAAACTTGGCCGTACGGCTTTCTGCCACTTGCCACGATGCTGCCTGATACTTTGTATTGTGAGGATTGGCCAGAAACGCCGTTAATTCCGCTTCCGCTTCTATCAGGTGTTGTGGATCCGTTAACCAGAGTGCAAACACACCCTCCGGTTCGGACGCCAGCGTTAACGCAATACCCCGTGAGGCCATGTAATCAATAAAAGACTGTGCTTGGCGAGGGTTATTAAATCCGGCTAACCGATGCATCTGTTACTCCGCTGAAAAGGACCAGACAGGCTGGGCGTCATGGACTAACCCGTCTGTTGAGTACAAGGCAACGCCTGACGGCGCCAGCCTTCAAAACCACCATCAAGACTATACACTGTTTCATAACCTTGATTAATCAGATATTGTGCCGCACCCTGGCTACTTACTCCGTGATAACACATCACAATCACAGGCTGCTCAAAATCAACCCGATCCATAAATTCAACCATTGTATCATTGGTAAGATGAAACGCCTGTTCCGGATGAGCCAAAGCAAATGACTGCGGATCCCTGATATCAACCAGTACCGCTTCAGATCCTGCCTGCCGTAATAAAGTGTACGCCTGCTCTACCGAGATATGTTCAAACTGCTCCATTGATTGCCCCATCTGTTGTTGATCTATATGTCTAGTATATGAAGTCACCATTACCGCAAAAATGTGATGATCATCCGCAACGGGATCCTATCGCTTTTAAAGCGGCACATTTTTATACGGCGCTTATTGTACCTCACTCAGTTACTCACAACCTTGCACAGAATGTAAGGTCTTATCCACACTTGAAACTCACGCTGAAACTCAACAATTACAGGGCTTAGCGATCAGACGCTCCATCTTACCGCATCACCACTGATCATAATTCAACCAGCTGTGGATAAACCTGTGAATTGCGTTGATAATGTGTCTTACTGAAAAAGGATCCACTATATATAGATTGGATCCATCACAAGCTGTGGATAACCAGCCGGATAATTCACAGTGATACCCACAAGTGTGAGTTATCTCTCAATATTCAGGCGTAAAAAAACCGGCTCCTGGCCGGTTTCTCATCGTCATCCGTTGTGGATAGCTAAGCAGGATCCTCAGAACACGTCGCCAACTGCTTGCTTCAGTTTTTTCATCGCGTTTTTCTCCAGCTGACGGATCCTTTCCGCCGACACACCATAATGATCAGCCAGATCCTGCAACGTGGACTTCTCTTCGGCTAACCAGCGAGAACGGACTATGTGCTGACTACGATCATCCAACCCCGCCAAGGCATTCGACAAACGGTTATTGGCGTGGCTTTCCCAGTTATTTTCTTCATAACTCAGGGCGACATCAGAAGATTTATCTTCAAGGAAAAAGACGGGAGCTGTATAGCTGATATCGCGATCATCATCTTCCGCCGGCATCTCAAATGCCGGATCCTGTGCCGCCAGACGGGATTCCATCTCACGCACTTCAGAGGCATTCACGCCAAGTTGCTCTGCAACCATTTCAACTTCGGCATTGTTAAACCAGCCCAGGCGTTTCTTCGCCTTGCGCAGGTTAAAAAACAGTTTACGCTGGGCTTTCGTCGTCGCAACTTTTACGATACGCCAGTTACGTAACACGTATTCATGAATTTCAGCTTTAATCCAATGCACCGCAAAAGAGACTAACCGTACCCCGACTTCAGGGTTGAAGCGTTTTACCGCTTTCATCAGGCCGATGTTACCTTCCTGCACCAGATCAGCCATTGGCAAACCGTAACCAGAATAGCCACGGGCAACATGCACAACAAAACGCAGATGAGACATCACTAAGCCTTTCGCAGAGTCAATATCACCCTCGTAATGCAGACGTTCAGCTAACTCTTTCTCTCGCTCCGCTGACAACATAGGATAGCGGTTGACGGTCTGGATATAACTATCCAGGCTATCTGCAGAAACCAGAGTCATTGAAGACATCGCTTTTGTCATGCAAAAACCTCATGTATTTTTTATACCAATGCAACGTTATGTGAACATCCATAACGTCATATGAACCTGCTATAATGCCAAGAAAACGGGTCACTTTGCAAGCGGGCCGCATAATCTACACCATTTGTAGACTCAAAAATGTCAGATAGGTTCAATTTCTTTCAAGTGACGTCCGGCAGAAAGCCGCGCCGCTAACAAACCAAGAAAAGAAGCGGTCATCAGTAAAATCAAGCTTTCATCCCAGCTCAGGCCGACTAACCGGAAGCTGTTATCATAAAGCGCAGCCAGTTTAGCAACGGCGCCGTCAAGAAGTATAGTCACTATCGCAGTCAGTACCCACGCGATAATCGCCCCAATTAATCCGTACCACACGCCGACGTACAGATAAGGGCGGAGAATAAAACTGTCTGTCGCCCCGACCATTTTCATCACTTGTATTTCATCTTTCTGATTCAGAACCTGCAGGCGCAAGGTGTTACCGACGATTAAGAAGACGGCAAACAGCATTAAGCCAGACATCAATAACGCCAAGGTTACCGCCAGCTCTTTGATTGCAGCCAGACGTTGCAGCCAGTCACTATCCAGCCGCACTTCATCAACGCTTGGCTGGGTACGAATTTTTGCTGCCAGCTCTGTGGCTTTCTCACTGCTCTGCCAGGCGGGAACCGGTCGCACTATCACCACCGCCGGCAACGGATTTTCATCCAACAGGCTTAACGCCTGTTCAAAGCCGGCATGCTCGCGAAAATCCAGCAAGCCTTGCTGCGGGGATACATAATCGACCGCCTCAATTTCAGGCCAGTCCTGGAGTTGTTCCGTAAAGCGTATGGCCACTGGCTCAGCCGCTCCACGCTCTAAATACAGCGTCAGTTGCGTGGGGTTCTGCCAGGGCTGTGCCACCAGCGTGATATTTTTCGCCAGCAAGTAAAAACTGGCCGGCAGGGTTAAGGCAAACGCCAGCACGGCCAGGGTTAAGATATTGCCCAATGGCCGCTTGATCAGATCGTTGAGCGCCTCGATACCGTGCTGTTTATGAATCGCAAAAAAGCCAATCTGATTACGCGCCATGAGACGTCTCCCGCAGGTGGCCTTGCTGTAAGTCTAATCGACGATAATTACGGCTCGATAACAATGAGGTGTCGTGAGTCGCCATCAGCACACAGACACCGACCCGATTAAATTCTTCGAACAGACGCATCACTTGCTGTGATAGCTCTGCATCCAGATTACCGGTGGGTTCATCAGCCAGTAGCAACATAGGTTTATTGACCACGGCACGGGCAATCCCCACCCGCTGCTGCTCCCCCCCCGATAACTGGATCGGCAGACAACGCGCTTTGTCGAGCAAGCCGACTTTATCAAGCGCGGCAGATACCCGGCGCTTAATATCATTTTCAGGCACTTGCTCTACCCGTAAAGGTAACGCCACGTTGTCGTAAACCGTGCGGCTCATCAGCAACTTATGGTCCTGAAAAATAATCCCGATATTACGCCGTAAAAACGGGATCTGTTTATTGTCGATCCGGGTAATATCATGGTCATTAAAATAGATGCGGCCATCACTTGGCCGCTCTATCGCGCAGATCAGTTTCAGCAAGGTACTCTTACCCGCACCGGAGTGCCCGGTTAAAAACGCCATATCTGCCGGCTGCAGATGAAAATCTACTTTTTGCAGGGCTTGCCTGCCGCCACGATAGGCTTTACTTACCTGCTGAAACCGAATCACACTCTATTCCTCGTCACTAAACAGCGCTTCAATAAACTCATCCGCGGCAAATGGTCGCAGATCATCAATACCTTCACCAATACCGATATAGCGAATAGGGATATTGAACTGATCAGCGACGGCAAAGATCACCCCGCCCTTGGCTGTACCATCCAGTTTGGAAATAGTAATACCTGAAACCGGCGCCACTTCACTGAACAATTTAGCCTGACTGATAGCGTTTTGACCAGTCCCCGCATCAACTGTCAGCATAATTTCATGCGGCGCAGCAGGATCAACCTTCTTCATTACGCGGACAATTTTGCGCAATTCTTCCATCAGGTGGCCTTTGTTCTGCAGACGACCGGCAGTATCAGCGATCACGACATCAACATTGCGCGCTTTCGCCGATTCTATCGCATCATAGATAACAGACGCACTGTCCGCCCCGGTATGCTGGGCGATCACTGGCACATTATTACGCTCACCCCATACCTGAAGTTGCTCTACCGCCGCCGCACGGAATGTATCACCGGCAGCCAACATGACAGACTTGCCTTCACCCTGGAACTGCTTCGCCAGCTTGCCGATGGTCGTGGTTTTACCGACCCCGTTTACGCCCACCATCAGAATAACAAAAGGTTTCTTGCTGGTATCGACAACCAGAGGCTGTTCAACCTGCGCCAGCATGCTGGCTAATTCTTCTTTTAGTAAACCATAGAGAGCATCACCGTCTTTGAGTTCCTTACGGTTCGCTTTTTCTGTCAGGTTTTCGATGATTTTCAATGTGGTATCCATCCCCACATCGGCTATCAGTAACTGCTCTTCCAGCTCTTCAAACAAATCATCATCAATTTTCTTGCCACGAAACAGGCCCGAAAAACCAGAACCAATATTGGTTTTGGTTTTCTTCAAACCACGTATTAAGCGGGTAAAGAAGCCTTCTGTTTTGGGTTTCTCCTGTTCGTGCACCACAGCTTCAGTTGTCGCCTTGGCCGCTGCTTGCGTTTCAGCTTCTTCTTCAGTCGCCTTCGCCACAGCTAACGCTTCCGCCTCTTCTGCCGCCTTCGCCGCCGCTAACGCTTCTGCTTCTTCTGCCGCCTTCGCCGCCGCTAACGCTTCTGCTTCTTCTGCCGCCTTCACCGCAGCTAACGCTTCCGCTTCTTCTGCCGCCTTCACCGCAGCTAATGCTTCCGCTTCTTCTGCCGCCTTCGCCGCAGCTAACGCTTCCGCCTCTTGCCGGGCTGACGCCTCTGTTTGCTCCTTTTGTTCAGTTGATTGCTGAGAATCAACATCCGTTTCTACAGTCTGTTTTTCTGTCGTTTGGTCGGTTTGCTCGGTTTGTTCTTCAGAACCAAAACCCAGCCACGAAAATAATCCGCGTTTCTTTTTCTCTGCCATTGGCAAATCCTAGCCCTTGATTGGTACAATTTGCAGTCTAAAAACAGGTGTATACTATCATTTTCTAAACGGTCGAAAAAAGTTATGACGAGACACAGGCAACAAACGGGACGAAATGTGCAAAATAATCGCCGGGAAGGGTTCATCAGAATCATCAGTGGGCGTTTGCGCGGACGAAAACTCCCGGTCCATGATGTCGAAGGACTCAGACCCACAACCGACCGGGTAAAAGAGACCGTTTTCAATTGGTTAGCACAAGATATCTATCAGGCTAAATGCCTCGATCTGTTTGCAGGAAGTGGCAGTTTAGGGTTTGAAGCCCTGTCACGTGGTGCAGAAAACATCACCATGCTGGAATTAGATAAAAAAGCAGCCAATCAGCTGCAACAGAACCTCGCCACTGTCGGTGCTACCAATGCTGAGGTGATCAATACTGACAGCCTGAAGTATTTAGCGCAGCCAGGTACACCTTATGATGTGGTGTTTATCGATCCGCCCTTCCGTAAAGATTTGATACAAAATGTCGTCGATCTGTTGGAAGCCAACAACTGGCTTACTCCCCATGCAATGATTTATATTGAAGCGGAGAAAGAATTGGGTGAGCTCACGACGCCGGCACACTGGCGTTTACACCGTGACAAAACAGCCGGTCAGGTCTGTTATCGTTTATTCGAAAGAGAGGAAGCATGAAGGCGCTGATCACATTAGCGAAAGCCGCCATCGGTTTTGTTTGGCTGATACTACTGGTTAATATTTTTTCCCCATTCCCGGGGGTAGCAGCCATCGCGCTGTACATCATGACGGGGTTCTTATTGATGATGCATGGTTTGCAGATGTTGATTTTCATCGGGGCATTTGGCGACAAGATCAATATGTCGAAATGGGAAAAATGGTCAATTCTGATCTTTGGTATCTTTGCCCTGTTAGATATTCGTCGTAAACATATGATGTAGAAATTTTGATACGAGAAGCGAGGTTACTAGATTCTAGGATCTCGCCACTCGTAACTCAGTTATGATCCGATTTCCAGGTACTTACGTAACCCGTCTAAGAACATCTGGGTTGCAATCATGATCAGCAACAAGCCCATCAGCCTTTCAACGGCTTTCAACCCTTTCTCGCCCAACAGACGGTTAAAGACTTCGTAGAACATCAGGATGACAAACGACGCTCCCCAGGCGAGTACAACCGCGAACGCCCAGTCCCAGATACGTGTTGGGTCCTGATTTGACAGCAACAATAGCGATGCCAGCACTGATGGTCCGGCAATCATGGGGATGGCCATTGGCACCAGGAAGGGTTCTTCACCTGCCGCTAATCCTGTTACACCGCCCGGCTGCGGGAAGATCATCCGAACCGCGATCAGGAACAAAATAATACCGCCGGAAATACTGACCGTTTCCGTTGAGACGTGCAGGAACGTCAGCATCTGTTTACCGCCAAACAAAAACAGCAACAGAATAACCAGCGCAAAGCACAGCTCGCGAACCATGATAAATCGTCGACGTTTCGGCTCAATATGGCGCAGGATCGACAACATTACCGGTAAATTACCCAGCGGATCCATGATTAAAAATAACATGACCGCCGCAGACATTATTTCCACAGGGCAGACCTCAGACAGAGATTCGTAATACGAAGTAAGGTGAAAAACAACAATATCAGCCGGACAGCTGATTAAGAGCGGGGGAGTATAACAAACGAACAAAAAGGTGGCGATGAAAACTGCCACCTCAATTAAGATTTAACCGCTAATTTTTGCCCATCAACAGCTTAGTGACTACACATACGTTCACGGTTCGCCGCGATAGTCTCGCCATCCTGAACGACTTTCTGGCGATCAAGTAAAAATGCTAACAATGCATCAAAAGTTAGGTCTTGCTGGCTACAGGTATAGAAACGGACATCTTCGCCATATTCAGCAACGACCGCTTGCTTTAGGGAAGCTAAGGTATACGACGTGTCTTCAGCAAGCAGCATATTTAACACATTGTGGCCATGGACTGATTGGCTCATAGTAGTACTCGCAACATAAGGGGCTTGGCCGTTATTTAACCATGCTGACAGAGGATCGATTTGACCAGGAACAAATAAACGCATTCTAGATGCATGTTATACCGCTTTTATTGGCGACTATGGCTTATCTTGTCCACACTGCCAGCACAATTCAAATTGTCCTTCGTTCACTTCATGGCACTGCTGACAGATCCATTGAGTGTATTCGGCCTGCTCATAATTCTCTAGCTGCTGCCTCGCCTGTAACACTTGCTCTGCGGGTACCCACACCCCCACTTCCACAACGTTTGCGGGTAACTCTCCGGCTGCTGCACCCAGGCTCTCACCACTTAGCCGCACCGCGATGTGAGATCCCTCCAACATCCCTTTCAGACTGTGAGCTTCCAGATTATTCGCCGCGCTGTAAACCTTCATCCATTGCCCTGTCATTGCCTGCTCCTTGTTATGCGTTAACCGGGAAGAACCCCGTGCGATTCAATAACAGGAATAAAGACCATTACTCGCACTGTTATCTTTCACCACAATGCCAATCAGAACAGTAGCGTGGCTACAATCAGTGTCTGCGCCAGGTAATAGGTTGACATAATGATACTGGTCGAGGGTTTAAATGGCCCGCGAAAACGGTCAACGGCCAGCACCGTATCGGAAGCCATAAAGATCAGTGCCCCCACAAAGGCCAGCAAGCCGATGGTGGAATGCGTTGTTAACCAAAATTCCCCGGCCGCCCAAGTCATCTGGGCGATCATGACAATATAAACCGCCACTGGAAGCATCAGGCGCCCCAAAGAAGGCAGCAGTAATAAGAATACGATGATCCCGCCACCAAACAACATAGCCGGCAACCACCACACCATGCCCCCTGAAAGCTGGCTCCAGAAAGCCACGGAATAAGCAATATGAGCCAGAAAGAAGCAAGCTAACCCCTGGATAAATCGATCTTTAGGAAGCATTAAAAACACATCCCCAAGCGTCGATAAGAGCAAACCTGTAAAAATCACCTGCTGATAAAAGCTCGTCAGCCCTGTCTGCCACGTAATGAAAAGAAGTAAAAACATGGTAAATGGCTTAAAGAAGAAAAACTGCCACTTAGGACCATGATAGGCAGCATTAATATGTAGTAAACCGGATAAAGAAATGGCTAACCAAACCCACATAGCATCACCGTTATAGTTATAAGCAGAGACAGTTTAAAAACCAAACCAAAATTGTCTAGCATGGAAGCTCCATAACAAGATCCCCGCTAGAAAAACAGTTACTAAATCTAACAAGTCCCCTGCATGGTAAGCTTGATATTATCCAGAGATAAAATAATTGTACGGTCTTATTCAGAGCCTGCTGTGACAGTAAAGAAGCAGGAAATTCGCCGATACAGCCGCTCACTGAGATCAAACAGCTTCTGGTTCGCTTTTTTTTACCTCCCGGGATCAGATTCAAGGCTAATAACAGCTATATTTCGACATTATTGATAAACAAGACTCCTTCTAACTCAACAGCTTAAAAGTTGAAACTTATCAGTTTCCCGGATTTTCACTTCATCTATTATCAAATAGCCACTGCCTCCTACCATCACTTTTATTCAGTAACTTATAAGCCTAAATTATCCAACCAAAGCAGGTATTTATTCTAACTTTTACGATGAACACTGAATGTTTTGATTTTCACCATACATCCAACCCCACTTAAAAACCCTTAAACAGCCTCACCATGATTTTGATCCGATATTTTAAAAAAACAACTTACCACCACAAAACCTCTCACTTACCACTCAAAATTAAGCAAATAAAAACAACCACTTGAGACAACAAAGACAAAGGAAAGATCAATCAGTACAATTTTCAATCAGACCAAAAAACACAGTTTCTTTCCCATAAACAGGCCAATTAATGCCAGCTAAATTGTTTTTATTGAACAAAATCAACCCCAGCTATTGCCTAACCAACAAAAAAGATGCTATTCTTTTTAACACGATCAATTGAGCAGCAAACAAAGGAGCCTAACCATGTTAACCCCTTCACAAAAACAAGGGCTTATGATGATCGCAGTTGTGGTTGGTCTGATGACACTGCCTGTGATCTATTAAGTAAAATACAAATTCATAAAAATGGCGCCTTTCGGCGCCATTTTTCTATCTGTCAAAGCGTCACTCTTACGCTTACACATCTGAATTTTCTCAAGCACTGAAAAGCGCTGCAATCAGGCAGATAGCAGCGACCATTGAGAAAATACAATGAATTGAAAGACAAAAAGGCCCTGTCACAAAAACAGAGCCCAGAGCGTATTACGGTGAAGGGATTAAAGAACTATTTCGGGGATAAATCGATATGATGCCAGTGAACGGAATAAAACCAGATCGCCAGCGCAGTAAAGCCCAGCACCAGTAAAACAGCCACGCTCCAGACAAAGCGCCCGCTACGCGGCGTCAGTTCATTTTCACAATCATGGCAAGCACTCAGAAAGCCTTGCTTATCATCTAACTGGTAACCCTCTTCATGGACCGTTTTATTACGTACTGAAGCAATAAAACGCAGCTTTGGCAGAATTTCGTGAGGCAAACGCTCTTCACAACTACTGATTAACTGGTGAAGCCCTTTTCCTTCTGCATGGTAATGCTGACGAAGCAAATGCTCGATACGTCGCGAGCGTGTCACTACCATTTCGATATTTGCCATAGGATTTCCTTCCTTACTGATCTTTCTTTTACCTTAGCGCGAGTCGACAGCCATGCAAAGCATGCTGACACTGATTTACAACCGGTGACTAACGCTAAAATCTCCGTTCAGGCATTACAATTATACTTCAGTGCCCGATCTCTTTGCTCAGAACACCAGAAAATCCTGGCGGGGTCACGGTTTCATCGCCTGGTGATACCGTCATGAGATTAAGCAGATAATAATGCTGTTTTACAAAATGTTACCGAGCCTATTAAGGAGATGACCGGTGCCTACATGGATTATCCTGGCTATCGTCACGCTACTCATTCTTTCCATTTTTTACTATGTACGGTTTTATCGTCGCCATATGCTGGGTGAAAACGCCCCGGAAAAGAAAATTGAGGTCGAGATTTTAGCTAAGCAAAATGTCCCGGTTATCGGTGCGCAGCCAGGCGCAGACAACGAAGATTATTGGATTTATGTTCAGCCCGCTCAAGGCGGTCCTAAGCGTGAATTCATGGTTGGCATTCACTACTATCACGCCTTAAATCCCGGCGATAAAGGTATCATGACCTATAAAGGCCGCACCTTTGTTCACTTCGCCTTACAAAGAGACTAACCCCAGCCTTTGCATCTTTGATCTTTCTGGCTGGTTAAGGTACCAGCCAGGCCGTCTTACTGCTTTTGGCTATCAACCAGCTGGCCGTCAGTGCAAGGCCACCGCAGACCAAGGTCCAGAACGGGATCATAATAATGGGATGGGCAAAATAGAGATTAAATTCTCTTACCGGCCATAAAAATATCGGATGCAATAAGTAAATACCTAAGCTGTAACGACTCATGAACGCCAGTTTCTGCTTCCAGAATTCACTCAACTGCTCACCATAGCGCTGGCATACGGCAAATATCATCGCGGCGATAAGTACCGTATTCAGGGTCTTATAAGAAAGCCAGCGGCCGACCGTGTATTCCCCTTTGATCAGGCTGTTGCTCACCACCATATAGTCCGTTAACAGCAACGCAGCTATGCCTAATGGTAGTAACCATATCAGCGAAGGCCAGCGAAACTGAAACAGGCAGTAACCTAGCAGCAGGTAGCCGCTGTAAAGGATCAGCTCGTTGCTCCAGAATCCGCCAACCTTGAACAGAAATAAGGTTGTCAGGGCTAGCCAGACGCCGGTGATACCAATCACACTGCCACGATCATATTTTCGCACCAGCCATTGGAATAGCGGCACAACAAAATAGAGCGGAATGAAGTAATAGAAAAAACCCAGGTGGTAGTAGGTTTCATGTATCGGTAAGGCTTGAAGGGTTTGCACCACCACGCCGGGATCAAAGCCGGCCAAGGTCAATCCGGATAACAGGGCGTAGAACACTGACCAGGCTAAAAAGGGGAGCAGTACTTTGCCCAAACGGCGTTTCACATAGTATTTGGCTTCAAAATCACGGGTGTCACTCAGCATCAGGGCGCCGGTGATCATAATAAAGATAGGTACTGCCCAGCGGCTGAAGCTGTTAAAGCTAATGGCCGTGATCCACTCGCTATCGGTGATCACCCCGAGCTGATCACGGTAAGGTCCCAGTACATGGATCACCACCACCGCCACCGCTGCAAGACATCGCAACAGATCAAAAAACCACACCTTCTCTCTCACGCTCCACACCTCCTGCTGTACTTGTTCCGAGAGATTATATTCTACGATGTCATCTCTTGCCTCTGAATATAGCAGTAAGCCAGAATAAGTACCTGAACTTACTCTGACTTCATGGCACAGACCGTCATTTGGGTAATAGCTGCCGACTGCTCGCACTCATGCGATTCTTATTTGTTTTTTCCAATCTGCTCGAAGTAGTCTTTCATGAATTCAATGAATACACGCAGTCGCTTAGGTTGATAGCGGTCGCGATGATAAATGGCGGAAAATTCAACGTTTGGAATGTTCCATTCATTGAGTACACGTTGCAACTCACCACGCTGCACTTCTTGCTGACAATAAATCAGCGGTACGCGAATGATGCCATTCCCCATCAGGGCACCTTTGAGTAAAACTCGGCCATTTTTACATTCCAGCTGACCATCAACTTGCACATTATAACTTTGGCTAGTGTTATTCTTTTTTTGAAAGTGCCATTTTTTAACCGAACCGGTAATACAGCGATGATCGATTAAATCTTTTGGGTGCTCAAGCCCCCCGTGGCATTTTAAATAAGCGGGGCTGGCGAGCGTGGCCATCTCAAGGTTGAGCAGCCGCTTTGCCACAAAACCGGCATCATCGATCTTGCCCATGCGAAGCGCGAGATCAAATTCGTCATCAATTAAATCGATGCGGTGGCTGCTAAATTCAAGGTGTATCTCTATCTCAGGGTGGCAATTCATAAACTCGCATACCATCGGCGATACCACTTCTTCCCCTAAATAACCGCCGACACAGTTGAGACGAATTTTGCCCCGCACCTCTTCAGTATCATCCACTGCCGTAATTAGTGCTTGGTCAATCTGGCCTAATGCCGTTTCACATTGCTGGTAAAACAGCTTTCCCGCTTCGGTTAAGCGCAAAGTACGGGTGGTGCGAATAAGCAGCGTCACACCCATTTGCTTTTCAAGCGCGCTAATTTGGCGAGAAACGTGTGAGCGAGAAACGGATAACACTTCCGCCGCTTTGGTGAAATTGCCTTGCTGGGCAATCAATACAAATGAGCGGATATCAGCAAGATTGACTTTGTTGAGCATGTACGACGACACCTAATCTATAGCAATAAACATTGTTGCAGCATGACAACAGTATTTGAACTTAATCAGTATATATCAACAATTCCGGTTCTCGTACTATAACGCCATCGCAACGAGCCAAGCCATTCACGCTCGTTGATTAACTCAAATTCGGAGAAGCAACATGAAAAAGTTAATCGTTATTACAGGTGCAAGTTCTGGTATTGGCGAAGCAATTGCACGTCGCCTAAGTGATGACGGTCACCCATTGTTGCTATTGGCTCGTCGTGTTGAGCGCCTTGAAGCACTTAACCTGCCAAACACGCTTTGTGCAAAAGTGGATGTGACCGATAAAACGTCATTTGAACAAGCGATTGCCAAGGCGGAAAACGTCTACGGGCCTGCGGATGCCATTGTTAATAACGCAGGCATGATGCTGCTTGGCCAATTGGATACCCAGGATGCCTCGGAGTGGAAAACCATGTTTGATGTGAATGTGATTGGCGTAATGAACGGCATGCAAGCGGTACTTACGCCAATGAAAGCGCGCAACAGCGGCACCATCATTAACATCAGCTCGATTGCAGGCCGTAAAACGTTCGGTAATCACGCAGCCTACTGTGGTACTAAGTTTGCGGTGCATGCCATTACAGAAAATGTTCGTGAAGAAGTGGCGGCTTCTAATGTTCGTGTTACCACGATTGCTCCAGGCGCAGTAGAAACGGAATTGCTAAGCCACACGACCAGTGATGACATCAAGGCCGGTTATGAAGAATGGAAAGACGGTATGGGCGGCGCATTAGCACCCGATGATATTGCGCGTGCAGTTAGCTTTGCCATTGCACAGCCACAAGGCGTTTGTATTCGTGAAATCGTACTGGCGGCGACTCGCCAAGAACCATAATTTAAATAGTCATTAAGATAAGAAGTAGGTGTTCATAATGAACACCTACAACAAAGCGCAAAGCCTATGAATACTGGCTATATTTTGCAGACCAGGTCACGGCCTGCTGATAGCTTGTTGCGACCATCTCTTCTTTAATGCCTAAGTCACGACAGCACTCAGTGACTCGCGGCCAGTCGGCCTGATCATAGGCATCTAATAAAGCCAGCACCTGGCCCAATAGCCCCTGGTGGTTCAGCAACGCGGCTTGCACTTCCTGTTCCAGCGGCAGTAATGCCACTAACTGTTCCAGAGAGTTATCCAGCAACGCATCCAGTAGTGAAAACATACCGGTGAGAAATGCCTGATCAGCTTTCGCGTTAAGGCTGCTATTTCTCGCCAGTACCTCACACATCCGCGCCCGCTGCAATGAGAGCGAATACAACTCTTTGGGTTTATCCAGCGCGGCATGTGCCGTGGCAACCACACCGACAAACATCCGGATTTTATCTTCCCCCAGATACACCAAAGCCTGCTTAAACGAACTGATCGGCTCAATGGTGCGGCTACTTGCCGCATTAACGTAACGCAGTAACAGATAAGACAATGAGACATCGCTGCCGATGATCTTTTCTACCCGTTGAAAGTCAACCGGTTCACGGCAGATCTCCTGCAACAGCCTTACTGTGGTCAGTTTTTCCGGCTCTACCTGACGATTCTTTAACAGCTCCGGTTTACTGAAATAATAACCCTGAAAAAAATGGAACCCCGCCCGGTAAGCGGTTTCAAAATCCTGATGGGTTTCCACTTTTTCGGCCAGAAATTTCAGCTTATGCTTCTGATACCGCGCCACAAACTCGCAGGCTTGCTCCACCCCCAGCGTCATCAAATCCAGTTTGATAATGTGCACATACGGAAAGAAACGCAGCCACTGCGGGGACAGTTCGAAATCATCAAGGGCAATCACATAGCCATTGCGATGTAAAAATTTAATTGCCTCAAACAATTCATCATCAGGTACACAGGTTTCCAGTACTTCGATAACCACCCGTTTTTTCGGCAGCATCAGAGGCAGTGACTGTATCAGGCTCTCATGGGGGAAATTGATAAAGGAGCGCTGGCCGGAGGTGGCAAGGTTATCCCCCACCGCCATATAGTTTTCTACCAGCAGCCGGCAGGTTGCTTTATTGGCTTCAATTAACGGAAAAGCATTACTTTCACCATCACGAAACAGCAGCTCGTAACCGACAGTGCGTTGCTGACGGTTAAAAATAGGCTGGCGAGCGACATAAGAATACATGAGTGACTGTAATTATCCTTTTAATCCATAAAATGATGATCGAACAACCGTTCAGATCATATCAGCATAGCGGCAAACAACGATAGTTTCCTAACATTCAATCATTAAGCACGAGCAGAAGCGAGTAAAGCACCACAACCAATAAACATTGATCCAAAGACACGATTTAAGGTATTCATAACCCGAGATGAGCGAATATAACCCGTTAATCTCGATGCCAATGTGACATAACACAACATTACACAAGTATCGATAACAACGGTGGTAATACCCAGCACCGTTATTTGTATCATTTGCGGTTCTGCCGGGTTAAGAAACTGAGGGAATAAAGCGACCAAAAATACAATTGTTTTAGGATTTGTCAGGTTTACTACAACCGCTTGCCTAAAAAGTAGCCATGCGGAGACTTGTTTACCAATCACCTCCACATTAAAGGTCGCTTTTTCACGCCACTTTTGCACTCCGAGCCAGATCAGATACACCACGCCGACCCATTTGATCACCGTAAATGCCAGTGCTGACTGCGCGACGATCGCCCCCAATCCGACCCCCACCAAAATGATATGAAAAGCCAGGCCAATCTGCAGACCTAAGATAGACGCCAATGATTTACGAAAACCATAAACCATACCATTACTGATAGAGTTAACCGTACCCGAGCCTGGGGCAAAACTGAAAACCACGGCCGTAGCCAGATATGCCAACCAAACTTCAATATTCACAACAACACTCCAGAGCTCATGATAAATACAGCCAATAATCCGATCAATTTACACAAATAACTGATTATAGAAACCAGGTTGTAGTTATTCTACCTAATCCTGACTCAAGCTCTGATAAATATCGTGCAGTTATACTAATCAAGATAAGTCTCTGATCCAATCCTGTGGGTATTACTTAATACCAGGGGGATTAGGTTATACTTTTTACTATCAATAGCCAGTATCAACATTATGATTTGCCAAACTAAGGGATTACATGACAGCCCAACCACCCCGCTATTTTGATTTTACTCAGGAGTCCCAGTTCACCGATACCATGGCTGGTCCGGTCGCTAATATGTGGCAATATCGACAAGAAGGCATGTTTCAAGGTGTCGATAACCTCAATATTGGCTGGGTCAGCCTGACAGGCTATAACCATGACAAAGCGATTATTGTGGTCAATGGGCGTATCGAAAGTTACTGGAAATACCAGGAGCTCTTTTACGATTTAGTCAAACAAGGTTATGACGTATATGCCCTGGATCACCGCGGTCAGGGTATTTCTGATCGCCTGGCACAAGATACCGAGTTGGGGCATGTTGAAGAATTTGATGACTATGTCAGCGATCTGAAAACCTTTTTCGATACGGTGGTCAAACCGAAAGATTACCTGCAACACTTCATGCTGGGCCACTCCATGGGCGGCACGATTGCCACCCTATTTCTCGCTCAGTATCCGGCACTGATCGATAGCGCAGTACTTAGCGCGCCGATGCATGGCATCCGCATTTCAAACTGGATGAAGCCTATTGCCTCACCGCTCGCCAGAGTCGTCGAGCAGTTGCAGCGCCAGCCAGATTACGCGCCAGGGCAGGTACCTTATTATCCCAAACCCTTCACTGATAACCCGCTTTGTCAGAGTCAGGTGCGCTATCAGTGGTTCCGCGAGCTGTATGAAAGCAAACCGGAGCTGAAAATTGGCGGCCCGAGTGCCCGTTGGGTCTGGCAAGGCTTGGCTGCGGCTAACCGTTGTATTGAGCAGGCATCGCAAATCACTACGCCGATTTTACTACTCCAAGGCAGCGCCGATCATATTGTTGATAACCTGGCCCACCAGCGCTTTTATCAGGCCATGCTACAGGCTGATCGACCGTGTCAGTTAACAATCATTGAAGGCGCTCGCCATGAACTGCTGTTTGAGCAAGATCAATACCGTAATCCGGTGTTGGCTGCGACTTTCTCGCACCTGAACCAGAGCTCGTTTTAAAGTCATACCAAATCCATTAATCATCTGAATAGTTAGATAATTAATGGAATTGGTATAAGAAGAGCCTGACAGAAAAGCGGAAATGTAAAAACATAATAATAGCCTCTTTTTTCTGACAAGAAGTAGTTTAGAATTCATCATACGAATTAGGTACAGGCCAGACGACCTGCACCGTCCCCTGTCCCTATTACCGAGAATTTTCATGTACAAAATTGTTGCTTCAGATCTAGACGGTACGCTTTTAACCCCGGACCATAAAATCACCCCATTCACTAAAGGCGTGCTCAACCGCTTACACCAGCAAGGCAAAGACTTTGTTTTTGCCACCGGTCGCCATCACATCGATGTGGCGAGTATGCGTGAGCACCTTGGGATCCCGGCGTATATGATCACCTCAAATGGTGCCCGGGTACATAACAGTCAAGGGGAGGTGGTATTCCAACAGGATGTGCAGGCAGATGTTGTAAAAACACTCATTGAGATGACCAAAGACGATAATGAAATGAAAATCCACCTTTATCGTAACGATGACTGGTTGCTCAGCGAAGAAGACGACAGTTTAAAAGACTTTCATGAGAGCTTTAGCTACCAGCTTTTTGACGTCAACAACCCGCCGCTGGAAGGGATTGCCAAAGTATTCTTTATTCGTCATGACGAAGATCACGATAAACTGGTGAAATGGGAAACCCGGTTTAACCAACAGTTAGGGGAGCGCGCTAACGTTGCTTTTTCAACCCCTTGGTGCCTGGAAGTGATGAATGCTGGCGTTTCGAAAGGCCATGCTCTGGAAGCCGTGGCGAAAGAAAAAGGCTACCAGCTAAAAGATTGCATCGCCTTTGGTGATGGCATGAATGATGTCGAGCTGTTAAGCATGGCCGGCAAAGGGCTGGTGATGGGTACCTCACATGAGAAAGTAAAAAAAGCCCTGCCAAATCATGAAGTCATCGGCTCCAGTGTCGATGAAGCCGTCGCCCATTACCTGGCTGAAAACTTACTGTAATACGACACCCCGCCACAAAAAAGCTGCTAAAGGCAGCTTTTTTTGTGGCTAACAAGCCGTCGCTCGTCATTCGTTTCAATTTCCAACCGGAAACTTTTTTCGCTTTTAAGGTGTCTATCGATAAAGCCCGGTTTTTAATCACCAATCGCTATAATTGACTATTCTCACCTGCAACCCTATCGATCGTGAAGAGGTATTTGAATGACACATCCATGGATTCGGCTAGCCTTGCCCTTTGCCGCACTTGCCGTCTTAACGGGCTGCTCGACGGTATCATCACCGGCTCCTTCAGACGCTATATCTTCAAGCGCCATAGCGATCACCCCGGAATCCGCAGAAAAAACAGCTGATGGCACAACCGTTCAAGCCTTTATGATGCGTGGTATGGTCATCCTCGGCCATGAAAGCAACAGTATCCAGCCTTGTGGCAGCAGCCTGCAATACTGGCTCAACACGCCAATTTCCGATCGTGAAGCACTGGCGCTGATCACCCCCCGAGGGTATCAGGCCATGTATGCCGAAGTGATCGGTTATTTAGAGCCGGCACCGACAGAAGGGTTCGCGGCCGATTACGACGGTCGTTTTAACACCAAGCAGATCAACCTGATTTCAGCCGAAATGAGCGGCGGGTGCAAGCAACCTCCGCACACCACCCGCGCTTTTGGCAATGAGCCTGGCTGGGCCGCCGAAATTAACGGCAATCAGGTTACCCTGCTGCAAATAGGACAGGATCGCCAGAGTCAAACCATCACCAGGCAATCGGCTGTTTCCGGCAAACAGCAATACCACGGCGAAGACTTCGATCTCACCTTAACCAAAGCACAATGTAACGACACCATGAGTGATGCCCTGTTCGGTTGGCAGTCAGTGCTTCAATGGCAAGGCAAGCGATATCAGGGATGTGCGACCTTAGGTGCGACGGATGTAACCCTGCACTGGGCTGGCCAATACCGTAGCAGATCTCAGGGCGGCTCAGGGCTGACCACCATTGTCACCCTTAACCCGGATCACTCCGCCACCACGACCTATGATTATCAGAATGAGGATCCGAGTATTGTGGAAACCGGCTTCTGGCAACAGGCGGGAGAAAATACCGTACAGGTGATGATGACCGAACATCAGGGCCGACGCCTTAACAGTGAGCGCTTGTTTACCCTCGACGGCAAGCATCTCAGTGTGTATGAAGAAATGATCAACGGCCAGACCTACAGTTTAGGCAGTGAGGGGTTGCAGTTAGACAAGCAATAGTCGCCGGCAGCCGTAAACCGCTCGCTTGCTCTTATCGACGGGGTTGTGCCAGACTCCCCCGGCGATATACCCGTTTTATTTCGATCTACAACTTCAAGAGAAATCGTATTATGTCTTGCCCGCGCTGCGGTTTTAATCATAACTGCATCTGTCATCTTGAGCCGCAACTGAGCTGCAATGCTCACTTTATCCTGCTCACCCACCCCAAGGAATGCCATAAAGACACCAATACAGGTGTCCTGTTAGAGCGCACCCTGCCTCATTGCCAGCGTTACCTCTGGGATCGGGTCAATCCACCGCAGCCATTATTGCAACAGCTCAACAACAGGCTGTATCAGCCGTGGCTATTATTTCCCAGCGATGAGCAGCATCCGGCCAACCCTTTTCAATCCCTCCCCGGCACAACCCCACTGTTTGTGATCCTCGATGCCACCTGGCAGGAAGCACGGAAAATGGTACGCAAAAGCCCCTGGCTGGCCGCACTGCCACGACTGGCCTTAACCCCGCAACATACATCGGCCTACCAACTACGACGCAACCAGCAAGCCGGTAACCTGTGTACCTGTGAAGCCGGTATTGCATTGCTGGAACTTCTGGCTGAACCGCAACAAGCCGCACAACTTCATCGCTATTTCACCGCATTTAGCGACGTATTCCATGCCGATAAAAGCGGCCATACAAAGCTCTAATCATCAAGATCCCGCCCTGCCACAACCACCAGCAGCTGAATGACGCACGACATTGCCCCTTTCGGTTTATCCGCTATACTTTAACCGACCAATCAGTCGGTCGGTTTTATTGCATAAGCCCGGCATAACAAGGCGAACAGTGAGGGAACAGTGATGACGATGGCAGAACCGGTAGTCAGCAATTTAGATAATGCATTAATGCAAAATACACTAAAAGAGCAGCGCTCCCGTTTCCTGGCCCAGCCTATGCCGGATCACGCGCAGCGGATCAGCCAGCTGAAAGCGCTCAAACACGCCTTGCTCCAGCATAAGACCGCATTATGTGAAGCGCTCAATCAGGATTATGGCCAGCGCAGTCAGCAAGATAGTCTGATGGCCGATATTCTGCCTTGTGTGATGAATATCAATTACACCATCAGGCACCTGAAGAAGTGGATGAAGCCGTCTAAGCGTCATGCCGGTTTATTGCTGGCGCCGGGAAAAGTCGAAGTGGTTTACCAGCCGCTCGGCGTCATTGGTATTGTGGTACCGTGGAACTTCCCGGTGATGCTGAGCATTGGCCCGTTAATTACCGCCCTGGCAGCCGGTAACCGCGCGATGATCAAACTCAGTGAATTTACCCCGCACACCAATAAAGTGTTGCGCAAATTACTGGCTGAGATCTTCCAGCCCCAACAAGTGGCCGTCTTTGAAGGTGAGGCCGATGTTGCCGCCACCTTTAGCGCATTACCGTTTGATCACCTGATTTTCACCGGCTCGACTGCTGTCGGCCGCCATGTCATGCATGCCGCCGCTGATAATCTCACCCCTGTCACCCTCGAGCTGGGCGGTAAATCACCGACCCTTATTGCCCCGGATATGCCCGTTGAGCTTGCTGTCGAGCGGATGATTTATGGCAAAAGCCTCAATGGCGGCCAGATCTGCGTGGCACCGGATTATGTCTTAGTGCCGGAAGATAAAGTCGATGACTTTGTTGCAGAATACAAAAAACAGTTCAATAAAATGTATCCGAAGGGTGTTGCCAATAAAGACTTTTCTTCAATCATCAATGAACGTCAGTACCAGCGCCTGAGCAGCTGGCTGGAAGACGCTGAACACAAAGGGGCCACCGTGATCCCTTGTCATGAGCATAACCGAGATGACCTGCAACACCGGATGATCACCCACCTGGTACTTGATACCAGCAATGAGATGACGCTGATGCAGGAAGAGATTTTCGGTCCGTTACTGCCCGTTATCCCTTACCGTGAGGTAGATGAAGCGCTGGAATACATCCAACAGCGCCCTCGCCCGCTGGCACTGTATCTGATGAGCTTCGATGCTGAGCTGCAGCAACGGGTTAAAACCACCAGCCATGCTGGTGGTATGTGCATCAATGAAACGGTGTTCCATGTCGGGGCCGATGATGCTCCGTTTGGCGGTGTCGGACCGTCAGGGATGGGGCATTACCATGGTAACGAAGGCTTCCTGACTTTTTCTAAAGCCAAGACGGTTCTCAGCAGGGGGAAGATCAATACCGCCAAACTGGTTACTCCGCCTTATGGTGGCTGGCTGCAAAAACTGATGCTGGCTTTCTTCTTACGCTAAGCTTTATACCAAGTCCATTAATTACCTTAAAACCGTACCGCACCAGTCTGATCCTGTCAGACTGGTTCCCTGTGTTAACAAGCCAAGCCGAAGCATCCCAATATGGCCACTGAAAAGAAACAGCAACTGTTAGATACCGCACTCAGCCTTTTTGTCGAGCAAGGTATTGAGGCTACCGCCACCGCAAAAATCGCCAAGCAGGCCAATGTCGCCACAGGCACCTTGTTTCATCACTTTGCCAATAAGCAAGAGCTGGTTATGACGCTCTACCGTGAGATCAAAACGGAACTCGGCCAGGCGATCGAGCAACCCGCAGCGAATGATGATTTACATGCTCTAGTGCACCATTACTGGCAACATGCCTTGCAATGGGCAGTCGATAACCCGCAGAAGTTGAAATTTTTACAGCAGTTTGCCAATAACCCGCAATTTCGCATCAGCCAGCAGCAGGAAGTGATGAGCTCTTCCATGGCCTTTCTGATTGATGTGATTAAGCGGGGGCAACAGCAGGGGGAGCTGGCGATTCTGCCGCTCGAACTGGTGCTCAACTATTGCCACTATCACTATCTGGCAACCGCAACCTTGTTTGTTGAACAACCGGAACTGGCACGCCAGCCCGCCTATCAGGACGGGGCATTTCAGATGCTCTGGCAAGGGTTGGCAGCCATCCAGGCGCAGGCATAAAAAACGGGAGCCATGCTCCCGTTTTCTATTCAACCCGGCAATTATGCCTGGTTACGTGCGTACTGGTTTAGCTCATCAACGCTAACCGCAGTGACAAATTCACCGTCGAGATAAAAGTTCACATCTTCACCCGCTTTCTCACCACGCAATACGGCACTTTCACCGTTGCGGTAAGCAACATTCATTTCCAGCGTTCTTTCATCTAGCTGGCGGAAGCTTGCCGCTTCAATGTTGCTGTTCTGAATACTCGCCAGCGGAGCAGAAGTCATTGACTGATCCAGGCTGCCATTCACTTTGAAGATCGCATCAACAGGCAGATCGGCAACGGCATGTGATTTTCCTGTAATTGGATTTTTACCGGTCCAGAATTCAATCGAGTTGAAGATGAACAGATCAGCGGTCGCCGCGATACCATAGACCGGACTCAGCAGTACAAACAGGCCCGCACGGCCGTAACGGTTATCAATGGCTGACAAGTTTGCTTTTGTTACCAGCTGAGAGGTTCCCATCTGGCCAATACACCCTGTTAATGATGTCGCTAGGATAGTCATGGCAACCACTTTCAACGCTGTCTTTCTCATGTCAGGCTAACTCCGATTTTAATAATAATGAATAAAAAACCGGCGGATTATAAGCAGTTTCATCTGACTTACTAGCCCTATTTTAGTGAAAAGCCCTAAATTCGAAAGGATGTAAAGGCGTGGCTAAAACAAAGTAAAAAGCCGTCGCTGTAGCATTCCCTCTCCGACATATAGCCAATAAATCGATAGGCACTGACAATACAATAAAAACAGCTGTTGAGCGAACACCCAGCCGCAAGAACATCAGCAGAGCAACCCGGAAGCGAGCCATAAAAATAACCTTGATGAAAGAGCCGGGCGGGATCATAGGGCGAAAAAAAAGCCGCAACATATGTGCGGCCTGATCCAAAACAAAATCAAAATAACAATCAAGGGTCAAGGATGTTGCAAAAAACTCTGTCTCTCCTCAGAATTTTTTGCAACAACCCCAAGCAACCACAAAAAGGCACTAGGGAGTCTACTTTTTATCTCCTCCTTTGTATTTACAAACCACTCAGTTGAAACGTTTCTACAATTTAAGTGATCCCTACGCTTACATCAACAATTCCCAATTGGACATGTGATCCGCGTCGACTTATTACTCGCATTTTGCCATTTAAGCCACATCAAACCCGTTAACGATACCGTTTGTCATGCTTTTATTTAAAGATCCCTCCTACCGACAGAATAGAAACGTTTTTATTGGCGGGGCTGGTAATTCTGCTTTTCTTGATTTCGAATGTCCGAACGTACCCTTTCCTTATCAAGACCATGGTTGAGACAAACGTCATGATCGCACCGAGGTTATTTCTATTGACTCTTGATCGAGTTCAGAAAGTACCTTCTCCGCTAAAAATAAAACCAATGCGAGTCTCCCCGGCATGCCCGGGGAGTACCCATGATTAATAAGATGGCTTCTCTACAACTTACGCATGCTGACCGGCAACATAGCCGGAACTCCACGCCCACTGGAAGTTATAGCCGCCCAGCCAACCGCTGACGTCCATCACCTCGCCGGCAAAGAACAGGCCCGGCACTTTCTTCGCTTCCATGGTTTTTGATGACAGCTCGTCGGTATCGACGCCGCCTAAGGTCACTTCTGCGGTACGGTAGCCTTCCGTTCCGTTTGGTGCGATAGCCCACTGATGGAAATATGCCGCCATCGCGGTAATATCTTTTTCGTTATATTGCTTCAAAGGCTTATCTGACAGATCCCCACGGTCAATCAGGGCCTCAATCAGGCGCTTTGGCAACAGGCGGGACAGCGAATTTTTCAGGCTCTGGTTCGGGTGCTTCTCGCGCATAACATTAAGGGTTTCCGCCAGATCGAGATCTGGCAGCAAATCGATGGTCACCTTCTGCCCCGGCGTCCAGTAAGACGAGATCTGCAGAATCACCGGACCGGACAAGCCGCGGTGAGTAAATAGCAGGTTTTCCTTAAAATGGGTGCCGTCTTCGGCGTCAACCGCCACCGGGATCGCAATGCCCGATAATTCAGCAAAAGCCTCTTTTTCTTCTTTATGTAATGTAAAGGGTACCAGTCCGGCCGTGGTCGGAACCATCTTCAGGCCAAACTGCTCAGCTACCTGATAGCCAAACGGGGTTGCGCCCAGCTTAGGCATCGACAGGCCGCCGGTAGCAATCACCAACGACTCACATTCAACGGTATTAGCGTTGAGCTTGAGACTAAAGCCGGTTTCCGTTTTGCTGATATTGTGCACATCACAGCGATAACGCTGCTCTACCGTTGGCAGATCACACTCTGCCAGCAGCATGCTGACGATCTCTTTGGCAGAATCTTCGCAGAATAACTGGCCGTGATCGCGCTCTTCATAGGCAATGTCATGCTTGGCGATCATGGCGATAAAATCCCACTGGGTGTATTGCGACAGTGCCGATTTCACAAAGTGTGGATTACGGCAGACGAAATTATTCGCCTCCACATCATAGTTGGTAAAGTTACAGCGGCCACCACCGGAGATCAGAATTTTTCGTCCCGGCTTTTTACCGTGATCAACCACCAGCACAGAGCGACCCCGTTTGCCAGCTTCTGCTGCGCACATCAACCCTGCCGCGCCTGCACCAATAATCACTACATCAAACTTGTCTGCCATCTCTGTACCTAAATCCTGAATCACCCTGCAATAAAAAAGGGATGCCCATACCTACCGGTCAGCATCCCTTTCAATAATTGCACTTATTTTAACCGCCTCGCCCATGAATACCAAACGAAATTCGACGGGATTAAGAATACGGCGACGACTCCAGATCGGAAGGCACATTCCCCATCGCAGCCATCGACGGCTCTGCCATATGCACCGTCGTAGTCGGGAACGCGAAATCAGCACCGTGACGGTGTACAACGTCAACAATTTTCAGCATCACATCTTGCTGAACATCTTTGTAAGTGATCCAGTCGATGGTGTGGGTAAAGGTATAAACCAGAATATCAAGCGATGACGGACCGTAATTATCAAAGCTGACAATCAGGGTCTGGCGAGTATCAATATCCGGATGCTGACGCAGCATGGCTTTAATGTCATTCACCACATCGCCGACTACTGCGGCATCGCGGTAACGCAGGCCGATTTTCTGTTTTATCCGGCGGTTAAACATCCGTGATGGATTTTCAACCACAATAGAGCTGAACACCGAGTTCGGTACATAGAGCGGGCGTTTATCAAAGGTGCGGATCACGGTCATCCGGAAACCAATCCGTTCAACCGTTCCTTCAATCTGGCGGTCCGGGCTGCGGATCCAGTCCCCCACTTTAAACGGGCGATCCAGATAAATCATTATGCCGCCAAAGAAGTTAGCCAGTAAGTCCTTAGCTGCCATACCGACAATCAAGCCACCGACACCACCGAAAGTAAGTACCCCGGACAGACTGAGGCCAAGGTTCTGCATCATCACCAGGGCACCAACCACCATCACTATCAAGCGCAATATTTTAGAAACCGCATGGATAGTGGTGGCATCTTTCGCGGTGGCCAACATGCCGGCTTCAACATTGCTGATCAGGCGGAGCAGCACCCAGGAAAATGTCCAGAGCAGTAACAACTGACGGACGACGGCAAGAAAGGTCGTCGGATATTGGCTGGTATTATCGATGATGATCCCAATGGAGAGCACGGCAGGCCACAGCCAGATCAACCAGCTGATCGGACGACGTATCGCATCTACCAGTGCATCGTCCCATATTATCCGCGTTTTTTCAGCCACATGAGACAGGCGTCGGGTAGCCAATAACCAGGCACCCCATAAGACGGCACTTAAAACCAGTAACAGGCCAATATTAGACATCCAGTCGTGGCTGCCCCCCTGCTCCAGGGATGACCACCATTGAATTATTTTACTCATAAAAAACCGTTAGCTTTTAGGGCCTGTTTATCTTTCAACATAATTGCTGCAATGCTGAAAGGTATACTGGCCCTCGTATCAGCGATACTGAGGATGAGAATTACGCTAAGCCTAACGACTTCAATAAGCAATCAGTACTTGTCAGTAATCGAGCCAAGTTAAAGTTTTTCTTTTAGCTATATGCCCAGATAAGCCACCACAAAAATGGCAACGAGAAAAACCATCAGAAAAGTACTGGCCAGCACAAACAACTTACGGACTTTAACGCATTTGGCTATAAAGACAGGATCATGATGCTTTTGATATTGCTGGCTGCGAATATAGTGAAACAGGCGGATCTGTTTACTGACGTTCCCTTGGGAGGAGAAAAAACCCCGGCCGTCAACTTGCTGATAAAGTAACGGATCACATTCCCGCATCACCGCCAGCAACGTCTTCAAGGTGCTGATATATCTGGAAACATTAACAACTGCAACTAAGAACAGTGCAAATAAAAAGGCATCACCACTAATCATAATAAACCCCCAAACAACTTCCGTCACAAGCCGGGGGAGCGGAGAGGGCGCAAGGCTACGCCCTCAGAGCTGTTAGCCAGCCTGTGTATCCATCACAGATGTCGACTCAGCTTTGGCCATGGCCGCCAGATCTTTATCAATAAAGAACAGCGCTTTACCATCTTCACCAACCAGCTCAATCTTATCCAGAATCCCTTTGAACAATTTTTCTTCTTCATGTTGCTCTGAGACATACCACTGTAAGAAATTAAATGTGGAGTAGTCCTGAGTAGTAAATGCAACATGAGCCAGCTTATTAATTTTTTCCGTGATCAGCTGCTCGTGCTCATAGGTTTCACGAAAAACGGCACCCAACGAAGCAAACTCATGCTTTGGTGCCTCAATCGCACCAAGCAGCGGCATTGAACCGGTTTCACTCACATACGTGAACAAACGTTGCATGTGCACCATTTCTTCAACAGCATGGGCACGAAGAAATTCTGCTGCACCGTCAAAGCCCTTATCTTCGCACCATGCACTCATTTGCAAGTAAAGGTTTGAAGAGAAAAACTCCAGGTTGATTTGCTCGTTCAGTTTCTCAACCATTGTTTGAGCTAACATTGCACTACTCCTATCTATTTTTAGTGTAATAAACACATGGCTACTGTGCATAACTAAGTTTGCAATTCGCGCAAACAAAATAATCGCTGAATGTCCTCTAGTATCACATAACATACGAGCTAGATTAGAAAAAAGCGTAAATTTTAGAGTGATTTATTATCGGCATCACATTGTTCCTCCTGCCATTAAGGATGCGATCCAGCCGATATTTTTCCCTTATACTCAGTGCTAGCATGAGAAAAAACTTTGATAAGGAATGCAAGGTATGGCTTATAAACACATTTTAGTCGCTATCGATCTCTCTGAAGACAGTTTCGTTCTGGTCGATAAAGCAGCCCAACTCGCCAAGTCGCTCGACGCAAAACTCTCCCTTATCCATATTGATGTCAATTATGCCGAACTCTATACCGGCCTGATTGACATCAATCTGGCTGATGCCCAGCACCGCATGGCTGACGATGCCCAGAAGCAACTGCACCTACTGGCCAATAAGGCTGACTACCCGGTTTCCCATACGCTGGTTGGCAGCGGTGATCTTAGCGACGAAATCTGTCTGGCCATCAATGATCTGGATGTTGAAATGGTGGTATGCGGTCACCATCAGGACTTCTGGAGCAAGATCCTCTCTTCCACCAAGCAGCTGATGAACCACACCCCGGTCGATCTGCTGATCGTCCCTCTGAAATAGTATGCCCGGCGAGCAGGATTCAAGCTGTTCGCCTTATCTTTGCTCTACGGGTGACCTCTCGATTTTTCCATATTTCAACGGTGCAAACTCGGTTAAACTAGCGCCATCTATAGAAATATAAAATTATTGGTTAAATGGGATATTTATCTGCTGTCACCCTGTTATGGGCTTTTTCCTTCAGCCTGATCGGCGTCTATCTGGCGGGGCAGGTTGATGCCTGGTTTTCGGTGTTGACCCGAGTCGCACTGGCTGGACTGGTTTTTCTTCCTTTTCTGCGCAAGCAACACCTGCATGCAAAGCTGGCACTGAAAATCATGGTCGTCGGTGCTTTTCAGCTCGGGATCATGTACTGCTTCTACTATCAGTCCTTCCTCAATTTAAGCGTACCTGAAGTACTGTTGTTTACCATCTTCACCCCCATTTACGTCACCCTTATTTATGATTTGCTGCATAAGCAATTCTCTGCCTGGTATCTATTGACCGCCGTGATTGCCGTCTTGGGTGCTGCGGTGATCAAGTTTGCCGGGATCAATGAGAACTTCGTTGTCGGCTTCCTGATAGTACAAGGCGCCAACCTCTGCTTTGCCATTGGTCAGGTCGGTTACAAGCACATTATGGAGCAAGAACAGGCTGATTTACCGCAGCATACGGTCTTTGGCCTGTTTTACTTAGGGGCTATCTGTGTTGCACTGCCAATGTTCCTGTTATTTGGCAATCTCGATAAGCTGCCAACGACGTCAACCCAGTGGGGCATTTTGATTTACCTGGGTACGTTCGCTTCAGGGCTGGGCTATTTTATCTGGAACAAAGGGGCGACGATGGTCAATGCCGGCGCACTGGCGATCATGAACAATGCCTTGGTGCCGGCGGGCTTAATCGTGAATATTGTGATTTGGAACCGCGATGTGGACTACCCGCGCTTGATCATCGGCGGCGTGATCATCATGGCATCATTGTGGTTCAATGAAACCTGGGTGAAGCGAAAAGTAGAAATGGAGAGAAGTTAAAACCAGTAACGAGTTTCGAGTTGCTAGAAAAAGAAAAGGCGAAACAATTGCTTCGCCTTTCTAATTTTTAGTCTAATGGCCAGCTCTTATGCTTTTTCTCGGCACTAGGATCTCGCCACTCGACACTGTCGCTAGATAAATGCAAAAGCGTCAGCAAACATACGCTCACGCTCTGCGCCTTTTTCTGCAGTGAACAGCTCGCGTGCGGCACCCGCCATTTCAAACCGGCCGCACAGATAGATATCGTAAGCCGACAAGCTGATAAAATCATTGCTCACCGCTTCCAGTACATTTCCCACTTTACCCTGCCATTGTTCCGGTGCATCTTCAACAACCGGCACATAGGTCAAGTTGCGGTGCTGGGCTGCTAATGCCTCCAATTCATCGTTGGCATACAGCTGACACGTATCACGGCCACCCCAGTAGATGAAAATCGGCTGCTTTACACCACGGCTCAGGCAGTTATCAAGAATACTGCGAACATACGAAAAACCCGTACCGCCGGCAATCATCAGCAAGGGGTTCTCGCTGTCTTCACGTACCCAGGCATCGCCATGTGGTGCTTCGATCTCAAACAGGCTCTTTTCTTCGAGTGCCGTTTTCATCGCGTCAACCACTTCGATGGCATACGGATTATGATCGGCGGCACCGATATGCAATTCGAGCTCACCTTCGCGACAAGGGCTGCTGGCAATCGAAAAAGGCCGCTTATCTTTTTCACCCATTACGGCTAACAGGTACTGGCCAGCTTTATATTCAACTTTCTGCTTTGGTTTCAGCAGTATACGGAAAGTATTGCACGCGAGTGATTCAACTGACTTTACTTCACATTTAATGGACATTGTATTCCTCTACTCTAACTGCAGTACCAAATTACTCTTGGCAACGGCCTGACAGGTAAACATCCAGCCTTGAACCTGCTCTTTCTCTGTAAGCATAGGCTCAAGTTGATAGCTTATCTCACCAGAAATTTTCTGGCACATGCACATTGCACATGCCCCAACCTGACATCGGTTAGGAAAAGCGACACCTGCGTTGAGCGCTGCTTCCAATACGGTTTCCTGCTCGCTGGCAGTGAATACAATATCGTGCGGCAACAGGTGTATTTGATGCTTCGCTGTAATTTCTGACATGGTTAATTAATCTAAAAAGTTACTCAAAAATACCCAGTTCGTCCCAGATGGCATCGACTTTGGCGACAACTTCCGGATCTTTGCTAATTGGCGTCCCCCACTCCCTGTCGGTCTCGCCCTGCCACTTGTTAGTGGCATCCATTCCCATTTTGGAACTAAGGTTCGCCGCAGATGAATCAATCGGTGTGTTACCGATCAGCAAGGTGTCGCGGGTTGGGTCCATTCGGGTAGTAATCGCCCAAATCACGTCGTTCCAATCGCGTACGTTGACATCATCATCACATACAATCACAAACTTGGCGTCCGTAAATTGTCCCAGGAACGACCAAACCCCCTCCATCACTCGATGAGCATGGCCTGCGGCATCTTTTTTGATACTCACAATGGCCATTCTATTGGCATCCGCTTCTGGTGGTAAATAGAAGTCGACAATTTCTGGAAATTGCTTAAGTAAGGTGCGGGTGCCCTCTTCAATATCGAAAGATGGTTTTGTCTGAGCGTTGACGCATGGCGTGTTAGCCGTTTCAGCATCCCACTTAATGGTGGCATCCAATCCCATCTTTGAGCCAAGACCCACCACAGGCGACGCAAAGTCGAGCGAGTCGATAGGTGTGTTCTCTATCATCACAGTATCACGAACCGGATCCATTCTGGTTGTCATCGCTTGAATAACACTGTTCCAGTCGCGTGCATTGACGTCATCGTCACACACAACCACAAACTTGGTATACATGAACTGACGTAAGAATGACCACACGCCCATCATCACACGCTTGGCATGACCAGGGTATTGCTTCTTCATCGTCACCACCGCCATGCGGTACGAACAGCCCTCCGGCGGCAAATAGAAATCCTCGATTTCTGGGAACTGCTTCTGCAAAATCGGCACAAACACTTCGTTCAGGGCAACACCTAATACTGCAGGCTCATCCGGCGGACGGCCGGTATAGGTGCTGTGATAAATGGGGTCTTTGCGCATCGTCACATGGGTAATGGTGAGCACATGGTGACGCTCAGCTTCATTGTAGTAGCCAGTATGATCGCCATAAGGGCCTTCATCGGCAAACTCGTTCGGGTCAATATAGCCTTCCATCACGATTTCAGCACTGGCGGGTACTTCAAGCTCATTGCTAAGGCTCTTGACTACTTCCGTCTTACTGCCACGTAGCAAACCGGCAAACGCATACTCAGATAACGTATCTGGCACTGGGGTTACCGCACCCAGAATGGTCGCCGGATCGGCACCAAAGGCCACCGTCACCGGGAACGGTTCACCCGGATGAGCTTCCATCCAGTCACGTAAATCCAGCGCCCCGCCACGGTGGGCAAGCCAGCGCATGATGATTTTGTTTTTGCCGATCTTTTGCTGGCGGTAAATACCCAAGTTCTGGCGCTTTTTATTGGGCCCCTTGGTAATAGTGAGCCCCCAAGTCAGCAAAGGCGCAACATCGCCCGGCCAACAGCTCATAACAGGGATTTTATCGAGATCAACCTCGTCGCCTTCCCATACCACTTGCTGACAAGGTGCTTTACGTAAACGCTTGACCGGCATATTCAGCACTTGCTTGAACACGGGCAGCTTGTCAATCGCATCGCGAAAACCACGCGGTGGCTCTGGTTCTTTAAGGTACGCCAGCAGCTTGCCAACTTCACGCAGATCTTTGACATCCTGACGTCCCATACCCATGGCAACACGTTCTGGCGTACCAAACAGGTTAGCCAAGACAGGCATGTCATACCCTATTGGATTTTCAAATAACAATGCTGGGCCACCGGCACGCAAGGTACGGTCGCAGATTTCGGTCATTTCCTGATTGGGATCGATCGGCTGCTGAATACGCTTTAATTGCCCCTCTTGTTCGAGGTGAGCAATAAAGTCTCGCAGATCCTTGAATTTCATAGGTTCTACCTGTTGCCAATAATAAAGCAGCAAGATTCAAAGAATTGCTGCTATCTGCTATCAAGTTCGCGACATTATAACGATTTGTTAACCTGAACACACTGCAAATAGCAAGCAAGGATCTGCGCGATTACGGCAACTCAGTCAACGCCAGCCGCAGGTTTTTCTGCAACACCTGGTTACGGCTCGATGCGGCAATTTGCTTCAACCAGCTGGCATAACCTTGCTGGGCGAGTTGCGTTGCCACCACGTGACCGTCATCGACTTCGTTAAGTTTATCCACCAGAAACTCACGGGTCTGCGGTGACATCGGTTTCTGAACCGCCAGAGCACGGTATGCCTGTTGCTTAAGGGAAGGGTTTATTGTTGCTGCCATCAACTGCTCAACAGCCTGTGGCGATGGTGCCAGATCAGCCAGACGATTCAGCTCAGCCAGACTGTATTGATCGGTGCGGCGGCGCCACAACAGGTGATACAAGGGCTGATCACCGGATAGTGCCGCCAGGCTGGCAATAATGGCATTATCAGGCAGCCACATCAGAAGGGAGTCGGAAGAAAATTGCGCCACCAGCTTAGCGACCGCATCGGATGATAAGATGGGTAGCTGTTCGAGGAAAATATTACGGCGTTGTTTCTGAGTGTGGATATCTCCCGTCAGCCATTTGGACAGGATCAAGGAACCGGCTTCGGCCTGTTGTACCATCTTTTGGGCCAGCAGAATTTGCTGCCAGTGCAACACTAAGCCACGTGACTGTGCGCCGTAATGAAAGGCTGATTGAGTGACCAGATAGCCATCTCCCTGCTCAACCACGGTAAACGCCGGTTTACGATCGGCCTGGGCTTGCAGCCAGTCTGCTTTCATTTGATCTAACTGACCAAACTCACCCGCATGTTGTACCAATTGTGCCCGCACAGCTTCCTGCTGTAACGGCGCCAACTGAGACAAGTTAAACTCTAAGGCACGAAAATCACTGTTGTTATATAAGCGGGTTAAAGCCGCTACCCGGTTCACCACTTGTGATGATACTGCTGCCTGTTGGACCTCTTGCTCTGTCACTTCAATCGCCAATGCTGAGTTAATGCATCCAGCTAATAGCAAGAGTGCCATGCACATTCCCTGTCGCATGCCGTCTCCTTACGGTAAATAAATCGATGATGTTATATATCATCCATACCAACAAACAGGTTAATTGAATGCTGTTTATTAGTATTCCGTAATTGTAACCCATAAAAAACGCCACACTAGGTGGCGTTTTTTATTTTGTGACTTAAGCAGTCTTGATTAAGACTTCTGACGGCGCATCGCGTCAAAGAATTCATTATTCGTCTTAGTCATCGATAGCTTGTCGATCAAAAACTCCATACTATCGGTTTCATTCATTGGGTGAACGATCTTACGCAGAATCCACATTTTCTGCAGTTCATCTGCTTTCGCCAATAGCTCTTCACGACGGGTACCAGAGCGGTTGAAGTCAATCGCAGGGAAAACACGTTTCTCAGCAATCTTACGAGACAGGATCAGTTCCATGTTACCTGTACCTTTAAATTCTTCGTAGATCACTTCATCCATCTTAGAACCAGTATCAACCAGCGCAGTTGCGATGATGGTTAAGCTACCGCCTTCTTCAATATTACGAGCAGCACCGAAGAAACGCTTTGGACGGTGAAGCGCGTTAGCATCCACACCACCGGTTAGTACTTTACCTGATGAAGGGATGACGGTGTTGTAGGCACGCGCCAGGCGGGTGATGGAATCCAGCAGGATAACCACGTCTTTCTTGTGTTCAACCAGGCGTTTTGCTTTCTCGATAACCATTTCTGCCACTTGTACGTGACGAGAAGCTGGCTCATCAAACGTTGATGCAATCACTTCGCCTTTAACCAGGCGTTGCATCTCGGTGACTTCTTCCGGACGTTCGTCGATAAGCAATACCATCAACTCACACTCTGGGTGGTTGTGGGCAATACTTTGCGCGATGTTCTGCAGCAACATGGTTTTACCCGCTTTAGGCGGAGCAACAATCAGACCACGCTGACCTTTACCTATTGGAGAGGCCAAATCAAGAACACGTGCTGTAATGTCTTCGGTCGAACCATTACCACGTTCCATGCGCATGCGATCATTCGCGTGCAGCGGTGTCAGGTTTTCAAACAAAATCTTGTTACGGACGTTATCCGGCTTATCGTAGTTAACTTCGTTGACTTTCAGCAGCGCAAAATAGCGTTCGCCATCTTTTGGAGGACGGATCTTCCCGCCGATTGTGTCACCAGTGCGAAGATTGAAACGGCGGATTTGGCTAGGAGAAACGTAGATGTCGTCGGGGCCGGCAAGGTAAGAACTGTCGGAGGAGCGGAGGAAGCCGAAGCCATCTTGAAGGATCTCTAGAACACCATCGCCAAAAATGTCCTCACCACCTTTTGCGTGCTGTTTGAGAATAGAAAATATAATGTCCTGCTTTCTCAAACGTGCCAGGTTTTCTAATCCTAAGCTTTCGCCAAGCGCAACCAATTTTGGAATAGGTTGGTTCTTCAGTTCTGTAAGATTCATAGTGGTGGGTTTCTTGTCTGTCAAAATGGGGGTTCTATATTAGTTTGGATTGAATTGACCAACGGGCTGGTCAAGAAATGAACGATACAACAGTATACGTGCAACAAGTTATCACTAAAGATTCCTTCCGTCTAGCATAGTCGGAAGACAAACTGCACACAACTGAGAAATTGCGCACAGTTCGCGTAAGGCGGCTTATAGGTTCGCGTCCAGGAACTCTTTAAGCTGGGTCTTAGACAGTGCACCAACCTTCGTTGCCGCTACTCCGCCATCTTTAAACAATAGCAATGTCGGAATACCACGGATACCAAATTTAGGTGGGGTTGCTGAATTCTGATCGATATTCAATTTACCGATAGTCAGTTTACCCTGGTACTCGTTCGCGATCTCGTCAAGAATTGGGGCAATCATTTTACAAGGACCACACCATTCAGCCCAAAAATCGACTAGTACCGGGCCCGCAGCATTAACTACATCGCTGTCAAAACTTGCGTCTGTAAGCTGCACAATCTTGTCGCTCATCTTCCACTCCAATGGTTGATTTTTTAGCTGATTTTATTTTAACCAGCAAATCGATGCCCTATTTGAATGGAATCCGTTTCGTATTGCAACCCTAAGCTGATATTCTATGCGAATGAAGACGACTCATATCACAGAGCAGAAATTTGCCGACCTAGGTTTACACCCTACGGTTTTAGCAGGACTGGAAGCTACAGGGTTTCAATATTGTACCCCTATCCAGGCCTTGGCATTGCCGGTCGTGCTCGCCGGCCAAGACATTGCAGGTCAAGCGCAAACAGGTACAGGTAAAACCCTGGCATTCCTGACTGCGACTTTTAACCATTTGATCCTTAACCCTGCATCAGAAGATCACAAGGCTAATCACCCACGGGCGATTATTCTTGCGCCAACTCGTGAGTTGGCTATCCAGATTTTCAATGATGCTCAACCGCTACTCGAAAGCACCGGCCTGAAAGCAGGTCTTGCCTACGGTGGTGAAGCCTATGAAAAACAGCAAAAAACACTGGAAGCTGGCGTAGATATCTTGATCGGTACTTGTGGCCGTATTATCGATTTCTATAAGCAACGTGTTATTGACCTGGCGTCAATTCAAGCAGTGGTTCTTGATGAAGCGGATCGCATGTTCGATTTGGGCTTTATTAAAGATATCCGTTTCTTGTTCCGTCGTATGCCTGCGCCAAAAGCACGTTTAAACATGTTGTTCTCTGCAACATTGTCTTACCGTGTGAAAGAGCTGGCATTCGAGCACATGAACAGCCCGGAAAGTGTGGTTGTCGAGCCTGAACAAAAAACAGGTCATCGTATCCAGGAAGAGCTGTTCTACCCATCCAATCAGGACAAAATGCGTCTGTTACAGACCCTGATTGAAGAAGAGTGGCCAGATCGCGCGATTATCTTTGCCAATACAAAGCACCGCTGTGAAGATCTCTGGGCACACCTTGCCGCAGATCAACACCGTGTTGGCCTGCTAACCGGTGATGTACCGCAGAAAAAACGTATCAATATTCTGGAACAATTCACTCAAGGCGAACTCGATATTCTGGTTGCGACTGATGTGGCGGCACGTGGTCTGCATATTCCCCAGGTGACACACGTCTTTAACTATGATCTGCCAGATGATGCTGAAGACTATGTACACCGTATCGGTCGTACCGGTCGTGCCGGCGAAAGCGGTCACTCGATCAGCTTTGCCTGTGAAGGGTATGCGATCAACCTGCCTGCCATTGAAACCTATATCGAGCACGCTATTCCGCTGTCAAAGTACGATGCCGATGCACTGCTAGATGATCTACCTGCAGCTATTCGCGTTCACCGTTCACCGCGTCAGGGTGGTAACCGTCGCAATAGTTCACAACGTCAAGGTCAGGGACAGGGCCAGTCGCGTCAACGTAATAACCGCAGACGCACACAACCACAGAAATAACAGTAAGAAATGCCGATGGAAAGAAGTTCAGTATCACCTTTGTACGCCGCTATTGATTTAGGCTCCAACAGCTTTCATATGTGGATTGTTCGTGAAGTCGCAGGCAGTGTGCAGACACTGGCTAAAATTAAGCGCAAAGTGCGTCTGGCTGCAGGGCTTAATAGCCACAACGAACTGAGTGAAGAAGCGATGCAACGTGGCTGGGAATGCCTGAGCCTGTTTGCGGAACGCTTGCAGGATATTCCTGGCAAACGCATCCGTATTGTCGGAACGGCAGCGCTACGTACTGCGGTTAATGCTGAGGCCTTTCTTTCCAAAGCAAAAGACATTCTTGGTTACGATGTCGAGATCATTCCCGGCGAAGAAGAAGCCCGGATTATCTATCAGGGTGTCGCCCATACCTCAGGGGGGAGCGACAAGCGTTTAGTGGTCGATATCGGCGGTGCCAGTACCGAGGTGATTATCGGTGAGGGCTTTGATGCCAGCGCATTAACCAGCCTGAAGATCGGCTGTGTTACCTGGTTAGAACGCTATTTTAAAGATCGCTACTTAACGGCTGAAAATTTTGATGCGGCTATCAACGCGGCTAAACATACCATTGAGCCGATTGTCGAGCATTACACCCAGTTAGGCTGGGAAACCTGTGTCGGTGCCAGTGGTACCGTACAAGCCCTGCAGGAAATTATGCTGGCGCAAGGGATGGATGAAATTATCACCCTGCAAAAGTTAAAACGCATGCAACGTCAGGCAATGCAATATGAACGCCTGGAAGATCTTGATATTGAAGGGCTGACCCTGGAACGCGCGCTGGTATTTCCAAGCGGTTTATCCATTTTAATCGCCGTGTTTGAGTCACTGAATATTCAGTCAATGACTCTGGCCGGAGGTGCCTTACGTGAAGGTATGGTGTATGAAATGATGAGCCAGATGCGTCATCATGATGTACGCGAACGCACGCTTCTCAGTGTTCAGGAGCGATTCCAGCTTGATACCCCGCATGCCAATGCGGTTACCCATTGCGCAATGGCGTTGCTGACAGCTTGTGAGCAAGAATGGCAACTGGAACCTCAGGCTAAATACCTGCTGCATGCCAGTGCCACCCTGCATGAAATTGGTACCAGTATTGAATTCAAGGAAAGTGGTGAACATGCCGCCTACCTAATCAATCACATCGATTTACCAGGATTTACCCGGGCCCAGAAGCACCTGATCGCCGAGCTGTTACGCCGTTTCCGCGAACAGCTGACCAGCCTGCCGGAACAGCACGCGTTGTCTGCCCATAGTGCAGCCCGTCTTTTACGTCTGTTACGGTTAGCGGTCATTCTCTGTCATCGCCGCGACCATACCCAGCAGCCGCCATTTAGCTTATCGGTTGCTGAGAACACCCTGGTTCTTGCACTTCCTGCCGGCTGGCTCGCTGCCAACCCGCTAACCTGTGCTGAGCTACGGCAAGAAGCCACCCGCCAAACCGACATGGGCTGGCCACTGGTGATCGAAGAAAGCAAATAAACGCTTCGCTTCAATCCCAATCCGATCAAAAAAGGCTCCCCCGGGAGCCTTTTTTATTATCTAAATGACCAATTTTAGCCACAAATTAGCCGGTTATTCCGCTATGACGAAGAAGGGCATCTATTTTCGGCTCACGGCCACGGAAGCGCTTGAACAGATCCATCGGCTCTTCACTGCCCCCACGTTCTAAGATGCAATCTAAGAAATCGGCGCCAGTCTCGGTATTGAAAATACCGTCCTCTTCAAAACGTGAGAATGCGTCTGATGACAGCACTTCCGCCCACAGGTAGCTGTAGTAACCCGCGCTGTAACCACCGGCAAAAATATGGCTGAAGCCGTGCGGGAAACGTCCCCACTCAGGGCTTGGTACCACAGACACGCGAGATTTCACCTCAGACAGGGTCTCAAGTACCTGTGCGCCCACTTCCGGATCGTAGTGAGTGTAGAGACTGAAATCAAACAAGCCGAATTCCAGCTGGCGCAAAATACCCATGGCGGACTGGAAGTTCTTCGCAGCCAGCATCTTGTCTAACATCTCTTTTGGCAATGGCTCGCCGCTCTCGAAATGGCCCGAGATGAACGCCAGTGCCTCTTCTTCCCAGCACCAGTTTTCCAGAAACTGGCTTGGCAGCTCTACCGCATCCCAAGGCACTCCATTGATCCCGGATACAGCCGGCGCATCAACTTTCGTTAGCATATGATGAATACCATGGCCCGTTTCATGGAACAGGGTGACCACTTCATCATGGGTAAACAGCGCCGGCTTATCACCAAGCGGCTTATTGAAGTTACAGGTCAGATACGCCACCGGCTTTTGCAGGCTACCGTCAATACAGGTACGACGAACCATACACTCATCCATCCAGGCGCCGCCACGTTTGTGCTCGCGGGCATAGAGATCGAGGTAGAAGCTGCCGCGCAGCTCGCCCGTGGCATCAAAAATATCGTAGAAAGTGACACTATCGTCCCAGACATCAATCCCTTCTCGCTGTTGCACTTCCATCCCGAAAACCCGTTTGAGGACTTCGAACAGGCCAGCAACCACTTTATGTTCAGGGAAGTAAGGACGCAGCAGTTCATCAGAAAAACTGTAGCGATGCTGCTTCAGTTTTTCGGCATAAAAACCAAAATCCCACGGCTCCAGCTCATCAGCACCGAACTCACTCTTGGCATAATCACGCAGCTCAGCCACTTCACGCTCACCCTGAGGTTTCACATGGATCGCCAGATCGTTTAAGAAACTCAGCACCTGCTCTGGGGTTTCGGCCATTTTGGTTGCCAGTGACTTTTCGCTGTAGCAATTAAAACCAAGCAGGCGCGCCAGTTCATGGCTCAGTTTCAGTTTCTCGGCAATGATCTCACTGTTATCCCATTTACCGGCATTCGGGCCGCGATCAGAGGCACGGGTCACAAACGCCTCATACATTTCCTGGCGTAACGCTCGGTTCTCACCGTACGTCATCACGGGCAAATAAGACGGAATGTCGAGGGTAAACAGATAGCCATCCAGCTCTTTCGCTTCAGCAGCGGCTTTGGCAGCTTGCAGCGCGGATTCCGGTAAGCCGGATAATTCAGCCTCATCGGTGATCTGCTTGCTCCATCCCATGGTGGCGTCCAGGACATTGTTGCTAAATGACGATGCCAGCTCTGACAGGCGCTTGCTGATCTCGCCATAGCGATGCTGCTCTTTGGCGGGCAAACCAATACCTGACAATTCAAATTCTTTCAGCGCATCGGTGATCGATTTTTGCCGCGCCGGGCTTAACTGTTCAAAGTCATCATTGGCTTTAATCGCTTTATAAGCGTCATACAGACCTTTATGCTGGCCAACCCAGGTGCCGTAATCAGACAGCAGCGGCAGGCAGCTCTCATAGGCTTCGCGCAATTCCGGGCTGTTTTTCACCCCGTTAAGATGACCGACCGGCGACCAGATACGACTCAGGCGATCATCGGTTTCAGCCAATGGTTCACAAATCGTTTCCCAACTCGGTACTGCCTCGCCGGCCAGCACTTCGTCAACGTTGCGGCGGCAGTCAGCAATGGCTTGTTCAACCGCGGGTTTTACGTGTTCTGGCTTAATTTGAGAAAACGGAGGCAGATCCGTCATGGTTAATAATGGGTTAGACATGTGCATATCCTTAATTCATTCTTCCCTAATTAAGTGTGTCTTCGGGCTTATCAATTCAATCCCTTACCCTGAATTATGAGCGAATTTTCTCAATCAACTCTATTATTTTAATCTCAAATCCACATATCGTTTGACTAAAGTTCCGGCCGCTGTCTGGCTATTCACGGCCAATTCGCCATAATAGCCACCAACTGACATCACTCAATACTCATAGAGACCGATTCATGCTGAGTTACCGCCACAGCTTCCACGCCGGCAACCATGCCGATGTGGTTAAACACATCGTCCAAAGCCTGATCCTGGATGCACTCAAGCAAAAAGATAAGCCTTTCGTGTACCACGATACCCACTCCGGCGTTGGCCGTTACGATCTGCAAGATGAGCGCAGTGAAAAAACCGGTGAGTTCAAACAGGGCATTGCGCGTATCTGGTCTCGTGATGATATTCCCGCTGACGTCGCGTCTTACATTGATGCGATTAAAGTGCTCAATGACAGTGACGAATTACGTTATTACCCGGGTTCACCGCGCGTTGCCCGTGCTCAGCTTCGCGACCAGGACCGGATGGTACTGACTGAGCTGCACCCGTCAGATTTCCCGCTGTTGCTGCAGGAGTTTCGTGGCGATCGCCAGGTGCGGATGTATAAAGAAGATGCCTTCCTGCGCTTAAAAGGCAGCTTGCCACCGAAAGAGCGCCGTGGTGTGGTATTAATCGACCCGCCTTATGAGCTCAAACACGAGTACATGGATGTGGTTAACGCGATAAAAGACAGCTATAAGCGCTGGGCTACCGGTACCTATGCAATTTGGTATCCGGTGGTGTATCGCGAGAACATCGACAAAATGCTTAAAGGGCTGGAAAAGTGCGGTATTCGTAATATTTTGCAGGTTGAATTAGGGGTAGAACCCGATACAACCGAGCGCGGCATGACCGCGTCAGGCATGATTGTGATTAACCCTCCGTGGAAATTAGAAAGCCAGATGAAGGCGATTCTGCCTTGGCTGCAACAAGCCATTGCCCCGACCCATGGTCACCACAAAGTTGAATGGATCGTCCCGGAATAAACCCGACAACCAGACCGCTTTCGCAGGCGGGCAGATGCCCGCCTTATTCTTGGCTATAATAAGATATTACCTTCCCGCCCGACTTTCTCGATCCCCGCTACTCGTAACTATCAACGTTCTTGATTACACTAGGTTCAGCTAATAAATCCTAGAATAAGCGGAGAAAGTCATGGCAAAGCATTTTGATTACATTTGTATCGGCGGTGGTAGTGGCGGTATTGCATCGGCAAACCGGGCAGCCATGTATGGTGCAAAAGTCGCTCTGATCGAAGCCAAAGCGCTTGGCGGTACTTGTGTCAACGTTGGTTGTGTTCCGAAGAAAGTGATGTGGCACGGCGCGCAAATTGCTGAGGCTATGCACCTTTATGCCAAAGATTATGGCTTTGACGTCGACGTGAAAGGTTTTAACTGGAGCAAGCTGGTAGAAAACCGCGAAGCGTATATCAGCCGCATCCATAAAGCTTATGACAACGTTCTTGGTAACAATAAAATCGAAGTGATCAATGGTTTTGCTACCTTTGTTGATACGAACGGCGCTGATGTTAAGACAATCGAAGTAAACGGCGAGCACTACACAGCCGATCATATCTTGATCGCAGTCGGTGGCGAGCCAACTATCCCTAACATTCCTGGTGCAGAGCACGGTATCGATTCAAACGGCTTCTTTGATTTAAATGAGCAGCCTAAACGCACAGCAGTGATCGGTGCTGGTTACATTGCAGTCGAAATTGCCGGTGTACTGAGTGCCCTGGGTACCGATACCCACCTGTTCGTTCGAAAAGAGTCACCGCTACGTAGTTTCGATCCCATGATCATCGACACACTGGTAGAAGTGATGAATGCAGAAGGCCCGACACTCCATACCCATTCAATCCCGAAAAAAGTGGTTAAAGAGGCCGATGGTACAACAACGCTGCACTTTGAAAACGGCGAGTCGCACAACACCGATCTGCTGATTTGGGCAATCGGCCGAAACCCGACTACAGATAAAATCAATCTGGCTGCAACGGGCGTAGAAACCACGGAGCATGGCTACATCAAGGTTGATGAATATCAGCAAACCAATGTTGAAGGCATCTACTGTGTCGGCGACATCATGGCTGGCGGTATCGAGCTTACTCCCGTGGCCGTTAAAGCCGGTCGTCAGCTCTCTGAGCGCCTGTTCAACGGCAAAACCAACGCCAAGATGGACTACAAACTGGTCCCGACCGTGGTCTTCAGCCATCCGCCAATCGGTACTATCGGCCTGACCGAGCCTGAAGCCATTGCCGAATACGGCGAAGATAACGTAAAAGTGTACAAATCAGGCTTCACCGCGATGTACTCGGCCATTACCTCACACCGTCAGCCATGTAAGATGAAACTGGTTTGTGCCGGCCCAGAAGAGACAGTGGTTGGCCTGCACGGCATCGGCTTTACCGTTGATGAAATGATCCAGGGGTTTGGTGTTGCAATCAAAATGGGCGCAACCAAAGCGGACTTCGACAGCGTTGTTGCTATCCACCCGACCGGCTCGGAAGAATTTGTTACTATGAGATAACCAATCGGTTATCAACTTCAAATGCTGCCTGAGTGGCAGCATTTTTACCTGCAAACATCGTCAACTCTATCTTTTAGCCTCGCTCTGGCCGCTCTAACCTTTCAGCATTAGCACCCGGATGATATGCGCTAAGTATCATTATATTCACTGCTCCTACCACGCTTTAAAACAGTGACAACCACCACAAACAGAATAAAACGCAGGATAAACAGCATAGATATCCAAATCAAAGTGAGATACTATTCCAAATCCTGAATAAAAAATGTAATCTTCACCGACTTGATTATGGATGATCAGTGAATAGTTATTCCCAGCGAATACAATGCAGTTATTTACTCTTAATCAGAACAGCACGTTAAAGGGTCGACCATGCAGGATCAAGTAATTTCAGCATCTCCGAACAGCAAAGCCAACTGGCTGATGTTCCTTCTTCCTTCTCTGTTAGGTGTTTTCCTCTTTATGGCACCTATCGAGTACCAAGGCACGATCACCATTCCGATTGCCGTGCTGGCAAAATCCGTACAGACCGTTTTTGATGGTATGTTAACGGCAATGATAACCTTCATCATCAGCTTGACTGCTATTATGTCTGTATTCACTAAGCTGGCGAAGCCTGGTTTTATCACCAACAACAACTTCCTGGGCGGCCTGCTCAACCCAACTCTGCCATGGTTTATTGTCCAGCAGATGGGGGCGGTATTTGTGCTGATGACCTATTTCGGATTCGGCCCGGAAATGATCCATGATGGCGCAGCCGGTGGCTTAGTATTAAACGACTTATTACCTGTTCTCTTTTCTGTTTTCATTTTTGCGGGTATGTTGCTACCACTACTGCTGAATTTTGGTCTGCTTGAGTTTTTCGGCACCCTCTTTACTAAAGTAATGCGTCCGATATTTGGTCTGCCGGGACGTTCATCCGTAAACTGTATCGCTTCCTGGCTGGGTGATGGCAGTGTTGGCGTATTGCTGACCAGCAAACAGTATGAAACAGGTCTTTACACTCAGCGTGAAGCCGCGGTTATTGGTACGACGTTCTCTGCGGTCTCTATTACCTTCAGCCTGGTCGTGATTTCTCAGGTTAACCTTGAGCATATGTTTGCCCAATTCTACCTAACCGTCTGTCTGGCTGGTCTGGTTGCCGCAATCATCGTGCCTCGTCTGCCACCACTATCAAACAAGAAAAACGTTTACATTGATGGTTCTGAAATCTCTGCTGACAACGAGGCCGTACCTGCTGGCCATAACGTTTTCTCTTATGGTTTAGAACAAGCTCTAAACAAGGCTAAAGAAGTAAAAAGCCTGCGTGCTATCGCTCTTGATGGCGTAAAAAATGCCGTCGACATGGTCTTTGGTGTCCTGCCTGTCGTTATGGCTATCGGTACGGTGGCGCTGGTCATTGCAGAAAATACCCCAGTATTTGATTACCTGGGTATGCCATTCATTCCGTTCCTGGAACTGCTCCAGATCCCGGAAGCGACTGCAGCCTCAAAAACGATAGTGGTGGGCTTTGCCGATATGTTCCTGCCATCGATTCTGGCATCAGGCATTGAAAGTGACCTGACCCGCTTTGTAATTGCGGCGATGTCGGTCACACAGCTTATCTATATGTCTGAAATTGGTGCCCTGCTGATTGGCAGTAAAGTACCGGTCAAAGCGTGGGAACTGTTCGTTATCTTTATTCTGCGTACCCTGGTGACTCTGCCGGTAATTGCATTGATGGGACATCTGTTCTTTTAATAGCTAGTTAGTTATTTCCAGTCAAAAGCCAGCTGCCTGTCAGCTGGCTTTTCTGTTTCAGCAATCCAATCTCTTCCCTTTCATAAACATCCAGTTATGGCAACATCACGAAATCTACCTATCCCTTCGGTGCTTCAGGCCTAAAAGTAACAGGTTAGGAATTCATAGGCGGATGTGGACTTACCGATTCGATGTCAATAAACCCAACAGCTCTTATGCGGAGCTTTCGGATATGGACTTCTGGTGGTTTACAACTAATGGCACGGGTAATGATGCCAAAGCGACGCTGACCCAGCTGAACACCACAGTACGCTGGTGTGACGATGACCAGCCAAGTAATACTTGCCAGACTCAGAAATTCAACCGCTGGGAATATGCACCAGCAGGCAAAAACTGGAACAAAGGCGTACTTCACCGTCGTACGCTCAATGCCAACGGCATCGTTGCCTCCAGCATCTCATTCCAAAAGCAATAAAGTAAAAAAGGCGACCTTCCGGTCGCCTTCTCATATCAGCTATCTCAAACCTCGAGACTCGCTCCTACCCTTTATAAATCTTAGGATTAAAGACATCGCGCAGCCAGTCACCCAGCAGGTTGATCACCAGTACCAACGCAATCAGTACCAGACCCGGGAAGGCGGTGATCCACCAGGAACCGGAGAAGATATAGTTAAAGCCGATACTGATCAGCGAGCCCAGCGAGGGCTGATCCACCGGCAGGCCTAAACCAAGGAATGACAGCGCCGCTTCAGACATAATGGCGTTCGCCACCTGTACCGTGGAGATCACCAAAATTGGCGATAAGCAATTCGGTAAGATATGGCGGAACATAATACGTGCCGATTTAAAGCCCATAACACGTGCCGCTTCCACATACTCTTTCTTCTTCTCAGCCAGTACCGAAGCACGCACGGTACGTGCATACTGTGGCCATTCGGCAATACCGATGATCACCACCAGCATTATCACCGCATATTGGCTAAACAACTCTGAACCCAGTGCGGTACGGAAGATAGCCGAGACGATAATCGCCACCATCATGGTTGAAAATGATAGCTGTACATCGGCAAAGCGCATTAAAAAGCTATCGATACGTCCGCCAAAGTAACCGGCACTCAAACCGATGGAAACCCCGAGGATCAGCTGCAGGCCCACGGCTAACAAGCCGATCGTCAGTGATAAACGCGAGCCATAAAGAATGGTCGAGAAAATATCTCGGCCCTGATCATCAGTACCCAATAAGAAACGGCTGTCACCGTCTTCCATCCATGCTGGCGGTAGCTCTGAATCCATAATATCTATCAAAGACAAATCATATGGGTCAGTGGGTGCAATAAACGGCGCCAACACCGAGGCGGTCACAAAGGTAAGGAAGAGGGCAAAACTGAACATCGCGACTTTATCTTTCAGAAAATAGTACACGATGTCAGAGTTTTTAAAACGCTCCCAACGGCTTGGAGTTGTTACTGCTGTCGTAGTGTTCATGACTTACTCTCCCTTGCCAGTCAGATTTACAGTCGGGTTAACCAAGCCATAAAGCAGGTCAACGATGGTGTTGGTTACTACAAAGATTAAGCCAACGAAAATAACGTAAGCGGTGATCAGCGGGGTATCAACACGGTTAATCGCATCAAGGAACAACAACCCTGTACCCGGCCACTGGAAGACGGTTTCGGTCAAAATGGTATATGCCACCATGGTACCAATCTGTACCCCACCCACAGTCAGCACGGGTAACATGGTATTTTTCAGTGCGTGTTGATAGTAAATTTTGTTCATTGCCAAACCCTTGGCTTTGGCAAACTTAATGTATTCAGAACTTAGCGCTTCTAGCATTTCGGAACGAACGAGACGAATGAAAAGCGGCATCATTATAGAGGACAGTGCAATACAAGGCAGAACAAGGTGCTTAAGGCCATCGATTGTGAAATAGCCAGATTTCCAACCCAATAAGTTCATGGTTTCACCACGGCCAAAGGAAGGCAGCCAGCCAAGTTCAATCGAGAAGACGTACATCAACATGATAGCGGTCAGAAACACCGGAATTGAGATCCCGATACTACTTACGGCCATCACGGTTTTAGTAAATAGGCTATTGGGATGAATCGCGGTATAAACCCCCAAAGGAATAGCAACCACAATAATAATAAGCGTTGCCCCGAAAACAAGCTCAAGGGTCGCTGGCAGTTTGTCCAGGATCACATCTGCAGCCGGGCGTTTAAAGGTATACGACGTTCCTAAATCCCCTTGGACGGCATTGCCGAGAAAACGGCTGTATTTGGTAATAAACGGGTCGTTAAGACCTAAATCATCGCGTAATTGTTGACGTTCAGCTTCTGATACAGACTGTCCCACCAGCTCGCGCAATGGGTCGCCAAGGTTATCCTGAATGGCAAATGCCACCAGACTGATCACAAACATCACTATCAGTGCCTGAAACAGGCGCTTGACCAGAAACGTAAACATTCCTTGCCCCTTCTATCATCCTTAAATTATACCCACCTGAATCATTAGCGATTAGCACATGGTTCAGATGGGTATCAGTGCCGGAAAACCGTTTCCGGCACTGAGCTTACTTTCTATTGCGGTATTTCTTGGTTACTTAATTTTTATCTCAAGTAGTTAGTCGACAACAAGATCACCGAAGTATGGCATTACCATCGGGTTAACAATGTCTGCGGCATGAACGTTTGATTTAGCACCCCATGCCTCACTCTGCCAGTGTAGTGGCACAAACGCGGCCTCGTTATATAGCGTCGCTTCTACTTTCTGCAGCATCTGGGCACGTTTTGCCGGATCGGTTTCAACGTTCGAAGCTTCTACCAGTTTGTCGACTTCTGAGTTTGAATAATAACCACAGTTGTACTGGCCTTTACCGGTTTCTTCATTACGCGTCATGGTCAAAAATTCAGAGAAGTTAGCTGAATCTTCCGTATCGGAATGCCAGCCAATCATCATCATGTCAGCAGAACACAGGTCAAACTCAGGCCAGTACTGCGCTTTTGGCAACGTTTTCAGATCCACCTTGATGCCAATCTTTGACATCATTGCCGCAGCTGCCTGGGCCACTTTGGCATCGTTCACATAACGGTTGTTCGGTGCCATCATGGTCAACTTAAAGCCTTTCTCGTAACCGGCTTCTTTCATTAACTCTTTGGCTTTTTTCAGATCATAACGCGCCACCAGTGCTTCATCATAACCTGCGTAACCGGATGGTCCCTGCTGGCCCGCAGCGGTAGCAAAGCCCTTCATGATTTTCTTCACAATGCCTTCGTTGTTGATGGCGTGAACTATCGCCTGACGTACACGGACATCTTTCAACGCTTCATTACTGTTCTGGTTCATCTGGAAGGTAATAATACGCGTACCAGGCAGGGTCACCAGATCGATACCGTCCGCGCTCTTAACACGCTTATGATCGTTCGGTGCAACAGGGTGGATCATATCAACACCACCGGAAAGCAGTGCCGCAACCCGGGTTGCATCTTCTTTGATTGGTACCAGCGTTAACTTATCAACGTTACCTTTCGATGCCTTATCCCAGTAATCGTTAAAACGTTCAAACTCAACTTTTACGCCCTGCTCACGCTCAGTAACAATGAACGGACCGGTACCGGAAAGATGGGTAGAGGCATAAGAGTTACCGTGCTTAACCAGCTCTGCTTTGTCTTTGCCATCTTCTGTTTTGCCGCTATAGAACTTGCTATCCATTGGGAAGATATAAGTCGCGGTTTGCAGTACCAGCGGATAAGGACCGGCAGAGATCAGATCGATGGTGTAATCGTCAACTTTCTTCAGCTCTGAATACGGTTCAAAAATCGCTTTAAAGTCTGGCGAACTCTTCAGACGATTGAACGTCCACAAGACGTCATCTGCTGTCATGGTGTTACCAGAGTGGAACTTCACACCTTGACGAAGTTTAAAGCGGAAAGTGGTGTCATCAACACGTTCCCAGCTTTCAGCCAAACGTGGCTCGAAATCCATATCCTGGGTAAAACGCACCAATGGATCAAAGACCATGTGGGACAATTGCAGCGTACCACCGGAAAGTTGCTCATGCGGATCCAGTGAAACAGGGTCAGCACTGTAGCCTACTTTGATGTCAGCTGCTGCTGCGCTAAAACTCAGACCTGCGGCCATTAAAGCGACTGCCAGCTTGCTCTTGATGGTTTTCATTGCATAGCTCCTTTATGCGGGGAGAAAACTCCCTTGCTGTTATGTTTACTTGTTATTAGTTATTACTGAGTCAAACCAAGGTAATTTTCCTCGGTCAGAGATAACTGGTTAAGCTAACTTCAATCCTTCCTGACTCATGCCCTTAAATTCAGGCATTAGTGAAATCAGGTGCTTGCTGTACTCATGCTGAGGTGCCGTAAACAGTTGCTCGGTAGGCGAGACTTCCAACAGGGTTCCCATTTGCATGACACCGATACGGTCACACATCTGGCGAATAACCGGCAGATCGTGACTGATAAACAGCATGGTAAGGTTGAGTTCATCCTGCAGATCTTTTAGCAGGTTGAGGATTTGTGCCTGTACCGAGACATCCAGTGCCGATGTAGGCTCGTCACAAATCAGCAGGCGAGGACGGGTTGCCAGCGCACGAGCGATCGAAATACGCTGACGCTGACCACCTGAGAATTCATGGGGATACTTCACACCGGCAGCGCGGCCTAATCCGACGTGATCCAGCAAATCATGCACAATCTGACGGGTTTGTGCTTCATTGTCGGTCAATTTATGGAAACGGATAGGCTCGGCGATGATGTCAAAGACCTTCATTCGCGGGTTCATTGATGAATATGGGTTCTGGAACACCATCTGCATCTGACGACGCAAGGGACGACGCTCTTTTTCACTCTTCAATGCGGTCAGATCAATGCCTTCAAAAGTCACCTTGCCGGAGTTTGGCGGATACAGGCCGGCAATTATCCGGGCAATCGTCGATTTACCCGAACCCGATTCACCGACCAAACCGAATGTTTCACCTTCGAAAATTTCGAAGCTGACATTGTTAGAGGCTTGAACATATTCACGGCGGCTTTCGAAAAAAGAATCTTTGGTCACGAAACGCAGATTGACGTTTTCCACTTGCAGTAATGCACCGGTGTAGCTGCGCTGATCTTCACTTTGCCCCAGCCAGTGATTTTTCACATCCAGCTGAGTCAGCTCTTCCGCTTCTTCGATATAGCTCACAAGTGGAAAACGCTTTAATTTCACATCAGAACGCGGTACCGCAGAGATCAGGCTTTGGGTATAGGGATGATTAGGACGACCGAGTACTTGCTCTGTGGTACCGATTTCAACCAGATCACCGCGATACATCACTGCAACGCGATCGGTGACATTCGCGATCACACCCATGTCGTGAGTCACCAGCATGCAGCCGACATTTTTCTTAATACAAAGGTCTCGAATTAGGGTCAGGATCTGATCCTGAATCGAGACATCCAGTGCTGTCGTTGGCTCATCAGCAATGATCAGATCAGGTTCTCCCGATAGTGCGATGGCAATCACCACACGCTGACGCATACCACCGGAAAACTGATGCGGATATTGTTTGATACGCAGTTCTGGTTCAGGGATCCCCACCTGCTTCATCAGACCGATTGCACGGGAATACGCTTCTGCTTTACTCACCTTAAGATTAGTTAAGATGGTTTCTGTCAATTGTTGCTCAACCGTAAAAAGCGGATTAAGCGACGTCATCGGATCCTGGAAGATAAAGCCGATTTTAGATCCGCGAATTTTCCGCATATTTTCAGGCGTCAGTCCCGAAATCTTTTCGCCATCCAGATATACCTCACCGCTGGGAATTTGTCCCGGAGGGCTCAGCAAATCAATTACCGCATTCCCCACGGTGGATTTACCCGCTCCCGACTCACCAACCACGCCCACGATTTCACCACGCTCGATCGAGAACGACAGCGATTTTACCGCCACATGCGTACCGTGACGTGACGGATATTCAATACGGAGATTTTTTACTTCTAATAATGCCATTACCAGACCTCAACTGCTTGGCAGCGTTCTGCCCTGTCTGAAAAACTGAATCCTTTCGCTTCCAGCATAAATGGCTGGACCTTTGTTCAGCCAACAATCTGTCAAAAATTTCACAGAAAATCAACAACACAAAGTGAAAAACTGAAAAATAGAGGAAACAACGAATAAATAATCACTATTCTTTTTCAGAGAAGCGAACATACCAAGTATGAAATCAGCTCCGACCTCACCTCGCACACACCATGATAGCAGCATTTAACTCTAATGCCTGAGTTATAAGTTATTACTTTAAAAGAAATAAAGACTGCATAAAACATCACATGGCAAACCAGCCCGCATTAACAAACCATAAACATGCGACCACAAAATAGGCTTTTTTTGGTTGTTTCCATTAAGTATAGGGTGGTATATGAGATATATGCCTAGTTTTGACCTGGATAATCAGTGAATACCACTACGGGAAATAAGTGTTTTTAATGGAAATCAAGGCGGTAGGCCAAATGCTTCGCTGACATACTTAAGAGGAGGACAGGCTAAAAAATCGGGGTTCAGAAGACGGAGCTGCGCCACCAAACTGCTCTATTCTCTGGTATTTAGATCAAAAAAAGCCCCGTATTTCGACGAGGCTTTCTTAATGTGGTCGGTGAAGAGCCAATTCTAGGTTTCAGGGAATCCCCGGCCCTCTGGTCTGCCTTTGCTCAGAACCTAGGCGATGTACTACCAAGCGGCGCTATTCCTCTAGTTCAGTACTAGAGGAAGATAGCTGACACCTTGCTGTCCTATTCTTCAGACGAAAAAAACCTGCTCAATGAGCAGGTCTTCTTAAGGTGGTCGGTGAAGAGCCAATTCGAGGTTTCAGGGAACCCCCGACGCTCTGGTCCGCTCTTTCTCAGAAGCCGGAGATGCGCGACCAAACTGTGCTATTCACTGAGTTTTGATCAAAAAAAGCCCCGTCTTTCGACGGGGCTTTCTTAATGTGGTCGGTGAAGAGGGATTCGAACCCCCGACCCTCTGGTCCCAAACCAGATGCGCTACCAAGCTGCGCTATTCACCGAGCAATTTTAGGCTCTAAGCCAAGGAAATGAAAACATTACCTGAATATGGGGTGGCTAACGAGGCTTGAACTCGCGACAACCGGAATCACAATCCGGGACTCTACCAACTGAGCTATAGCCACCATTGTAAGTGGTCGGTGAAGAGGGATTCGAACCCCCGACCCTCTGGTCCCAAACCAGATGCGCTACCAAGCTGCGCTATTCACCGACGAAATCTGTTGCTAGTATCGAGTGACTCGTTTCGATACTTTCAGGCTTTTGCCTGAGAAAACTGATGATAAAATCAATCTTCTAAAATATGGGGTGGCTAACGAGGCTTGAACTCGCGACAACCGGAATCACAATCCGGGACTCTACCAACTGAGCTATAGCCACCATTGTTTTACTAATTTTGTTTCTTGCCAATAAACCGGATTGGTGCGCCCGAAAGGATTCGAACCTTCGACCTTTGGCTCCGGAGGCCAACGCTCTATCCAGCTGAGCTACGGGCGCCTTGCCCTATCGGCGGAGGTGAATATTACGGATCACGCTGCCCCTCGTCTAGTCTTTTTTTTCTTTTTTTTATCGTTCGCTTTAAATATGAACAAATAAGTATTGATTCGCATCATACAAACACGGCCCCCATGTTTATCACTGCAAATTTAGCAGATATAATCACTTGGTTTTTACATTTTAAACATTCTGTAAATAATCACTGCCTTGTCTCAACAAGTACGACAAATAACAAATAACGATAAGAAGACTGTGGCAATCACACATAAATAATCTGGAAGTGTAAGGTGAGCTCAATGGAATTTTCTCTTCGACAACTAATGGTAGCCGCTTTAGCTGCACTAACCTTTGCGGGATCTGCCGTGGCTGCTGATATGTCAGACGAAGCTATCGCAGAACGGATCAAGCCTGTCGGTGCGGTTTATTTAGAAGGTGCTGCTACTGAGCAAACCGCAGCGGCTTCAGGCCCTCGCTCGGGAAATGCCGTGTATGGCACCTTCTGTGTCGCCTGCCATGGGACAGGGGTAATGAACGCACCGAAGAAAGGTGATGGGAATGACTGGAGCCCACGCCTTGCCCAGGGCCTCGATGTGCTGAAGGATCACGCTGTTAATGGCTTTAATGCCATGCCAGCAAAAGGCTCTTGTATGGACTGTAGCGATGATGAAATCGTCGCTGCTATCAATCACATGATTGAAGGGCTGTAAGCTAGAAACTAGAAACTAGAAACTAGAAACTAGAAACTAGAAACTAGAAACTAGAAACTAGAAACTAGAAACTAGAAACTAGAAACTAGAAACTAGAAACTAGAAAAAATAAAAGGTTGGGGCATTTGCACCAACCCTTTATATTTGGAACTCTCATCTATGATGCCTATTTCTTAAACATCGCCCGAATATTAGCAATATGAGACTGACCTTTCTGCATCCGCTCCTGCTGAGTCACCGGGCGTTTATCAACATCCCACTCAAGATCATCTTGTGGTAATTCATATAAAAAACGGCTTGGTTCCGGTTTGATCAGCTCACCATACTGGCGACGTTCTTTGCATAAGGTAAAGGTCAGCTCTTTCTGTGCGCGGGTGATCCCGACATAAGCTAAACGACGTTCTTCTTCTACGTTGCCTTCATCAACACTGGTTTGGTGAGGCAAAATGCCTTCTTCAGCCCCAACAAGATACACGTAAGGAAATTCCAGACCTTTGGATGCATGCAGGGTCATCAACTGCACCTGGTCGGCATCATCATCTTCACCCCGTTCCATCATGTCTCGCAGTGTTAAACGCTGGACTATTTCTTTCAGCGTTTTGACTTCGTTGTCATAGTTATCACCCTCTAAATCAGCAGTCACCCAGCTATAAAGCTGAGAGACGTTTTTCATTCGCATCTCTGCCGCTTTAGGGCTTGGAGAGCTTTCGTACAACCAGTCTTCATAATGAATATCACGCACTAACTCACGAAGAGCCGCCACAGAATCACCACGCTCTGCATTATCAGACAGCTCGACCACCCAGCGGGTGAAACGCTGCAGTGATTCCAACCCTCGCCCACTCAAGTGTTGTTCCAGGCCCAGTTCAAAACTGGCGGCAAACAAACTCTTGCCACGCATATTGGCATAAGTACCGAGCTTTTCTAATGTCACCGGGCCAATTTCACGCCGCGGGGTATTCACTATGCGCAGGAAGGCATTATCGTCATCAAGATTGGTTAGCAAGCGCAGGTAAGCCATAATATCTTTAATCTCGGATCGCGAGAAAAAAGAGGTGCCGCCAGAAATCTTATAAGGGATCCGGTTTTGCATTAATGATTTTTCAAACAAACGCGACTGATGGTTACCACGATATAAAATCGAGTAATCCTTATAACCCGTATTATTCAAAAAACGGTGAGCAATCAATTCTCCAACAACTTTTTCAGCTTCATGATCTTCATTTTTTGCCGTAATAACTTTCAGCATTTCACCGTCTGGTATTTCAGAAAAAAGGGCTTTTTCAAATAAGTGTGGATTATTAGCAATCAATATATTCGCAGTACGTAAAATACGGCTGGTTGAACGATAGTTTTGCTCGAGTTTAATCACCCGTAAACTTGGGAAATCTTTCTGCAGTAACCCCAAATTTTCAGGTTGAGCCCCACGCCATGAATACACCGACTGATCATCATCGCCCACAACGGTAAAACGAGAGCGCTCGCCCACCAATAATTTTACAAAGATATACTGGCTGGTGTTGGTATCCTGATACTCATCCACCAGCAGGTAACGAATTCGATTCTGCCAACGCTGACGCACTTCCTGGTTATCTCTGAGTAATAACACGGGCATTAAAATAAGATCGTCGAAATCCAGCGCGTTATACGCTTTCATTTGTCTCTGGTACATCTCATAACAATAGGCAAACAGCTGATCTCGTTCGGTTTGGGCATGTGCTTTAGCATCAGCGGGAGACAACATGTCATTTTTCCAGTTGGAAATGGACGACATTAATTGCTTCAGCAGATCTTTATCGCCGTCAAGCTCTGCTTCGGTCAGCTCTTTCAGCAGTGCCATCTGATCCTGATCGTCGAACAGCGAGAAACTGGCTTTTAATCCCAATGTTTTATATTCACGACGAATGATATTCAGACCTAAGGTATGGAAGGTAGATACCATCAACCCCTTAGATTCCTTGCGGCCAAGGGTCTGCCCGACCCGCTCCTTCATTTCGCGCGCTGCTTTATTGGTAAAGGTCAGAGCTGCAATGTTGCGTGCTTTATAATCGCAATGCTGAACCAGGTAGGCAATTTTATTGGTGATCACTCGGGTCTTACCCGATCCCGCTCCGGCCAGTACCAGACATGGACCTGAGACGTTTTTCACCGCTTCTGTTTGCCTAGGGTTCAATTTCATCAGCTTATCCTGTTTCGTATTTGATCATTTTTGCATCAACAGGCGCATTGTAACGGGTTCTTGCAACTTGTCTATCAAGCCGGATGGCTTATCCATTCCAGACGATGGCAATCATAAGAAAACACTTGCACAATTATTTTCGCACCTTAAAATAATGAATGAACATTCATTCATTATTTTTTTACAATAATCTGAGCCCATGAGTGATAAAAAAGAGCGAATATTGCGAGCAACAGAAAAGCTCCTTGCAGAATACGGGTTTCACGGCTTATCCATGCAAATGGTCGCCAAGGAAGCCGGGGTCGCGGCGGGTACCATTTATCGGTACTTTGAAGATAAAGACGATCTGCTCTATCAACTTCATGATCATATTTTAGGCTGCGTCGCGAACAAACTGACCCAGAATGTGTCTGATGATATGCCACTAAAACAACGGTTTCACACCATGTGGCTGAATATTTGGAAAATGGCGACCCAAGGTGACGCACCGCTGATTAACCGCGGGCAATTTGACAATTTGCCTCGACGCGACAGCCATGAACAGCGCCTGCTAAAGAAACAAATGTTTGCCAAAGTTGACCTTCTTTTCGATGAAGGGAAAGCCTGCGGCCTGTTTAAAAATCTCGACAATGAAATTCTCAGTGTATTAAGTCTTGAGCCAAGCAGTTGCCTGGCTCGCAAACATGTAAACGGTGTTTTCAAAGTCAGCGATGAGGCTCTCGAAGCCACCATCGATGCCTCTTGGGACGCCATTATCAAGCATTAACATTTGCAATTCCGGAGCACACCATAAAATGAAAAAATGGATAGTGATGCTATGTATTGCGCTACTACTCTTTGGTAGCGTAATTGGTTTCAATCTGTTTAAGCAGAAGAAAATAGCAGAATACATGGCCAACATGCCTGAGCCAGAGTTCCCTGTCACCGTTTTGGATGCCAAAGCGGGTAACTGGGTTCCCGCGATCGAAGCAATTGGCTTTATCGAACCCAATCAGGGTGTCACCATCAGTACAGAAGCATCTGGTGTGATCAATAACATCAACTTTGAATCTGGTGCAACGGTGAAGAAAGAGCAGCAACTTGTTGCGCTTGATTCAGATGTTGAAATGGCCAACCTGAAAAGTACTCAGGCTCGTCTGCCAGCCGCAGAAGCCAAGTACATTCGCTACCAGGGTTTGTATAAGAAAGGATCTATTTCCAAAGAAGCCTATGATGATGCCGAAGCGTCTTATTTCTCACTTCAGGCCGATATTGAAAGCCTGAAAGCGACCATTGACCGCCGCCATATCAAAGCACCATTCGATGGCGTTGTGGGCCTGCGTAATGTCTTCCTCGGTCAGTACATTCAGCCAGGCACCGATGTTGTTCGCCTGGAAGATACCACACTGATGAAACTGCGCTTTACTGTGCCACAAACGGATATCTCTGATATCCGCCTGGGACAGGATATCGAGATTTTTGTCGATGCTTACCCGGAAACAACCTTTAGCGGCAAAATCAGCGCGATTGAACCGGCAGTAAACTACCAGAGCGGTCTGATCCAAGTTCAAGCCGACATTCCTAACAACGAAGGTCAACTTCGAAGCGGTATGTTTGCGCGCGCCCATATCATTCTGCCAACGCTGGAAAATCAAGTAATTCTGCCGCAAACAGCAATCACCTTTACCCTATATGGCGATAACGTCTACCTGGTAGGTAAAGATGAAAACGGTGATTTACGCGCACGTCAGTCGGTAGTAAAAACCGGTGAACGTAAAGGCGAAGTTGTCCACATTCTTGATGGTGTGAAGGCCGGTGAAACAGTTGTCACGTCAGGTCAAGTTCGCCTCAGTAATGATGCTAAGGTGCGTATCGTAGAAAGTAGTGCACTTGTTGCTCAAGCCGAAACACCAATGCTGTGATCCGGAGGATTAATGCGTTTTACTGATATTTTTATTAAACGTCCTGTTCTTGCGGTATCAATCAGCTTCTTGATTGCCCTGCTCGGCCTGCAAGCTATCTTTAAGATGCAGGTACGTGAATACCCTGACATGACGAATACCGTAGTAACGGTTTCAACCAGTTACTACGGTGCAAGTGCGGATCTTATCCAGGGCTTTATTACTCAGCCTTTGGAACAAGCTATCGCGCAAGCCGATAATATCGACTACATGACCTCCTCATCAGTACTGGGTAAATCCAGCATTACGGTGACGATGGAGTTGAATACCGATCCGAATGCGGCATTGGCTGATATTCTGGCCAAGACCAACTCGGTACGTTCGCAGTTACCTAAAGAAGCAGAAGATCCAACGGTAACCATGTCGACCGGTTCAACCACCGCGGTTATGTACATTGGTTTTACCAGTGATGAACTGGCTTCGAGCCAAATCACCGATTACCTGGAACGAGTCATTAACCCGCAGTTCTTTACCGTTAATGGTGTATCGAAGGTTGATCTGTATGGTGGTATGAAATACGCCTTGCGCGTATGGCTGGATCCGGCAAAAATGGCCGCTTACAACCTGACGGCAACCGATGTTATGGGGGTATTAAACGCCAATAACTATCAGTCTGCTACGGGGCAAGCCGTTGGTGAATTTGTCCTGTATAACGGTACTGCCGATACCCAGGTCAGTAATACTGATGAGCTGGCGAAACTGGTGGTATCAACCAAAGACGGTCAGGTGATCCGCCTGGGGGATATCGCCAAAGTCACGCTAGAGAAAAGTCACGATATCTACCGCGCTTCTGCCAATGGTGAAGAAGCCGTTGTTGCTGCGATTAACGCCGCACCAAGTGCTAATCCAATTAACATTGCTGCTGATATATTAGAACTATTACCTGATTTGAAGCGTAATATGCCTGATAACATCAAAATGAACGTGATGTATGATTCAACTATCGCGATCAATGAGTCTATCAACGAAGTTATTAAAACTATCGCTGAAGCCGCGCTAATCGTATTGGTTGTTATTACTCTGTTCCTCGGTTCGTTCCGTGCCGTTATCATTCCAATCATTACTATTCMGCTATCACTGATCGGTGTTGCACTGGTTATGCAGATGTTTGGTTTCTCTTGGAACTTAATGACCTTGCTGGCAATGGTCTTGGCTATCGGCCTGGTGGTCGATGATGCCATCGTCGTTCTGGAAAATGTTGACCGTCATATCAAACTCGGTGAATCACCATTTCGGGCTGCTATCATTGGTACCCGTGAAATTGCGGTACCGGTCATTGCAATGACCCTGACTCTCGGTGCCGTTTATGCGCCGATAGCCATGATGGGAGGGATTACCGGTTCACTGTTTAAAGAGTTTGCTTTAACCCTGGCCGGTGCAGTTTTCGTATCTGGTATCATCGCGCTGACATTGTCACCAATGATGTGTGCGACGATGCTTAAAGCGAATGAAAAGCCAAGCAAATTCGAAAGCACGGTACACAACTTCCTCGATCGTATGACTAACCGCTACGAGCGCATGCTCGGTGGCGTGATGACAATGCGTCCGGTAGTGATTGTGTTTGCATTCATCGTACTGTCCAGCCTTCCTCTGCTGTTTAAGTTCATTCCAAGTGAACTTGCGCCATCAGAAGATAAAGGCGTATTGATGATGATGGGTACCGCCCCATCCAATGCCAACTTAGACTACATCGAAAACACCATGGATAAGGTCAATGCGATTTTGACTGAGCAACCAGAAGTTGCCTATGCACAGGTGTTTTCCGGGGTTCCTAACTCGAATCAGGCTTTTGGTATCGCTTCAATGGTGCCGTGGAGTGAGCGTGAGGCGAGTCAGGCCGAAGTGGTTAAGCGTGTCACTGGCTTGGTTAAGGATGTACCTGAAATGTCAGTGACGGCATTCCAGATGCCAGAACTACCAGGTGCCGGTTCAGGCCTGCCGATTCAGTTCGTTATTACGACGCCTAATAGCTTTGAGAGCCTGTTCCAGGTCACCATGGATATTTTGGCTGATGTAAAAACCAGCCCGATGTTCGTTTATTCAGATCTTGATTTGAACTACGACTCGGCAACAATGAAGATCAACATCGATAAAGATAAAGCTGGTGCTTATGGTGTGACCATGCAAGATATTGGTATCACATTAAGTACCATGATGGCCGATGGTTATGTTAACCGTATCGACTTGAATGGCCGCTCTTATGAAGTGATCCCACAGGTTGAGCGTAAATATCGCCTGAATCCGGAATCCATTAAAGGTTACTACGTCCGTGCCGCTGATGGTAAAGCGATCCCTCTCGGTAGCTTAATCACCATTGATGTGGTGGCTGAACCGCGTTCATTACCCCACTTCAACCAGCTGAACTCCGCTACTATCGGGGCAGTTCCTGCGCCAGGTACGGCAATGGGTGACGCAATTAACTGGTTCCAGACTAATGCCGTCGGTAAATTACCTTCAGGTTATCAGTACGATTTCATGGGTGAAGCTCGACAGTTTGTCACTGAAGGTAACGCGCTGTATATGACGTTTGCATTAGCACTCGCCATTATCTTCTTAGTACTCGCGATTCAGTTTGAATCACTGCGTGACCCATTAGTTATCCTGGTCTCTGTACCGCTGGCGATTTGTGGGGCACTGATAGCCCTTGCATGGGGTGCCGCTTCGATGAACATCTACTCTCAGGTTGGCCTTATCACCCTGATTGGTTTGATCACCAAACACGGTATCCTGATCTGTGAAGTAGCCAAAGAAGAACAGCTTCTCCACAATAAAGATCGTCAAGCAGCAGTTATGGAAGCGGCTAAGGTTCGTCTTCGTCCAATTCTGATGACCACTGCGGCGATGATTGCTGGTCTGATCCCACTACTGTATGCAACAGGTGCAGGTGCTGCACAGCGCTTCAGTATCGGTATTGTCATCGTTGCGGGTCTGGCAATTGGTACCGTCTTTACCTTGTTTGTACTGCCGGTCATTTACACTTACCTGGCAAGTGTTCATAAGCCTCTGCCTATTTTTATGGAAGACAAAGATCTGGAAAAGCTCAAGCGTGCTGATGAAGCACGAAATGCGCTGAAAGCTCATGACTGATAGGTCAAGTAGCTAATTAAAGAGGCCGCCTTTGTGCGGCCTCTTTAATTTTTATCATTCACCAACGACAACCCAGCGATGATTGCATAGAATGACGGCAACAGATGAAAAGCCGTTACGGAGTTAACAGAAGCTATGTTCGATCCAAAAAAGCTAGAACAGGTTGCGAAACAGATCCAGGATGCGATGCCTCAGCCCGTCAAAGAGCTGGGTAATGATGTAGAACAGAAGGTTCGTCAGGTTATTCAGGCACAACTTGGTAAACTGGATGTGGTTAATCGTGAGGAGTTTGATGTGCAAACTCAGGTTCTGCTACGTACGCGCCAAAAATTAACTGAGTTAGAAAAGAAAATGGCCGAACTGGAAGCAAAGCTAGCAGATACGCCAAAGGGCGAAGAATAAGACTTATTCTGCACCGTGTTTAGCAAAAAACCCGGCAATCGCCGGGTTTTTTATTCGAACGTGTCAGCGGTGATTAATCACCAACAGCGATACGCTTCATATCTGTCATGTAACCGCGCAGCTCCTGACCAACCCACTCAACCGGGTGGCTACGCAGTGTATCGTTAACAACAATCAATGTTTCATTGTTTACCTGATTGCTCACAGCACCTAGACCACGACCGATTACATCCGTATCCACGTCTGGCATAAACTTCTCACGAAGCAGTGGCGTCGCGACATTAGCAAATAAGTAGTTACCGTATTCAGCTGTGTCTGAGATGACTACGTTCATTTCATACAGGCGCTTACGTGCAATCGTATTCGCGATCAGTGGCAGCTCATGCAGTGATTCGTAGTATGCCGATTCTTCAATAATGCCTGATGCTGTCATTGCTTCAAACGCAAGCTCAACACCGGCACGAACCATCGCAACCATCAGAATACCGTTATCGAAGTATTCTTGCTCTGAGATTTCCACATCGCTTTCAGGATAGTTCTCAAACGCTGTTGCGCCAGTCTCTTCGCGCCAGCCAAGCAGATTAACATCATCATTTGCCCAGTCAGCCATCATAGTACTAGAGAAGTGACCCGAAATGATGTCATCCATGTGCTTGTTATACAGTGGACGCATTAATTCTTTCAGCTCTTCAGAGAGCTCGAACGCTTTCACTTTTGCGGGGTTAGACAAACGATCCATCATGTGGGTGATACCACCAAACTTCAATGCTTCAGTGATTGTTTCCCAACCATACTGCAGAAGTTTACCGGCATAACCAGCATCAATACCATCAGCCAGCATTTTCTCGTAACAAACAATAGAACCAGCCTGTAGCATACCGCAAAGAATTGTCTGTTCGCCCATCAGATCAGATTTAACTTCAGCGACAAAAGATGACTCAAGCACACCGGCACGGTGACCACCCGTCGCGGCAGCCCATGCTTTTGCTATTTCCTGCCCCTCACCTTTAGGATCATTTTCAGGGTGTACAGCAATCAGCGTCGGAACACCGAAGCCTCGCTTGTATTCTTCACGAACTTCCGTGCCAGGGCACTTAGGTGCAACCATAACAACGGTCAGATCTTTACGAATTTGCATGCCTTCTTCAACAATGTTGAAGCCGTGGGAATAACCCAGAGCAGCACCTTCTTTCATTAGTGGCATTACCGTCTCAACCACATTTGAATGCTGTTTATCCGGAGTCAGGTTAACAACCAGATCTGCGTGCGGGATCAGGTCTTCATAGCTACCTACTTCAAAGCCATTCTCTTTGGCATTTTTGTAAGACTGGCGTTGTTCATCAATCGCAGCCTGACGCAGTGCATAAGAGACATCCAAGCCAGAGTCACGCATATTCAAGCCTTGGTTCAGGCCTTGCGCACCACATCCTACAATCACGACTTTCTTGCCTTTCAGGTAGTCTGCTTCAGTCGTAAACTCATTACGATCCATGAAACGGCAACGACCAAGTTGATCAAGCTGCTGACGTAAGTTTAAGGTGTTGAAATAATTAGCCATAACTACAAACTCCGTGAATTCTTTCCTTGGGTCGACATGCTTTGTCGAATAACTTGATAGTAGATCAGGTGCTTGGTTGCTCAAAGTGATATATTCACAACAACTCATTGCAAAAAATGCAACATGGACGATGAATATAAAAAACTTGCAGTTATTCCTTCATCTTTGTGATTCAAAGAACTTTAGCCAGACAGCGAAGATGATGCATATAAGCCCGTCAGCCCTCAGCCGGATTATCCAGCGGTTGGAAGAAGATGTCGGCCAGACTTTATTTATCCGGGATAACCGAAGTGTGGAGTTAACGTCCGCCGCTAAAAAACTGCTACCTGTTGCTTCTGACATTGTTAACAGTTGGCTGGAAGTAAAAGCGGAGTTAAAAGAAGATAGCCTACAGCTGCAGGGTAAGCTTAAAATGTTTTGCTCTGTGACTGCGAGCTACAGCCACCTTCCCGGTATTCTGAGTGAGTTCCGCCAGACATACCCTCAAATAGAAATTCAGTTAATTACAGGTGATCCGGCTCAGGCCTTCGATAAAGTGCTTTCGGGAGAGGTCGATGTTGCCATTGCAGCCAAAGCCGAAAACATACCCACTAAGCTAACCTATATTGAACTCGATCGCGTTCATATGTCCGTAATTAGCCCGTTAATACCCCCTCCAGCCATTCAGAAACACCTAACAGGCGAACCTGACTGGCAGTCTCTACCATTTATCCTGCCTGAGTCAGGGCCAGCCAGAGATCGTGCCGATAAATGGTTTAAAACAAAGAAAATACAACCGGTTATTTATGCGCAAATATCTGGCCATGAGGCCATCGTCAGTATGGTTGCACTTGGGTGTGGAGTCGGTATTGCACCTGATGTTGTGATAAGTAATAGCCCGATGGGTGAAAAAGTACAGCGGCTGACAACTGAATCTATTGAGCCTTTAAGCCTGGGATTATGCTGTAAGCAATCCAGGGAACAAGAGCCTCTTCTGCATGCTCTATTACAACTCTTTTAGCATTAATTTAAAACTAGCAGGGATCCCACACCAACTGGGATCGCACTGGATCTGCTTGCTAGTCGTAGGTTCATTCAAGTCAGATTATTTACTTGAGACAACGAAAAAAGCCTCAGCATTTCTGCTGAGGCTTCTTAATAGTGGCGGAGTGGACGGGACTTGCTATCCCTTGAATTCAGCGCGCCCCCCGGTGTGACAGGCCGGCCAGCTTCTAAATAAAAGCCTAACCAACTGAACTACCACTTCGCGGTGTCTATTTATATTGTTACAAACGTAAAAAAGCCCCAGTCTTTCGACTGAGGCTTTAATAAGTGGCGGAGTGGACGGGACTTGCCATTCCTTGAAATCAGCGCGCCCCCCCGGCGTGACAGGCCGCCTAGCTTCTAAATAAAAGGCAACCAACTGAACTACCACTCCGCTGTGTCTATTTTTATATAGCTACAAACGTAAAAAAGCCCCAGTCTTTCGACTGAGGCTTTAATAMGTGGCGGAGTGGACGGGACTCGAACCCGCGACCCCCGGCGTGACAGGCCGGTATTCTAACCAACTGAACTACCACTCCGCAGTGTCTATTCAGCATGAAGCTATTTGGCGCCTGGCGATGACCTACTCTCACATGGGGAGACCCCACACTACCATCGGCGCTACTGCGTTTCACTTCTGAGTTCGGCATGGGATCAGGTGGGGCCACAGCGCTATGGTCGCCAGACAAATTCTGTTTATTCCCGGCMAWAGCCGAAAATAGCAATCTTGGAAAWACTAACTAGCGTGCAAATCGTTCTCAAACACCATTCAAGTGCTTATGGAGTCCGTGACCTACAAGGATGTAGGAAATACTGATAATCGTCTGGAACGATTTCAGTACAAAACCCCTTGGGTGTTGTATGGTTAAGCCTCACGGGCAATTAGTACAGGTTAGCTCAATGCCTCGCAGCACTTACACAC
>NZ_JAKJSP010000085.1:0-15651 GCF_050337085.1 Photobacterium sagamiensis | reverse complement strand
TTTCTACTCGGCATGTAAAGGCAAACAAACCACCTGAAATGAATCCATCCCCACCCACTCATAAGCACCCAATATTCTTGCAGTACAACAATTTCAAAACCACGAAAAATACCGTTAATAATCAATCTGTTAATAAGGCGCGCACTCAGCGTTATATGACAGCAGACAAATTATTGAATTCCAACCAGGGATACAATTACATGCGCAGTGAGACTGCGATCATATGCAACACCTGCGAGCATTCATCGCAGGCATAAACGTTATGTACAAGGAAAATCAATGAAGTCCCTCGGTTTTAAAAACACAATAATAGCCTCGATAATCATATTAGTTACTACGTGTTTGCTCGTAGCTAACTGGTTGTCTTATGTTCATCTCAGAGATAGCACAATTCAGAGCGTCAATGCCCAATCAATTTCTACTGTCAGGTACGAAGCCAATAAAATTGAAACATGGTTTCAGGGTAAAATTAACGCAGTAGATTCATTAGCGAATCATTATAAAACTGGAGAATCAAGTGAACGCTATCTTGAAACAGCAAGATTCACTAAAAGTATCAGCGGACTAACGGCGGTACTTTACGGTTTTGATGATGGCCGTGCGTATTCGACCATAACAGGTGGTGCTTGGGTCGATGGTGTTGCGAATCCTGACCAGTATGATCCTCGCTCTCGCCCATGGTATCAACAAGCAAAATCGGCAAGTGGCTTAGACCTGACTGATGTCTACCAAGATTCAACAACAGGGAACAACGTCGTTTCCGTGATGAAGAAAGTTGCCGATGGTGTGATACTGGGAGACATAGAGCTCAATGTTCTGGCGAAAAATATCAAAAATATCGATTTCCCAGGCGCCGTCGCGACCATTGTCGACGGCACAGGAAAAGCGTTAGCTTCCAACTCATCCAAACTAAATGTAGGGACTCGACTTACCGATATTGGAATGGCCGATGTGCAGCGTGTCATGCAATCCCAAGACGAGAGCACTTTACCTTATACGCTTAACGGCGTAGATAAATTATCTTTCACCAAAGAGATAAAACTAATTAATGGCCAGAAATGGTATCTTGTTATTGGTATTGATAAGTCAATCGCCTATGCGGCTGTCGATGAAGCGCTGACCAGTGCGATTATATCCTCACTGGTTATGCTATCTGTCGCGGCTTTTCTTATCATTGCAGTATTAAATGTTCTCTATCGTCCAATTCTTTCGCTCAAAGAAGTTGTACTCGATTTATCACAAGGAAATGGCGATCTTACTCGCAGATTACCGGTAACAAGTGATGATGATCTCGGGCAGATTTCACAATGTATCAATGCCTTTATCGCAAACTTGCAATCTCTGATGTTGGAAGTCTCACAGTCATCAGATCATATTTCTCGCAGCGTCGACCATCTTAAAAGTCAGACAGACGCAAATAGCAAAGTATTGACGGCTCACTCATCAGAAACGGAACAAATCGTTGCCGCTATTGAAGAGATGAGTGCCACTGCAAGTGATGTGGCGAGTAACGCATCTGAAGCGTCCCAGTTTACTCATCGTGCAACCTCGCAAGTTACTGAGTCGAAAAATGTCGTTGACGAAGCAACAACCACTGTTTCTCAACTGGTCAAGGAAGTCGAAAATACTTCTGTCAATATTACAGAAATCGGCCAAGACACCTTGGAGATCACTAACGTGCTGACAGTCATCGGCGGAATCGCCGATCAAACAAATTTGCTTGCTTTGAATGCCGCCATAGAAGCCGCTCGTGCAGGTGAACAAGGTAGAGGTTTTGCCGTAGTCGMTGATGAAGTCAGGACACTTGCGTCCAGAACACAGGCCAGTACTGCAGAGATTGAACAAACGCTGGAAAAACTGCGCAAAGGATCAAATGCCGCAATTGGCGCGATGGAGCTCACAAAGTCAACATGCGAAAAAACAGCAGAGAATTCTAATTTGGTGGCTAATGACCTCGATACAATCGTCCAGTCAGTCATTCACATCAATGACCTAAGCACGCATATTGCTACCGCAGCCGAAGAACAGAGCTCAGTCACTGGTGAGATCACCCGTAATATGGCTACTATTCGAGAAATTGTGAGTGAGTTATCTGCGAATGGCGAAGAAACATCCAATGAAACCATCAATCTTGCTGCGGCAAACAGTCAGTTAAAATCTGTTGTCAGTAAATTCAGATTGCAGTAAGACGGAAATTCGACAAAGCAAAGAAACAAATCAAACCTGATAGAGATATCTCATTTTCACCAATAGCGTTGAAGTATCAATTGTAAGGCCTCTTGATCACAACTCGTGATCAAGAGGCAGGCAGATGCAACCATTTATTAGGGTGGTTTGTGATCTCTATGAAACTTAACTAACAAGCCTCAGTTTAAAAGACTTCAGGTTAACTACGATTGCGATTCTTTTTTAACCAAAATCACACTCCAGATTTCGCCTTTGCTGCCATCCATCACAGCGCCAGAATACCACTCTGACTCTTCATGATAGAATTTTACTGATAGCTCGTTAGTTCCGGTTTCAAGCAGTGTTAGTACTGCCCTGAACTCAATACCAGGATTTTCTTGAGCAACTGGATCCACCGAGTACATGCTCAATTCTATCTGACCTTCACTATTAACAAACCACGATATATCGCTATTTTCCACCGTTCCGTTATCAGCTACGGAAGTAAACAGCGCCTTGCTAGCAGTCTCAAAGAAAATGGACTCGGTTGGCTCGTCGGAAAAGATAAAGGTTTTGCCCACCATCTCATCAGCTGTAAACGGAATACGCGTAGTGCAGTTATTAACTAATACTTCGTCATACTCCGCTTTAGTAGCAAACGTTTGTGGCTGATCGTTAGTGTCATCCCAGACCGAGTCACCTACCGTACAAGGTTGCAGTGTTGTTTCCAGTGGCGGGGTTGAAGGATTGCTGTTGTCCGGAGTCTCACTGCCATCAGGCGATTCGTTACCATCAGAAGTGTCTTTGTTAAACTTGGCGACAAGCTCGTCATACAAGGTCTCACTGAAAGCAGCTACAATGCTGTCAGCAGCCGATTTATTAAAGGCTAATTCATCATGTTCCACAGTACCTGCCGGAATATATTCCCCGCGGCGAACCGCACCTTGATACTCAGTTAATAAGATAAAGCGCTCGTAATAATCGTAGTCACCCAGGCCAAGAATTTTGGTCGGCAACTCAAGGACAAACATCTGCACGCCATTAACGGTTTTGTTTTGCCAGGTTCCTGTAGTCAACGACAGCGTCTCTGTCGTGTAGTTATTATTGGTGTTGTTGTACTCCACCTCATAATAGTTCACTGTGCCATCAATCAGCATCTCGGCAACAATAGACCCATTATTGAACCAAGCCACTTGAGGGCCGTTTACTTGACTCAGATCAGATGCAGCTGTTTCCGATAGTAACTGATCTAAATATTGCGCAGGCCCATTTGCTGAGTTTAGCCATACGCTGTTACACATGCCGCCGACCTCGTAAGATGGATCGTCGCAATCGCCATCCCAGATTTCATAGGTGTCATTAAGTGTGGTGAACTTCAACTTGAAAGCTTTTGCGCTGTCTGGGAATACTGCATCTTGAGTGACGAATTCAGACCAGTAACCGGCATCAGCGGAGCCGTCTAATGTCAGTGCAATATTTTTTCCTGAAATATCAAAAGCGGTAGCTTCCAACAATTCGGCATACTCAGGCGCGTTAGGGTTAGTAATGGAAATAGTACCATCAGCGTTAATACTGATTTCCTCTTGCTCACGAATTTTCTCCCAACCAGCTGAAGTCAACAGGTAGTCATCATCACTACCGGAATCAGTGTCTTCAATGAAACCATTACTGCTTGCATCATATCGGTACTCGGTTTCTTGCGAGCTGGCTGGCGTATTATCAGTGGCAGGAATGTGCTTGAAGGTACCATGTGCCGCCTCAAGCGTGCTGCCATGGCGGCCACTGTAAAACCAGTTAACCCCTTCTGTCTGAACCAGCTCCAGCATGTTTGCACTGCTGGCTGCTTTCTCTGCCTCTCGGATTTCAATTTCGTCAAGAACTGTCTTAGAATCAAACTTCAGATCATCGGAGAGATTTTTATCTGGATTGTTTTGCTTATCCGCTTCTAAGAAATCTTCAGCATCAAAAACGCTTGGTTCCGTGGTGTCAGCATCAACCTTCTCATTAATCGACTCGAGAATGGCAAGTACCCTGTCCACGACCACATCCATTATTAGATCAAATTCGGCACTTTCCATTGCCGCATCTGAATCGGCAGCCTCAAGAAACTGTTTCAATGCGGTCGCCGTGACCTGAGCAACTTTGTGCAGCTGTTTGAATTCTTCTTTATTTTGCTTTGAAACCGTACTGTCATTTTTCTGAGCGGCGACATAGTCGGTAGACAACTCAAGATCAGTACCAAGTTTTACTTTGACACTGGCTTCAGCATCCTCAACAGAATACGCTTCATCCTTCTTATTATCTTCGATTTCTCGTTGCACCATCGTCGTTAACGGGCTGACAAAAGTGTAACCGGCAGGGGCTGTAAGCGAGTATTTACCACCGACAGGCTGCCCATCGTCTTCATCGATAGTGGCTTCAAGGACTTCTACCAACAGCGGATGGGAATCAATATCAGCTTGATTGGCACCGGAAAGCGTAAAGGTTCCCCCCGCCTTACTGGTTGTTGACGGCTCATCGCTATCACACTTTTTGTTTTCATTTAGATCCAGACACACTTTGGCACCAACCAAGTAGCCATCGGCCACCGTTCCTGACAAACTGGCTTTTGGTGCCGATGGTGTCAAGGGAGCCGATACAGCGTCGTCAGAACTGGATGAGCCACTATTGCACGCGGTTAAAATGAGCGTAATACTGGCTGCTAGCAGCGAATGTTTAAAAGTACCCGTCGTCAAACTCTTGTTCAAACTAATCATGTTTCCTACCTAAAATTGGATAGTAAAAGTTGCTTTGAAATTCCCATTTGATTCTATTCAATGCTAAGACCCCATATTGAACTTACACCCGGCTTCCTTATTAGGTTTTATATAGCCGAAAATAGCAGCAAGTTTGTACAACATGCCTTTGAAGAAATATGAGAAACACTGGGTTTGATTAATAGCGCTAACATATTTACGAAAAGGTATCGGGGTCTTTGCTATCATTTATGGTCACAGCACAACTTATACTAAACACGAATGCATACCAAATATTTATCAAAGGCATGGGATTAATATCAATTACTACAACTCTCAAGGCGAAATAGATAACCTTTTGATTAATCAGTGTTTTATATTTAAACACCTTTAGATTAAATGCTCTACTCCTTATAAATCAGACTCTTATAAAATTATATATTTATGGCTACCCCCTTTGCCAGCGCCTAATAAACATACAAACATTCATCAGGCAAAAATAATATATAATATGTTTTAGCCCGAATCGTCAAATAAATAGCGCGACGTCAATTAAATAACACAACACGTATAACACCCCCACATATAAATAACTCTCAAACACGACAGCAATAAGCAACGTCTAATTCTCAGCTTATTGTCATCACTCAAAATTTAAGATATACAAGAACGGCTGATATAGCGGAGACATTCTTATCAAAATAGTGGCACATGATCTAACGAATAAAGTGAACATCATTGTCTTAAATGAACGAATCACGCAAACGTGGCCGCTATTTATGGTCAAGCAGATTGGAACTGATGTATGCACCACCGACCAAAAACGATCAACCGCACAAAAAAGCGCATCTCTTCGAATAAAGTCATATTTATCAAGCATGAATCATATTTTGTATAATACTTATTAATATCAGCACACTTTCATTATTAATAGTGTAAATTTGGTGATGATATTCTAGAGTAAAAGCACAATAATGCTGGATGCGAATCGAACATTATACGCAAAAGGAGAAGCCTTATAGAAACGATCGATTACCTAAAAGACAGGTACAGAGCAGAACAAGCGCGATTTGAACATTTAGAAAGTAAATGCTCTAAGTTATTAGGCTTTTTAACCATTATGATCGCCGCGCTTGGATCTGTTGCTGTCATAAAAAGTGATAGTATCTTTGAACCTTCAATACCTATTGAATGGATAAAGCTGGTTGCTTTTTTGATTGCCCTATTTGCTGCTGTCTGTGCCTGGGGACACTCTTTACTGGCATTAAAAATAGGCGATTGTCCCGTACTGCAAAAAAATGGCGATGCTGCAAAACACCTGGATATGACCGATATAGTAAGCCGAGAGCAACATATTATTAAGGCTTACGTTGATACAACAGAAAAGATATCAGAAGTAGTAAAAGAGAAATCGAAGTACATTGAACTGGCTTACGAAGAATTAACGATGTGTGCTTGGTTCCTTGGAGTCGTTGCGGCAATCGCTATTGGCATGGAAATTCTGAATTAACGAAAGAACAACGATCTGATTTTCTCTCAATTAGACCATACACTCAATTGTGCAGCCCGTTGGTATGGGTAGATCTCTATTCCATTAGCATTTAATGTCACAATTTCAACAACCAAACAGCCCCCCGCAATCGATTACATCACACTTTTAGAAGCTATGCACATTAAGTATTTAATTTTGAATAAATATCCGGCAAGCTTTTGAAAGCTAAAACAAGTAATGCCGTTAACAGAACAACATGGATACTAAATATACGTTTATGAAAACATTAGTGGCCGCGACACCAGTAATATTAGAAGCTTTTTTACAAAACAACCTTGAACGTGATTATTGTATTTACTGCCAATTTAGCAAGGAGAGCTACCCTTGTTCAACAAGGCGGTTTGATAATCATCGTATCGAGTTCGTACAAGAATTAAATAATGACTACGTATAACGTATCGCCAGAGGCAAAGAAGCGGCACGTAATACAGTTACAGTGCCGCTGATCTTTATTGCCTTATTATCTCATCAATTCGACATCAGACAGATTCGAGTTGATGTATGCTAGACCGTGATTCTAAACACTAAAGCTGGCAATAGCTTCATCCAGATTCCTTGCCTGACCTGCTACAGCACTGGCTGCCTGGGAATTCTCATGCACGGCATTAGAATTATCGACGGTAATATCGCGAATGGAAGTTACGTTCCGGCTAATCTCCGCTGATGCGATACTTTGCTGCTCAACAGCTGTAGCAATCTGAGTACTATCGTCCAGTATCAACTGCATGCCATGCATAATTTGCTCAATTTTCAGTGCTGTGTTGTCGACCTGTTCTACGCTTTCTTCTCCCTGCTCACGGCAATGAGCAATTTGTTCCACAACTAACCCAGTCTGCTTTTGAACCGAAGCTATAATAGATGAAATTTCTTCGGTAGATTGTTGGGTCCGGCCTGCCAGCGTTCGAACTTCATCAGCCACGACGGCAAATCCTCGGCCTTGTTCACCCGCTCGTGCGGCTTCGATGGCCGCATTTAATGCCAAGAGGTTGGTTTGTTCAGCGATTCCACGGATCACATCCAATACCGTACCAATGTTATCCGATAGGCCCGACAAGCTAGTCACTTCTTCGCCGGCTCTGGCTAACTCATCAGATAGAGCACTAATCGACTCTTTCGTCGTGTTTATTTCAGATAAACCCGTTTCTGCCCCTTGGTTACTTCTTTCTGCATTAGCCGCTGCACCTTCAGTCTTAGATGCAATTTCTTTAATGGTTTCACCCATCTCCGTAATAGCCGTTGATACCGAATCTGTCTCTAGCTGCTGTTGAGCCAAAGCCTCCTCTGTCGCTTGGCTGCTGTGCTGTAACTGCTCGGAGGCTGCACCCAGCTCTGTAATCGTCGACTGAACATTGCCAATCAGCTGACGCATACTCGCTAATAAGCCATTAAAGTTAGACGCCATATCAGCCAGTTCGTCTTTGCCACTGTCGTCAGCAACCAGGGTTAAATCATGGCTGCGTGAAATCTCTGACATCAAGTTGTTTAGGTTGTTGATGCTACGTTGAATACCGTTATTGATGAGCAGTGACAGCACTACCAACATGACAACCACACTTAAAACCGAGAAGGTAATAATCGTTATTACACGATCTTTAGCCTCTACAAGCTCCCCTTCCAGCTGAGTTTCCATCTTGGAAAATATCTGTTCAACATGATGGGATGCTTTACGAACCTGTCCTAGCAAGCCTTCATTATAAGTAAGCCCAATCAGTTCCTTCTGTTCATTCATCAATTCAAACGTCTGATTAAACTGTGTAAGTTCAGACTTGAATTCTAGATCTTGAATGCGGCTAAGCTTCTCATACAGCGCCAGATAATCATCAAAATATTCCATGTCATTCGAAAAAGCAAAAAGCTCGGCCTTCAGAACCAATGTATAAAGCGCACTCTCGTATGCACCGCCATGATGAGCGTGTTCCATCAGACTATCTGACTGTTCAAACATAGTTTTATACAGCCCCTCAGAATGTTTCAACCCAAGGGTTTGATAATCTCGTATCAGTTCAAGATAACTCGCTTTATAGTTCTGCATCTCAAGCATTAATTCATTCAATTCAGGCACTTTGACCGACAACTCATCCAGCTCCGCACTTAGGACTTGTGTTTGACGCTCAAACTCTGAATAGTTATTCAGGTATTTTGTTTTATATTTCAGATCTAAACGCGATAAAAAGTCTTTCTCATTACGGCGTAATGTAAGCAATGAAATCTCTAATGACTTAACGTCTGTAAACGTTTGATCTAGCTTCATAATGCGTTCATTAGTAAGGTTCGTTACCCATAACACCAACAGCAATGCAAGCACTGACAAGCCTGTAAGGCAAAGCAGCTTATTCTTTATTTTCATCTTGTACGCACTCTTAACGACTCAATAAGGACAACAGCAAAAGTTAGTAACCTTGTTCTTTGCAAAATATAAAGTATATACTCAAAAAAGCATTAATCTTGCAGGAATAATAACTAGCACTCTTAATAGGATGCATTATCAACTCAAAAGATGAAAATAAATAGGACAAAATAGAATTTTGTGAATATCTGTATAGTGGTTAGACCATAAAATGTGAAATCACCTAAGATTGGCTAAATTACACTCAAAAAATAAATAATACATTCCTGTCCAGGTATTAATTACACCCATAGTGTCACTATGAATAATTTTAATGGCTTAGTTATTACTGTTTAAAACGGATAAAATACGGACAAATAATAACCTGAAGTTAACCACCATATAAACTAGACGACATTAGTCAGCTTCCTCTTTCTCCAATTAAAGTTAAGCTCCTTCACTATTTCGCCCGGCTTTGTGTGTAATGATTGCACATAGCGTTCAAATATCGACCGATACGCAAATTAAACAAATTCGTGTTACACCTACCCGGTATAAATATGTATGAATATTGCCAGCCATCGATATTAGCTAGCTCTTCCATCACACGCCGACACTCCAAAAGGCTGGTTGAACCACCAGCCATGAGCCTTGGCAACGAGGACAACGACAACTGTTTATGCGTTGAGTATCGGCTATTCATCCCAAGCGCTCATGTTTTTCTCAATACGGCAGACATGATGAAGAATTAGACGTATCATTCTTACTTATATCAAACTGTTCAAAAGGTAAGGCCATGAGTGAGCATTTCGAGGGCAAATTCGAAGTGGAACTTAAATATCGTTTAAATTCCAGGGACCGTTTCCTATCAAATTTGCATCAGATGAGTCCAGAAGTCATGCTGGAAAATAATCTAGAGCATGATTGCTATTTTGATTCACCTAAGCATCTCTTGAGCAGCGAGAGTAAGAGTGTTTGTATAAGAGAAATGCAACCATCTGGCATTATGCTCTGGATTGTGAAAGGACCCGAAAAAGATCGTTGTGAAGCGGTTAATATAACGGACTCTGTTAAAGCTAAAAGTATGCTGAACACCATGGGATTCAAGCAAGTTTTAGATATGAAAAAGAAACGAAGTATCTATTTCATTGGCAAATATCATGTGACGGTTGATCACCTCGAAAATATTGGTGACTTTGCTGAACTTGCAATCATGACTGATGATGAATCAATGTTAAAAGAATATAAGCAGCAGTTACTAACTCTTGCACAAAAATTAGGACTAACAGAGGAACAGCTGGAGTTTAAATCATATCGAGAACTCTATATACCCAAACTACTTCAAGATGCATGATTCAGAGCTTCCTCTGGGAATTCAATTCCAACGAAATGTATGTAGGAATGGCATCCCCTTTCAAGCACATTTTGCGCAGAAGTGAGTTTCCAGAGGAGCTCCCAAGGGGCGAGTTTCAGTGGCTTTTAAACTACGTTAGCCATACTCCAAATAGAACCACTATTCGCTCATATGGCTGCCTTGCCTAAAAACCACTGAATTCTCGCTGAACATTGCATCTTGAAGTGGTTTGGGTATACGCAGCAACAAGAAGTATAAACTATCAAGGTAATGCGCTAATTTGCAATCATCACTCAGTTGATAATTCAGCACCTTTAGGAAAAGCGGCACTATCGACGAATAGTGCCTCTCTTTGGAATAGAACAAACAAACGCTATATCATGCGAAAGTGTACTACTCTGTGGCGTCAAGACTCTCGACTTGTTCTTAATCGTTAACCGTTACTGGCCTTATTCAACTGGGGCTCCTTTGACTCAGGAATGAGTTCAATAGGCGATTTAAACTGCCTGTCCTTACGGTTAATGCGCAGCGCTAACATACAGGGGGTAAGTATTAGCGTGAGTAACGTTGCAAATGCGAGCCCCCCGGCAACAGCTGATGCTAACTGAACCCAGAATTTGGAGATGGGAGCACCGAATTCGATGTTTCGATTAAAGAAATCGAGGTTCATCTCCAGCACCATCGGCATCAAACCTAAAATCGTAGTCACAGTCGTCATTAGTACCGGGCGTAGACGCTGTGCTCCCGTTCTTAGGATCGCTTCCATCGGTGCAATCCCTTCCTTGCACAGTACATTGAAAGTATCGATAAGAACGATGTTGTTGTTAACTACAATACCAGCCAAAGAGATCACTCCCAAACCTCCCATAACGACACCAAAGGCTTGTTGGGTAAGTAGTAAACCCAGGAAAACCCCTACAGTTGAAAAGAGCACCGCACTGAGGATCAAAAACGCCTGATAAAATGAATTGAACTGGGTGATCAAAATCAGCGCCATTACAGCCAGTGCCACCGCAAAAGCCTTGACCAAAAATGCCTCAGACTCTTTTTGATCTTCGTTTTCACCTCTCAGTTTCAAATTAACCCTGTGATCTATCCCTAATGTCGGTATTTTGACCATCAGATCAGGCAACACCTGATTTAGGTTATAACCGGGTACCAGATCCGCTTCTAAAGCGATCACCTGCCGACCATCCACCTTATTGATAACCCCCTGCTTGTTAGCTGCCTTGAGTTCGGTAAAGTTACTGATAGGCACCTGACCAGTCGACGTTTTCAACCTAAGCTGATGCAAGCTATCTACATGACGATATTCCTCAGGAAAACGAACCCTAATATCAATCTCATCATCAATGTCATCGGGACGATAACTGCCTATTTTTAACCCTGTGGTCACAAACTGTACATTGGCACCCACCAGCGTAGCATCTGCACCAAAACGCGCTGCTTTTTCCCTATCGACCTTGATCTGCCACTCAATACCAGGTTTATCACCATTATCCGTTATATTGGTAAAGGCAGAGTGCTGCTCTAGTTCAGCTCTCACCTTCTCCAACGTCGGTTGTAATAGTTCTGGAAAGCGTGAGCTGATCTCCAACTGCAGCGCTTTACCCGATGGTGGGCCATTCTCATCTTTACGGACTTCAATCTCGATACCGGCCAGATGTTCAGTACGTTCAAACACTTCAGCTGTGATTTTGTCGATATTGCGCCGCTCTTGCCAGTCAGTCAGATTACCTCGGATATATCCAACTTCATCCTCCCCGCCCGTCTTGCCGTATAAGGTTTCTACCTCTTCCATATCCAACAACTGGGCTTCGACTTCCTTCATCACGGCATCTTTTTCGAAAATGGAGAGATCACCTTGTGATCTGACCGTTATATTGAAGGCACCAGTATCTGTATCCGGAAAAAACTCTACCCCCTTACCAAACATGCCATAAGCCATAAAGACAACGACGGAGAACAACAAAGCCGCACTAAGACTCAGCCAAGGCCTATAAACTGCCACTTTAAGGGTTCTCACATAAAAACCGGTAAACCCTTTAAGCTTAGCCATATCTCCCTGCTCTGCTTCGATAAACTGAGCCTTCCCTGCCGAAGAAATCAACCTTGGCTTACCGAAAAGCGTGCCTAGTGTGGGAACGAAAATCAATGCCATGAACAAAGAGGCGGTGAGGGTAAAGATCAGGGTAAGCGGTAAATACTTCATAAACTCGCCCATCAGCCCGGGCCAGAATAACAAAGGAGCAAACGCTGCTAATGTGGTTGCCGTGGATGCAATGATAGGCCATGCCATGCGGTTGGAGGCTTTTTTGTAAGCCACTTTTCTGTGTACTCCCTCGCTCATCTCTCGATCGGCAAATTCAGTCACAACAATGGCACCGTCGACTAACATACCGACAGCCATAATCAACGCAAACAGCACCATCATATTCATGGTCATCCCAAACGCTGACAACACCAAAATACCGGTTAAAAAAGAGCCGGGAATAGAAATGCCCACCAAAGCGGCACTGCGTACACCCAGAATAACTATGATCACAATCACCACCAGCAATACTGCCGAAGCAACATTGTTCTGTAGATCAGCCAGCATATCTTTAACATGCTCCGAAGTATCACCAGTGAAGTCCACCTGCACATTAGCAGGCCAAAGTTCTGACTCTTTAGTGACTATCTCGCGTACTTTGTTAACCGTTTCAATCGCATTTTGTCCCGCACGCTTCTTTACCTCTAAGGTAATAGCCTGTTTACCGTTTAACCGGGCAAACGAATTGGGATCCTTAAAAACACGTCGTATCTGGGCGATATCACCAAAAGTGATCACTCGGTCATCATCAACCTTGATCGGCAATGAGAGTACATCGGCAATATTCTCGAAAACGGAAGGCACCTTAATAGGAAAACGCCCTCGACCATTATCCATGGTTCCGGCGGCAACCAAGCGGTTATTACGTGACAATAAATTGTAGATATGTTCCTGATCAAGGCTGTAGCTTTCCATTAAAAGAGGATCGACCAAAATCTCAACCATTTCATCACGATCGCCGCCAATCTCAACTTCCAGCACCTCTTTTAAGGTTTCCAGCTTATCTTGTAAATCCCTCGCTAACATGATCAACGCCCGCTCGGGCGCAGAGCCAGACAGTACCACTGTCACGACCGGAGACCAGCCTGCCATGGTGATCTCATGAACGGTGGGATCGTCGGTATCTGCCGGGAGATTACTCTTAGCTAGGTCGACTTTTTCGCGGACATCGGTTAACGCCTGTTTCTGGTCGACATCGAGCTGAAATTCAAGAAAAACTGAAGCATGGCCCTCGACGGCAGAGCCCTTCATCTCTTTTAGCCCTTCCAGCCCCTGTAGCTCTTGCTCCATGGGACGCAGCAGCATCCTTTCCGCATCTTCAGGTGAAATACCACTATGTTCGATAGAAACATAAACGTACGGTATCGGGATATCGGGATCAGATTCTTTCGGGATCTGGTTGTAACTAACCGCACCAGCAGTTAGTAAAAGCAGCAATAATACAACAATCGTACGGCCCCGGCTTAGGGCGGCGTCAATGGCACTTAGCATGATTTAATTCTCCACCTTAGTGGTTTCGACGCGATCGCCTGCCTTTACAAAACCTTGCCCGAGAATAATGATCTCTACGTTCTCTTCAAATCCACCTAACCAAGCCCCGTCTTTCTCAGTTTTAACCAAGTCAACCGGGTGAAAACTGACCACGCCATTTTTCACCGTTTTAATACCGATATTGCCAGCCTCATCCAATGCCATTAATGAAGGAGATACCTTAATGGCTCGGGTTTTATCCAACGGCAAACTGAGTTCGGCACTGACACCAGCCCAGAGCTTAAAGTCTGGGTTGGGAATGCTGACTTCAATCTTAAAGGTATTGGTTTCAGCATTTGATACCCGTGAAATATAGCGCAATTCGCCCTCAACCTGCTGGTTGTTAAGCAGGCGAACCTCAGCCTTTTGACCTAACTTAATGGTGTAGATGTCTTTTTCGGTAACATCGGCCCGTACGATCAAAGGATCGATATCAGTAATTTGGGCAACCACAGTACCGACAGAAACAAAATCACCTTCTTCGATATAACGCTCATTGAGTATTCCCGATTGAGGTGCTCGTATCTCTGTTTTATATAGCATGAGTTTAAGTTTAGCTAAATCGGCACGCGCTTCTGTTAGTGATGCCTCAGCTTCAGCCAACCGGGCTTTACCTTGAAACCCCTTTGCGCTCAGTTTCTTGGCGCCATCAAATTCTATTTCTCTTTGTTTAAGTCGGGCTTGAGCATAATCAAGTTGCTGAGGAAGATCGTTTTTATCAATACGAGCGATCAGATCCCCTTTTTTTAAAATACTACCGCGCTGTGCTAACACCTCAGTGATCTGTCCGAGCACTTCAGCCGCCACCGTAGCTTTACGATCGGGCTCAGTTCGGCCATACAGGGTCACGCTGCGGGTAACCAATTCTGCCGTAACCTCTTTCGTTCGTACGCGAGGAAGGTCATCATTGAACTCTTCGCCGGAAGCAGTATGGACCTTTTCGGGCTGAGATAATTGTCCGGATGCCATCCAAACTGAAATCAGTAACGTTAGCGTGATAGCAATTAAATATGGCTTAGCTGCCAATATGGCAGATAATTGACGCAAAACAGACATGCACAACTCCTTTTGCAGATATTGACGAATCGCGATCACCTTTATGGCGTCTTTAATAAATTCGGAACCCATCAAACCTTGGTAAAAAATCAAGATAAAAGCTGAAGGTTAAGCAGTGCCCGCCAGTTACTTATCTGTACATTAAAACTGATAGCTCATACTGACCGAGTTTAAGTCATCTTTCTCAGTGTAGAGCTGACAATTCAAAATTTGAAAAAATTACTATTTTCATTAATTTGTATATCTAGTCATTTTTAATGACACTGGCTGAATAATCACCATTAAAATCCTTTTCTGACCAAAAATCAGACACACATCTCATCTTCGAAAAATATAATGTAGCCAATAACCTACAAGAGCAGTGCGCATTCAAGTTACTCTTCAAAAGGCTCATGCACTATCGTTATCGCTTTTTGAGCCGAAATGGATCGCCATTCCTACACATTTCATTCAAATTGCGTTTCCTGAGGACACTCTGAATTTCACATATTGAGGTGATATGGGGATATATGAATTTAAACGTACAAGACAAGGGTATGAGTAGAGGTATTAGAAAGGTGTCTATGCAAAGCACATATTCGTTTGCAAAATAAAGGAGAGGAGTACCCAGATTTAGCTATACACACTGGCGTTGTTGACTAAATCAGGGAACTCTTTTGCTATTCAGTGATCAGATCATCTATCACCGGTGATTTAGGTATCAGCAATGGGTAAGTCGAAGAACAAAATTACAAACTGGAAGAAGTACAACAAAGCGTTGGAACAACGTGGTTCAATTACATTCTGGGTTGATGACTCTGCTATCGACTCTTGGAGATGCACCGAACATCACGGCAGGCG
>NZ_JAKJSP010000084.1:0-16181 GCF_050337085.1 Photobacterium sagamiensis | reverse complement strand
CGCTCGACTTGCATGTGTTAGGCCTGCCGCCAGCGTTCAATCTGAGCCATGATCAAACTCTTCAATTAAAGTTTTGTTGTTCCCTAAGGAACGGCTCAATGATTTTTACTGATTTTCTGTTTCAACCCCTTCTTCGAGAAGAAAGAGCGAAACGTAAATTGACTGTGCCAATATAATTACTCTGCAGTAACTACATCGTTTGGTCACTCAGTTCATTGATAAATCTTTCGACGAATCATTTCACGAGTGCCCACACAGATTGCATGGTCAAATTGTTAAAGAACAAACCTTCGAACTAAGAAACATACGCTTTTCAGCATTACGTATCATCGTTGAAGTGGACGGTCATTCTAGCGAATTAAGTTATCGTGTCAAACACTTTTTAAAACTTATTTCTCTGGATTTTCATCCTGCCGCTGGATTGCTAACTCCTTATAAGAAGCCGCTCTCCGTATCGGTGTGGCGGCATTATAGGGGGTCATTTATGATTGGCAAGGGAAAACATAAAAAAAATCACCAAACGGTCGAACAATCACCAAGTTTGACCATTTTCACCTATTTTACCGACAACAATCTAAGCATCTCGTCACCTGCGGCTCGAATAAGATAACGTTAAGGTTGATGGTAACGCTTGCAAATGATCGGCTTACCCTGAATTAATACATGTACAGAACGGAGCCTTTGTGCTCAATAAACATTCATGGATGGTTTTGAGCTATTGAACATTGGGATTGGGGATTATATGAGAAATGTACTGGCAAAAAAAAAGCCGAGTCTAAGACTCGGCCTTTTTTAATTTAACGCGCTTTTGCTTATTCAGCAGCAGCTTCTTCCTGTGCTTCAGGACGATCTACAAGCTCGATGAAAGCCATTGGGGCTTTATCGCCAGTACGGAAACCGCATTTCATAATGCGAGTGTAACCACCTGGACGCTTAGTGAAGCGTGGACCTAATTCGTTAAATAGCTTCGCTACCACTTCGTTATCACGAGTGCGTGCGAATGCAAGACGACGGTTAGCAACACTGTCTGTCTTAGCTAGGGTAATCAATGGCTCAATTACGCGACGTAGCTCTTTTGCTTTTGGCAAGGTAGTCTTGATAATTTCGTGACGTACCAGAGAGCTAGCCATGTTGCTGAACATCGCTTTACGATGACTGCTGTTGCGGTTGAGTTGACGACCACTCTTACGATGGCGCATGACCTAATCCTTCTAACTAGATATCAGTAACTATTAATCTTCAGCGATTGATGCTGGCGGCCAGTTTTCCAGGCGCATGCCCAGAGAAAGACCACGTGATGCCAGCACGTCTTTGATTTCTGTCAAAGACTTCTTACCAAGGTTTGGCGTTTTAAGAAGCTCAACCTCAGTACGCTGAACAAGATCACCGATGTAATGGATCGCTTCTGCTTTCAAACAGTTAGCAGAGCGAACAGTTAGTTCAAGATCGTCTACAGGACGCAGTAGGATCGGATCGAACTCTGGCTTCTCTTCTTTCTCTTCAGGAACTCGTACATCACGAAGATCTACGAATGCATCCAGTTGCTCAGCAAGAATAGTTGCTGCACGACGGATAGCTTCCTCAGGATCAAGCGTACCGTTAGTTTCCATATCGATCACAAGCTTATCAAGGTCAGTACGTTGTTCAACACGTGCTGCCTCTACTGCGTATGCGATACGGTCCACAGGGCTGTAAGTTGCATCAACTAACAGACGACCAATTGGACGCTCGTCTTCTTCAGTGTGAATTCGAGCAGAAGCCGGTACATAGCCACGACCACGTTCTACCTTGATGCGCATGCTGATTTCAGCATTGTCATCAGTTAGGTGGCAGATTACGTGCTCTGGGTTCGCAATCTCAACATCACCATCATGGGTGATGTCACCTGCAACAACAGGGCCTGCACCAGATTTGTTCAGAGTAAGGATAACTTCATCTTTACCCTCAACCTTAACGGCTAGACCTTTAAGGTTTAAAAGGATTTCGAGAACATCTTCCTGAACTCCCTCTTTGGTGCTGTACTCATGTAACACACCATCGATTTCAACTTCACTTACAGCACAACCTGGCATTGAAGATAATAAAATACGACGAAGAGCGTTACCTAAAGTGTGGCCAAAACCACGCTCTAGTGGCTCTAGAGTTACTTTTGCGTGCGTCGTGCTAACTTGTTCAATATCAACAAGACGCGGCTTAAGAAATTCTGTTACAGAACCCTGCATTGTGTCCTCTCTTAACTATAGCCTTACTTAGAGTAAAGCTCGACGATCAGGTGTTCGTTGATGTCGGCAGACAAATCAGAACGTTCTGGAAGACGCTTGAACGTACCTTCCAGTTTGCTGCTGTCTACTTCGACCCAAGTCGGTAGTTCACGCTGATTAGCAACTTCAAGAGCTGCTTTGATGCGTGCTTGGTTCTTAGCTTTCTCACGAATGCTAACAACGTCGTTTGCCGCTACCTTGAAAGAAGGAACGTTTACGACTGTACCGTTAACTAGGATCGCTTTGTGGCTTACCAGCTGACGTGATTCAGCGCGTGTAGCACCAAAACCCATGCGGTAAACAACATTATCAAGACGACCTTCAAGAAGCTGAAGCAGGTTTTCACCTGTGTTGCCTTTAAGGCGTGCAGCTGCTTTGTAGTAGTTACGGAATTGTTTTTCTAATACGCCATATGTACGACGAACTTTCTGCTTCTCACGAAGCTGAACACCGTAGTCAGACAGACGACCACGACGAGCACCATGCTGGCCCGGCGCGTTATCAATTTTACACTTGGTATCAATCGCACGTACGCCTGACTTAAGGAATAAGTCAGTGCCTTCGCGACGGCTAAGCTTCAGCTTAGGACCCAAATATCTTGCCATGTTCTTTCTCCAATATTCCTAGAAACGTTATACGCGACGTTTCTTAGGTGGACGACAACCGTTATGAGGGATCGGAGTCGCATCAACAATGTTAGTGATACGGAAACCCGCTGCATTTAATGCACGGATTGTAGACTCACGACCAGGACCAGGTCCCTTAACCATAACTTCCAGGTTCTTAACGCCATATTCTTTGGCCATTTCACCACAACGTTCAGCAGCAACCTGTGCAGCGAACGGAGTAGATTTACGAGAACCACGGAAACCTGAACCACCTGCAGTTGCCCATGAAAGAGCATTACCTTGACGGTCTGTAATGGTTACGATTGTGTTGTTAAAAGAAGCATGGATGTGCGCTACGCCATCAGCTACTTGCTTGCGTACACGCTTACGAGCGCGAGTTGGTTGCTTTGCCATTGTACTCTACCTTATCCGATTATCTTTTGATCGGCTTGCGCGGACCTTTACGGGTACGTGCGTTGGTTTTAGTACGCTGTCCACGTAGAGGTAGACTGCGACGGTGACGGATTCCACGGTAACAACCAAGGTCCATAAGACGCTTGATGTTCATAGAAACTTCACGACGTAGATCACCTTCTACAGTGTATTTAGCTACACCATCACGCAGTAGATCGATCTGCTCTTCAGATAATTCACTGATCTTAACATCTTCAGCAATACCCGCTTCAGCTAAAACAGCTTTCGAACGAGTTTTACCGATTCCGTAGATCGCAGTAAGTGCGATTACAGAATGTTTCTGATCAGGAATGTTAATGCCTGCAATACGGGCCACTATTCACTCCTAGTACTTTACAAGAATAACCACTGCAGAGCCCGTTTAGGATACGCAGTGGTGGTACAATTCTTTTGCTCACACAAAAGATTGGTTGGCTAATTTAGCCAACCTATCTTCAATTTGCAAGAAATATTTCTGCTAATTAGCCTTGGCGCTGTTTATGCTTAGGCTCAACGCAAATTACACGCACAACACCGTTGCGCTTGATAACTTTGCAGTTGCGGCAGATTTTCTTAACGGAAGCACGAACTTTCATTGCTAAACTCCGTAATTGGATAATCTTAATTAACGGCCATAGCCTTTAAGATTAGCCTTTTTCAAAACTGACTCATATTGTTGAGACATCATATGTGTCTGAACTTGAGCCATGAAGTCCATGATTACAACGACTACGATAAGTAGTGATGTACCGCCAAAATAGAAGCGGACATTCCATGCAATCATCATGAACTCGGGGATCAGACAAATAAAGGTAATATACAACGCACCCGCTAGGGTTAAACGTGTCATCACTTTATCAATATATTTCGAGGTCTGTTCACCCGGGCGAATACCAGGTACGAATGCACCAGACTTCTTCAAGTTATCAGCTGTCTCGCGAGGGTTAAACACCAACGCGGTATAGAAGAAACAGAAGAAAATAATCGCAGTCGCATAAAGCATTACATAAAGCGGCTGACCTGGGCTTAGTGCCAGTGAAATATCACTTAACCAGCCTAGGTTCTCGTTCTGACCAAACCACTGAGCCAGTGTGCCTGGAAACAGAATAATACTTGATGCAAAAATCGCTGGAATAACCCCTGCCATATTAATTTTCAATGGCAAGTGAGTGCTTTGCGCGGCAAAGACACGACGGCCTTGCTGACGCTTGGCATAGTTAACGACGATACGACGCTGACCACGCTCCATAAACACTACGAAATAAATCACAGCGAAAGAAATTACTGCAATTAACAGTAGAAGAAGTACGTGCAATTCACCTTGACGTGCTTGCTCTACGGTCTGTCCAATAGCCGGTGGCAAACCTGCAACAATACCGGTAAAAATAATTACCGATATACCGTTACCAATGCCGCGTTCTGTAATTTGCTCACCTAACCACATTAAGAACATGGTACCAGTGATCAAACTAACAACTGCAACAAAGTAGAATCCAAGGCCTGGATTAATGACCAGGCCAGGGATCATACTTGGTAACCCCGTCGCAATACCAATTGCTTGGAAGGTTGCCAAAACAAGCGTGCCGTAGCGAGTGTACTGGCTGATCTTACGACGACCAGATTCACCCTCTTTCTTCAACTCGGCCAAGGCCGGATGAACTACCGTTAGCAACTGGACAATAATAGAGGCCGAAATATACGGCATAATGCCCAACGCTAAGATAGAAGCACGCTCAAGTGCACCACCAGAGAACATATTAAACAGTTCAATGACGGTACCCTTTTGCTGTTCGAACAGATCGGCAAGTACAGCAGCGTCAATACCAGGAATAGGCACAAAAGAGCCTGCTCGGAAAATCAAGATAGCACCTAATACGAATAAAAGGCGAGTCTTAAGCTCTGCTAGGCCACCTTGTGCGCTACGAAAATCTTGTCCTGGTTGTTTAGCCATCTGTACCTCATCCTCGAGTTAATTATTCCTCGATTTTACCGCCGGCAGCTTCGATTGCAGCTTTAGCGCCTTTAGTCACGCGAAGACCTTTAACTGTCACTGAGCGTGCAATTTCACCAGAAAGAACAATTTTTACAAATTTAATATTCTTAGTGATAAGGTTTGCATCTTTCAATGTAGCTAGATCAATCACGTCACCTTCAAGTTTCGCTAGTTCTGCTAGACGAACTTCAGCTGTTACCACGCTCTTACGAGAAGTAAAACCGAATTTTGGTAGACGCTGTTTCAAAGGCATTTGACCGCCTTCAAAGCCTGGACGTACAGAACCACCTGAACGTGATTTCTGACCTTTGTGACCACGGCCACAAGTTTTGCCCAGACCAGAACCGATACCACGACCTACGCGCTTCGCAGAAGGCTTAGAACCCGCAGCCGGTGATAGAGTATTCAAACGCATTCTGATTACTCCTCAATTTTAACCATGTAGTGAACTTTATTGATCATGCCGCGTACGCAAGCAGTATCTTCAAGTTCAACAGTGTGGTTGATACGACGAAGGCCTAAGCCACGCAAAGATGCTTTATGCTTCGGTAAACGACCGATAGAGCTCTTTGTCTGTGTTACTTTAATTGTCTTAGCCATGTCGATCACCCCAGAATTTCTTTAACAGAAAGACCACGCTTCGCAGCGATCATCTCTGGAGAGTTCATACCACTCAAACCATCAATTGTTGCGCGAACAACGTTGATTGGGTTTGTAGAACCGTATGCTTTAGCTAGTACGTTACGGATACCCGCAACCTCTAGCACTGCACGCATAGCACCACCGGCGATGATACCTGTACCTTCTGATGCAGGTTGCATGTACACTTTAGAACCAGTGTGGCGACCTTTAACAGCGTGGTGTAGAGTACCGTCGTTTAGTGCGATAGTAACCATGTTACGGCGTGCTTTTTCCATTGATTTTTGGATTGCAGCAGGTACTTCACGTGCCTTACCGTAACCAAAACCGATGCGACCGTTACCGTCACCAACTACTGTTAGTGCAGTAAAGCTGAAAATGCGTCCGCCTTTAACCGTCTTTGATACACGGTTAACAGCGATCAGCTTTTCATGCAAATCTGATTGTGTTTTTTCGTTAGCCATCTTCCGCCTACCTTAGAATTTCAGACCAGCTTCACGAGCAGCATCTGCTAGTGCAGCTACACGGCCGTGGTATTGGAAACCAGAACGATCGAATGCAACGCTAGAGACGCCTTTTTCAATCGCGCGCTCAGCAATAGCTTTACCTACAGCTGCAGCAGCGTCTTTGTTACCGGTGCTCTTAACTTGCTCACGGATCGCTTTTTCTACGGTAGAAGCTGAAGCGATAACCTCAGAGCCATTCGGTGCGATTACCTGTGCATACACGTGACGTGGAGTACGGTGTATAACCAGACGAGTCGCGCCAAGTTCAGCAATCTTACGACGTGCACGGGTCGCACGACGGATACGAGAAACTTTCTTATCCATAGTGTTACCTTACTTCTTCTTAGCTTCTTTAGTACGCACGACTTCGTCGGCGTAACGAACACCTTTACCTTTATAAGGCTCAGGGCTACGGTAAGCGCGAATTTCAGCCGCTACCTGACCAACAACCTGCTTATCAGTACCCGTAAGTACGATTTCAGTTTGTGAAGGACATTCAGCTTTCATACCGGCTGGCAATTCATGCGCAACTGGATGCGAGAAGCCCAAAGTAAGGTTAACAATGCTACCAGCAACGTTCGCACGGTAACCAACACCTTTAAGGGTTAGCTTCTTAGTAAAGCCTTCAGTAACACCAACAACCATGTTGTTAACTAGTGCACGAGCAGTACCTGCTTGTGCCCAAGCGTTAGCAACACCTTCGCGTGGACCGAAAGTAATTGTGTTTTCTTCCTGAGAAAGAACTACTGCTTGGTTGAAAGTGCGAACTAGTTCACCCTTAGGACCTTTAACAGTAACTTCCTGGCCGTTGAGTTTAACTTCTACGCCGGCAGGAATAACTACAGGTGCTTTTGCAACACGAGACATGTCCTACTCCTATTAAGCTACGTAGCAGATAATCTCACCGCCAAGGCCGGCTTTACGAGCAGCACGGTCGGTCATAAGACCCTTGGAAGTGGAAACAACAGCAATACCCAAACCACCCATCACTGATGGTAACGCACCTTTTTTCTTGTAGATGCGCAGACCTGGACGTGATACACGTTGGATTTGCTCGATAACTGGGTTAGCTTCGAAGTACTTAAGAGTAACTTCTAGCTCAGGCTTAACTTCACCAGTAACAGTGTAGTCAGCCACAAAACCTTCTTCTTTCAAAAGAACTGCGATAGCAACTTTTTGCTTAGAAGATGGCATTTTTACAGCAACTTTTTTCGCTGCCTGACCGTTACGAAGACGGGTCAGCATATCCGAGATCGGATCTTGCATGCTCATAAGTCAATACTCCGTGATTCTAAATTGGCAGCTGATTACCAGCTAGCCTTACGCAGACCCGGAATCTCGCCTTTCATGCAAGCTTCACGAACCTTGATACGGCTAAGACCAAACTTACGTAGGTAGCCGTGTGGACGTCCAGTCTGGTTACAGCGGTTACGCTGACGAGACGAACTAGAATCGCGTGGTAGAGACTGAAGTTTAAGCACTGCATTCCAGCGATCTTCTTCAGACGCATTCACGTCACTAATAATAGCTTTTAGCGCCGAACGCTTTTCAGCGAACTTAACTACAAGCTTGGCACGTTTAACTTCGCGCGCCTTCATTGATTCTTTAGCCATTAGTAACCCTTACTTTTACTTACGGAATGGGAAGTTAAAAGCAGATAACAGAGCTTGAGCTTCTTCATCAGAGCTAGCAGAAGTTGTAATCGTGATGTCAAGACCACGGATACGATCTACTTTATCGTAATCGATTTCTGGGAAGATGATCTGCTCACGAACGCCCATGCTATAGTTACCACGTCCGTCAAACGATTTCGGGTTTAGACCACGGAAATCACGGATACGAGGAACAGCAATTGAAATTAGACGCTCGAAGAAATCCCACATGCGTTCGCCACGTAGGGTTACTTTACAGCCAATAGGGTAGCCCTCTCGGATCTTAAAGCCAGCAACAGACTTACGAGCTTTAGTGATTAGCGGCTTCTGACCTGCAATAGCAGTCATGTCAGCAGCAGCATTCTCTAAAAGCTTCTTGTCGTTGATCGCTTCACCCACACCCATGTTAAGTGTGATTTTCTCGATCCTTGGGACTTGCATGATACTATTGTATTCGAACTTGTCAGCAAGCTCTTTTACAACAGTCTCTTTGTAGTAATCATGCAGTTTCGCCATAGTACTACTCCAAACTTACTTGATAGTTACGCTATTAGATTTAAAGAAACGAACTTTTTTGTCGTCTTCAAATCGGAAGCCTACACGGTCTGCTTTACCAGTTTCAGCATTGAAGATTGCAACGTTAGAAACATCAATAGCTGCTTCTTGTTCAACGATGCCACCTTGTACACCCATTGCCGGTACAGGCTTCTGGTGTTTTTTAACAAGGTTAATACCTTCAACGATAACTTTACCGGTTGCTAGAACCTTAGTTACTTTACCTTTCTTACCTTTATCTTTACCGGTAAGAACGATAACTTCGTCGTTGCGACGGATTTTAGCTGCCATTTTAGTTACTCCTTACAGCACTTCAGGCGCAAGTGAAACGATTTTCATGAATTTCGTATTACGAAGTTCACGCGTCACTGGGCCAAAAATACGAGTACCGATTGGTTGCTCTGTAGTATCGTTCAACAATACACAGGCATTACGGTCGAAGCGAATGACAGAGCCGTCAGGGCGACGAACGCCTTTACGGGTGCGTACAACCACCGCCTTCAGAACATCACCTTTTTTAACTTTACCGCGAGGAATTGCTTCTTTCACAGTAATCTTGATGATATCACCGATGTGTGCGTAACGGCGGTGAGAACCACCCAGAACCTTAATACACATTACGCGACGAGCGCCGGAGTTATCGGCTGCGTCAAGCGTACTTTGCATTTGGATCATGTTAGTGCTCCGCTTATTTTAAACATCTAGACCCATCGCGGGTCGGAATGCCTTTACTTCAAAGGCGGCGAATAATAACACCATTTTCGACCGATGGGTAGACAAAAAATAAACGACCCTAAATTTATTCAGGGCCGCTTGATCATTTCGTTGTCAAGTTCGCTTAAACGCGAGCTTTTTCAACTACGCGTACCAGAGTCCAAGACTTAGTCTTAGACAGTGGACGACATTCACGAACTTCAACTGTGTCGCCTAGGCCACATTCGTTGTTTTCATCGTGTGCATGAAGCTTAGTCGTACGCTTGATGTATTTACCGTAGATCGGATGTTTCACCTGGCGTTCGATAGCAACAACGATAGACTTGTCCATCTTGTCGCTAACTACACGACCTAGCTGAATACGGGTTTGTTCGCTCATTATGCGTCAGCCTTTTCAGTTAGAACGGTTTTAACACGTGCGATATCACGACGTACAGTTTTAAGATTGTGAGTCTGCTGTAGTTGACCAGTAGCAGCCTGCATACGCAGGTTGAACTGCTCGCGCAGAAGGCTCACAAGCTCAGCATTCAGTTCTTCAACGCTTTTCGCGCGCAGATCTTGTGCATTCATCACATCACCGCCTTAATTACGAATGTAGTCTTGATAGGTAGCTTACGTGCAGCAAGGTTAAATGCTTCACGAGCTAGTTCTTCAGGAATACCATCCATCTCATAAAGAACTTTACCTGGTTGGATTTGGGCTACCCAGTACTCAACGTTACCTTTACCCTTACCCTGACGAACTTCCAACGGCTTGCTTGTAATCGGCTTGTCCGGGAAGATACGAATCCAGATTTGGCCCTGACGTTTGACATGACGAGTCATAGCACGACGTGCAGCTTCAATTTGGCGAGCAGTCAAACGACCACGACCAACAGCTTTAAGACCAAAAGTACCGAAGCTTACATCAGTACCGTTCGCTAGACCGCGGTTACGACCTTTAAAAGTCTTGCGGAATTTAGTGCGTTTAGGTTGCAGCATCAATAAACTCCTTATTTACGGCCTTTGCGTTGCTTCTTAGGCTTGTCAGCCTTTGGCTCTGCAACTGGCATACCGCCTAGAACTTCACCTTTGAAGATCCAAACTTTAACGCCGATTACACCGTATTGGGTGTGAGCCGAAGAAGTTGCGTAATCAATGTCAGCACGAAGAGTGTGTAGAGGTACACGACCTTCACGGTACCACTCTGAACGTGCGATTTCAGCGCCGCCTAAACGGCCACCTACTTGAACTTTGATACCTTTAGCGCCAAGACGCATAGCGTTCTGAACTGCACGCTTCATAGCGCGACGGAACATAACACGACGCTCTAGCTGAGACGAAATGCTGTCTGCTACTAGTTGACCGTCTAACTCAGGCTTACGTACTTCTGCAATGTTGATCTGAGCTGGAACACCAGCGATCTTAGACACGCGAGCGCGTAGCTTTTCTACGTCTTCACCTTTCTTACCGATAACAACGCCTGGACGAGCAGTGTGAATAGTCACACGGATGCTCTTAGCAGGACGCTCGATAACGATACGTGATAAAGACGCTTTTTTCAGTTCTTTAGTAAGGAACTGACGTACCTTGAAGTCGCCATCTAGGTTGTCAGCGAACTCTTGGTTATTAGCAAACCAAGTGGTATTCCAAGGCTTAACGATGCCTAGACGAATACCATTAGGATGTACTTTCTGACCCATTGCTTTCTCTCCTAGTCTCTTAGCGGTCTGCTACAACAACAGTGATGTGGCTAGAACGCTTCAAGATGCGATCGGCACGGCCTTTAGCACGAGGCATAATACGCTTCATGGTAGGACCTTCATCAACGAAGATTTTTGCAACATTAAGATCATCAATGTCTGCGCCTTCGTTGTGTTCTGCGTTAGCGATAGCTGAATCTAGAACTTTCTTGATTAGTTCAGCAGCTTTTTTGTTGCTGAACTGAAGAATTTCTAGAGCTTGAGCAACTGGCTTACCGCGCAGTTGATCTGCAACCAAACGAGCTTTCTGCGGCGAGATGCGAGCAAAGCGATGTTTAGCGATAGCTTCCATTACTTACTCCTTAGCGCTTCTTAGCTTTCTTATCTGCAGCGTGGCCGCGATAAGTACGTGTTGGTGCAAATTCGCCTAGCTTGTGACCGATCATTTCTTCAGAAACGAAAACAGGAACGTGCTGACGACCATTATGGACAGCGATGGTCAAGTTGATCATCTGTGGGATGATCATTGAGCGACGGGACCAAGTCTTAACAGGCTTTTTGTCTCCGCTTTCCACCGCTTTCTCTACCTTCTTCAGCAAGTGCAGGTCAATGAAAGGACCTTTCTTGAGAGAACGTGGCATGGCTTATCCTCTGATAATTATTTTTTATTACGACGACGTACAATGTACTTGTCGGTACGTTTGTTCTTACGAGTCTTGTAACCCTTCGTAGGAACACCCCAAGGTGAAACTGGGTGACGGCCACCAGATGTACGACCTTCACCACCACCGTGTGGGTGGTCAACTGGGTTCATTACAACACCACGTACAGTTGGACGAACACCGCGCCAGCGTGAAGCACCAGCTTTACCTAGCTCACGTAGCATGTGTTCTGCGTTACCAACTTCACCTAGAGTCGCACGACTTTCAGCAAGAACCTTACGCATTTCACCAGAACGTAGACGTAGAGTCACATAAGTGTCTGCACGTGCAATGATCTGAGCGTATGCACCAGCTGAACGAGCCAGCTGAGCACCTTTACCAGGCTTAAGTTCAACACAGTGTACAGTTGAACCTACTGGGATGTTGCGCATTGGTAACGTGTTACCAACTTTGATCGCAGCATCTGCGCCAGACTGGATTGAATCACCAGCTTGGATGCCCTTTGGTGCAATGATGTAACGGCGTTCACCGTCAGCGTAAAGCACTAGCGCGATGTTTGCGCTACGGTTTGGATCATATTCCAAACGCTCAACTTTCGCTGGGATACCATCTTTAGTACGTTTAAAATCGATCATACGGTAGTGTTGCTTGTTACCACCACCGATGTGACGTACTGTGATACGACCGTTATTGTTACGACCACCAGACTTAGATTTTTTCTCTAGTAGTGGTGCGTACGGCTTACCCTTATGCAGGTCAGAGTTAACCACTTTAACTACGTGGCGACGACCCGGGGAAGTCGGCTTACATTTAACAATAGCCATTCTTCTTTGCTCCTAGCCTTACTCTGCACTACCAGCGAAGTCGATGTCTTGACCTTCTTTCAAGATAACATACGCTTTTTTCCAGTCGTTACGACGGCCTTCGCGTGCACCTTGACGTTTGGTCTTACCCTTAGCAACAAGAGTATTTACAGACTTAACTTCAACCTCGAACAGTTTTTCAACTGCTGCTTTGATCTCTTTCTTCGTTGCGGTAACCGCTACTTTAAACACGATAGTATTCGCGTTTTCTGCAGCAGTTGTTGCTTTTTCAGAAATGTGCGGAGCACGGAGAACTTTTAAAATACGCTCTTCAGTGATCATGCTAGCATCTCCTCAACGTGCTTAACTGCAGCTGCAGTCATCACTACTTTGTCGAAAGCGATCAAGCTAACTGGGTCGATTGTCGCTGCATCACGAACGTCTACCTTGTAAAGGTTACGTGCTGCAAGGAATAGATTCTCATCTAATTCGCCAGTTACGATTAGAACATCAGTCAGATCAAGCTCTTTAAGCTTTGCTGCTAGTTCTTTTGTCTTTGGTGCTTCTACAGAGAAGTTATCAACAACGATTAAACGCTCTTGACGAACTAGCTCAGAAAGAATGCTCTTCATAGCACCGCGGTACATTTTTTTGTTAACTTTCTGGCTGTGGTCCTGTGGACGAGCTGCGAAAGTTACACCACCTGTGCGCCATAGAGGACTACGAATAGTACCTGCACGAGCACGGCCTGTACCTTTCTGGCGCCATGGTTTTGCACCACCGCCAGAAACGTCAGAACGAGTTTTCTGAGCACGAGTACCTTGACGAGCACCTGCTGCATAAGCAACAACTACTTGGTGTACTAGAGCTTCATTGAAATCACGTCCAAAAGTAGTTTCGGAGACAGTTAGCGCATCAGCGCCTTTGACTACCAATTCCATTACTAACTCCTCGACCTTACGCTTTAACAGCTGGTTTAACGATCACGTTGCCACCTGTTGAGCCCGGTACTGCACCTTTAATAAGAAGCAGATTGCGCTCAGCGTCAACACGTACGATCTCTAGGTTTTGAGTCGTTACACGCTCAGCACCCATGTGACCAGCCATTTTCTTGCCTTTAAATACACGACCTGGAGTTTGACATTGGCCAATTGAACCCGGTGCGCGGTGAGACAAGGAGTTACCGTGGGTCATATCTTGAGTACTGAAGTTCCAACGCTTAATTGCGCCTTGGAAACCCTTACCTTTAGATGTGCCAGTAACGTCTACTTTTTTAACTTCGTTGAACAGTTCAACATTTAGCTCAGCGCCAACTGCAAACTCTTCACCATTATCTAGACGGAATTCCCAAAGACCGCGACCAGCTTCAACACCCGCTTTTGCGAAGTGACCTGCTGCTGGCTTAGATACGCGGTTAGCTTTCTTAGCACCAGTCGTGATTTGAATTGCATTGTAACCGTCTGTTTCAAGTGTTTTAACTTGAGTTACACGGTTAGCTTCAACTTCAACCACTGTTACTGGGATAGAAACGCCTTCTTCGGTAAAGATGCGGGTCATGCCCACTTTACGACCGATTAGACCAATCATTTCTTATCTCCCCTTAACCTAGGCTGATCTGGACGTCAACGCCAGCAGCTAGATCTAGACGCATTAGAGCATCAACAGTTTTATCTGTAGGCTCAACGATGTCGATAAGACGCTTGTGAGTACGGATTTCGTACTGGTCACGTGCATCTTTATTGACGTGTGGAGAAGTAAGAACAGTGAAGCGCTCTTTGCGAGTCGGTAGTGGAATAGGACCACGAACCTGCGCGCCAGTACGCTTAGCTGTTTCAACGATTTCCGCAGTAGACTGGTCGATCAAACGGTGATCGAACGCCTTTAGGCGGATACGAATACGTTGGTTCTGCATTAGACAGAGCTCCAGTAGAATTTACACAAACAATATCGCCATTCACACTCATTTGAACGAGGGAATGCCGATTGATTTATGTGAAACCGTAGTACCCCTTTTGGGTACGTTGTCAGTCAATTTAATGACTGCGAACATAAGTCAGAGTATACATTACCAAGTCGTTTATGAGCGACTTCTTCCTCAATGCTTATTGGTTCACAACTATCTTTAATGAGACAGTGGCGTGCATTATACAGATCACACTTTTAAGCGCAAGCCCTGATCGAAAAATAATCATGCGAGGTGCGAGGTGCGAAAATCTATCAAATAAAAAGGAAGTCAATAATGAGGCGACTTCCCTACTCTGCTCTTGCTATCCGTTGTTAGGAGCTCAACACTGAACGCTAACGTTAGCCGACAATTTGTGTCTGGTTATAATTCGCAGACCCCATTTTTTCAATAAGGTCTAGCTGTGTTTCAAACCAATCAGCATGCTCTTTTTCTTTTTTCTGGATATCTTGAAACAAGTCACGGGAAACATAATCATGGACTTTTTCAGCATAAGCAATGGCATCATGTAAATCGAGGATCGCTGCCATCTCCAATGCTAAATCGTATTCCAGCATATCCCGTGGATCTTCACCAATATTGAGCTTACCTAAATCAGGTAGATCCGGCAGACCATCTAACAACAGGATGCGTTTAATCAGGTGCTCGGCATGTTTCCTGTCATCTCTCGATTCATGATATTCTTTATTAGCGAGGTGCTTTAACCCCCACGCTTTGTAAATTCTTGCATGAAGGGAGTACTGGTTAATGGCGACTAATTCATTGGCAAGCACTTCGTTGAGGTACTTAATAATTTTCGGATCGGCTTTCATGGGGAGGGGGACACTTTTCTGTCAGGTCTTATAATAGTAGAACCAATTTGAAGAGTGTCAAAAATGAGAACAAGATTAACTCGCTTTTTTTGCTTGTGATCAGGTTCCTGTTCGATGATCATCTTTGCCGGACGAAGACAGTGCCCGCATTGCGATCCCAAGGGGGAATATAAGTCAGGATCGAGCAATTAACTCTTCATCGCAAAGTGCTTAATTTACAGGTATAAAAAAAGGGAGCCCTTAAGCTCCCTTTTCGTGTCGTTCAATTATTGCAAATTAAGCAACGATTGTAGCAACAACACCAGCACCAACGGTACGGCCACCTTCACGGATAGCAAAACGTAGACCTTCATCCATCGCGATAGGAGCGATTAGAGTAACAGTCATAGCGATGTTATCACCAGGCATTACCATTTCAACGCCTTCTGGTAGCTCGATAGTACCAGTTACGTCAGTTGTACGGAAGTAGAACTGTGGACGGTAACCTTTGAAGAAAGGAGTGTGACGACCGCCTTCATCTTTAGAAAGAACATAGATTTCTGAAGTGAAAGTAGTGTGTGGAGTGATTGAACCTGGCTTAGCAAGAACCTGACCACGTTCAACTTCGTCACGCTTAGTACCACGTAGAAGAACACCAACGTTCTCACCAGCACGGCCTTCGTCAAGAAGCTTACGGAACATCTCAACACCAGTACATGTAGTAGTGATAGTGTCTTTGATACCGATGATTGCAACTTCTTCACCAACACGAATAACGCCTTGCTCAACACGACCAGTTACAACAGTACCACGGCCCTGGATTGAGAAAACATCTTCGATAGGTAGGATGAACGGCTTATCGATTGCACGCTCTGGCTCTGGGATATAAGTATCTAGAGC
>NZ_JAKJSP010000083.1:0-17293 GCF_050337085.1 Photobacterium sagamiensis | reverse complement strand
GCTAAACCAATACCATCATCGGTACTGTACATAGTTTCGAGCATGTCTTCGATTAATTGCTGAACTTGACTGATATCTTTAACTTCAGAAGCTTGAATTTTTAACTTCTGATTCGGAATTGTAAGTACTTCTAAAACTGCCATTTTACCTCGAAACTAAAATAAGGGCTTATAACGCCTAGAATAAGGTGTGCGAACGATACACTTACAAAGCGTACTGAACTCCACACCAAAACCGCCGAGTGTAACGCATCACCTTGATTCTTTTGTTGAACGAAGCCGCTGCGCGGCAGAGTGAAGCGAAAATACTCCTCAAACTACCCTTAATACTCCAATCACTACGGAGTATTTATCATGAATGCCGAACAGCAATTTCGCGCCAATTATCTTTATGAACAACAGCTTACTAACTTAAATCTGCAAGGTAAACGCCCCGCAACCATTGACGCCTATTCACGTGCGGTACGTCGCATTACTCACCACTTTGATAAAGCACCCGATACCCTTTCAACCGACGATCTTAAGCAATACTTCGCCCARCTTATCMAWACCCATTCTTGGAGCACTGTCAGGGTTGAACGCAATGGTTTACAGTTCTTTTTTAAGCATGTGCTTCACCGCGAATGGGAATGGCTTAACATCGTTAAGCCCCCACAAAACAGACGATTACCAGAYATTCTTACCCCGCAAGAAGTCGGMCTACTGATCAGCTTTACTCATCAACTGCGTTATCAAGTCTGCTTTTTAACGATATACAGTCTTGGATTACGGCTGGGTGAAGCACTCAATCTTACTGTCGGTGACATTGATAGTCAGCGAATGCTMGTCCACATTCGTAATGCCAAAGGGGGGAAAGATCGCTTCATCCCACTACCTCGGCGCACCTTGTATGCCTTGCGTTGTTTCTGGCAAACCCACAAACACCCACGKTTTTTGTTTCCCTCTCACAACCGTGTTRTCGATAATTTTATGGATCGCGGTGGTGTTCAAAAAGCCATGCGAGCAGTCATTAAAGAATGTGGGATCACCAAGTCTATCAGTCCGCATAATCTACGTCACAGTTACGCCACTCACTTATTGGAACRAGGGTTGGATTTGCGTTCTGTCCAACATCTACTCGGACATAACAGTCTAAACACCACGGCGCGTTACACCCATCTCACCGACATATCACGCCAAAATACCTCACAGGCGATTAACCAACTCGCTAACGGATTAACCCTCATGTGGGAGATAAAAGCATGATGTTTCAATCACTTTTATGCGACCACCTTGATGAGTTAATGGCAACATATTCCTCGTCTATGACGTCTGATATTCGCCTTGCGATTCACGCAATGCTCACCTGCCACACCGAACAAAACGGCTACAGCCAGTGGCATTGCCAGCACTGTGAACATCGAGTGCAATCTCCGATGTCCTGCGGACATCGCAACTGCTCTCGGTGCCAGCACCGAACTACTTCTGATTGGCTTGAAAAACAACAAAGTAAGCTAYTACCCATCGACTACTTTATGGTGACGTTTACCTTGCCAGCCGAGCTTCGACCCTTAGCTAAACGTTACCCTAAACAGATTTACCAAGCGATGTTTACGGTCAGTGCCTCGATAATAAAAGACTTCGCGTTTCGTGCTAAAAACATCGGTGAGACTATCGGATTTACGTCGGTGCTTCATACCCATAATCGACGCCGAGATTTACACCCGCATATTCATATGGTGGTGACTGGCGGCGGCTTTGATACCAATAAACGGCAATGGATAAACTGTAAAAATCAGTRTCTATTCAACGCCTTTGCTTTAGCTAAAGTGTGGCGAGCACGTTTGCTCAACCACATCACTTGTACACTAAAATTAACGTTACCTCRTCAAYYWYCTCAAAAATGGGTCGTTGATTGTCGWCATGTTGGACGGGGCAAACCGGCTTTATTGTATTTATCTAAATACCTATACCGTGGCGTGTTAGCCGACAACGATATTCTTTAYRAAGACAACGGGAATATCACTTTTCGTTACYTGGAYAGCCAAACTAAAACGAATMAAACTCGAACATTACCTGTCGTGAAATTTCTCTGGCTGATATTGCAACATGTGTTACCCAAAGGMTTAAGACGCGTGCGTGATTACGGTTTACTTCGTGGTCACACAAAACRCCTACTTCAACAAATACAGTMTGTCTTTATGATTGCAGGGCAACTGACGTTGCCTGCATTGGGAGATAAACCCATCAGCCGAAAAGCCGATTACTTTTGTCCTTGCTGTCACCATTTAATGCGATGTCTTGGCGTATTTCGACCGAGATAAGATAGCGTTATAAAAGGATAATGGTTTAGCTTTTACTTTAGGAGGTAACCATAATTAAACATTAAAATCAGTCGATTATGTTTATTGGTTTTGAGCCAAGGACGGTGCTCGTTTCAATATAACCGCTTATCTGCAATCACACTTTCGCTTCTTCGTAATATTTCCCTATATAAGGTGGCTCGGGCTTGTTCAACACTTCGGATAGGTGTCGGCTTCGCGACACGTATCCTTATCTGTTATGAGTTTGGGTTATCAGTATCGCGAATGTGTTTGCATATACGAACATAAAGTAGAGAAAGCCATATCTGAAATGGGATTATATCAATTGGCGTGCTTGAAATTTCTTCATCAACTGAAAAGGCGTAGGTATAGTAGAAAAACAAACCAACTATCATAGGGATTAGTAAAACGCAAAACCTGATACCCACGACAAAGTTAATGCTAAAAAAACGCCCGAGAAAATCAGACCCGTCTCCTGCACCATTCGCTCTATACGCAAAGAATGTACCCACTATTGGTATAACAATATTTCCCACTGTGCCTATAGTGTCCCACATGTTGGGATTTTCCACTGATAAAAAAGACATAGCTTCCATACCAATTATGCTGAGTACAATATAAATGAATGCATAAATGAATCGGTCTTGCTCAGTGAATTCACCTGCTCTAATATCCTTTTTCAGATTTTCAATTTTCCAAAAGTACATTTATTTTCTCCCTTACTCATAACGCCGAACATAAGTTGCACCACGACCAACTAACCAAACACACTAAACTCCATACCAAAACTGCGGAGTAAAACGTGTCAACTTGATGTTTTTGTTATAACCGATATAAATCAAAAGCTTAAATCTAAAATACAACGTAAAGCTTTCAACAACAACTCGCCTTTTCTCTTTTGCGATTCACTCAACACGACTCAATAATCACAGCATGGATTATCACTAAAAGCGACTGAGTAAACGCTGAAGCCAAACACAAACCAGATGAAAACCTGTGTTGCGGTACGCGAATATTGAAGAATTACCCTGCACTCTTGGCAATGAACTTAGACCCACAAAATTTGAACCGCAACGGGCACAATGACAAACACCATCAATGAATAATTGCGGCTAAAGGACTTATTAAGCGCGATAGAAATTTGGCAAGAAAGCCTTGTATACACCAAGCCTCAAACCGCAATAGCCGACAAACGAAACTCACTGCATTTCAACTGACAAGATATTAAAAAAGCGACCACTTGCCGAAGACCAAACCATAAAAATAATGGCAAGATGGAGGTTATAACGCCTAGGATAAGGTGCGCCACGATGAACTCACCAAACCCACTAAACTTCATACCAAAAATGCCGAGTGTAATGCGTCACCTTGATACTTTTGTTATGCAACTCAATCCATTAACGCTGCCTTTGCTTGGCCGAGAATCTGTCCGTGCATGATGTCTTTTGGCTGAAACAGCAACAAATCCTGACCTAAAAATCCCGGTAAACAATCCACGCCTTTAAGCCAACAGGACTTTCTCACATTCCTGATACTAAACTTGATTGGCTACCCTGCGATGAAGTTGAAAGCCAATGGGATCGCTGCTTTCTGAAACCACGGAACACAAAGGGTGTTAAACGAAAGCCTGACGATTCGCACTCAAAGACAACAACTGAACTTCCAACTAGCTTATCCCCGATGCCAAACGGGAGCCTTTTGATGAACGAATGGCCTGAGAAACTTTGGTATTGACCGATGAAGTTATAACAAAAAACAATACCTTGCTCTAGGTGCATAACGTCTAACATAAGTTGCACCACGACCAACTCACCAAGCACACTGAACTCCATACCAAAACTGCGGAGTAAAACGTGTCAACTTGATGTTTTTGTTATATTTTACTTTCCACTAATTTTAATATGGAGAATGGTTTACCTTTATTTATGAAATGTCTACCAACCTCATAAGCCATATTTTCTAGCGGTGCATCATCGTAACCAAATACGTTAATTTCCTTTGCGTACCGTTGCAAAAAGCCGATACCACCAAGTTTTTGCCACTGGATAGAATGTACTAACTCATGTATATGAATTTCTAGGTCATCTTTATGCTGCGGCTTCATAAAATATGTATTTTTATAAGTAATCGCACCGCAATCCATATCTAAGAAATCACCTAAGCCAATATCAATCAGTTCAGGAAAAGACGGCTTTGGTATGTCGTTAGTTATGACATACCTGCATTCACGAAGAAAATCCCGAGAATAATAACCTTTGAAATGGTCGTAGAAACTTTCACAGGAAATAGCCTGATATTTATATGACTTATTAATTTCATCAATCCATGCATCGAATTTTTCTAAAACCATCCCAGAACCTCATTAAAAATATAACATTTTATTCAACGAACCAAGATCGTATATCATGCTCGTTTATCTCATTACACTCAATTATGCCATTACATAATAAAAACCAATTACATAGGTAACATTACTGACAAAACCATCAAGCATATATACGATCTAAGATCATGTATCCAATCAAAATCGTATCTTTCTATGTAATTGTTTCATTGAACATTTCAAACAATAATTGAGCTATGCAGAAATATACGAAACATGGGTAAATCAAAATTGAAAAAACATCACCTGTTCACTACTCTCACAAGACACTGTGTAAATAAACAGGTAGAAATCAAATGGATGTACCACCGCCGATAAACTCCAACTCATACAACTTTGTACATCAGTTTCGGGCTTTCATTCGTTCTCGGGGGCTTGCCTATACAACGGAAAAAACTTATATACATTGGGTAAAGCGCTTCATCTATTACCAAGGATATAATGCCCGTCATGAAATTGATGCCGAGCACATTCAGCGATATCATGATCATCTGGCTGTCGAGATGAATGTTTCGCCAAACACACAAAAGACTGCACTTAATGCGCTTGTTTTTCTATGTCGCGAGTTTCTGCATCAAAATACCGAACAACTTAGTTTCAAACGAGCAACGAAGAAGCCCAAGTTACCGGTGGTCTTTAGCCATCAAGAAGCAGTAGCTGTCATCACACATATACCTCTGCCCTATCAGCTTGCAGCACAACTAATGTATGGTAGTGGCCTGAGAATCAATGAATCATTACGGCTTCGCATTCAGGATATTGATTTGAAAACAAGTTCATTAACCGTTAGAAATGGTAAAGGAAATAAGGACCGACAGACATTACTCCCTAAAACACTACATGATGGACTTTACGAACAGATGAATCATGTACGATGGCTGCACAATCAAGATCTCCGCAACGGGTTTGGTGAAGTATATCTGCCGTATGCTCTAAGCCGAAAATACGCGGGTAAGGCGAAAAGAATCGGCTGGCAATACCTTTTTCCGGCAAGAGAGCTCAGCATTGATCCGCGCTCATCCCGAAAAATGCGCCATCATATTACAGATCGGACGTTACAATCATACGTCAAGAAAGCAATATTTAAAGCTGAAGTGGTCAAACAGGCCGGAAGCCATACTTTTCGTCATTCTTTTGCCACAAGACTATTAGAGAACGGAACAGATCTGAGAAATATTCAGGAATTACTTGGTCATGCGGATATCAAAACGACTCAGATATATACCCATGTTGCCGGATTACATCATAGTGGCGTCATAAGTCCCCTAGATAAATAATCTAATATTAGCATCCTCGCTACAGGGGTACGTATAGCGATTTGATTCTATTGCCACTGCAAACGAACTGAAGTAGGAAGATAAAGCCGCCATCTGCATGGTAAATCTATCAAGTGAGTATTTTACAATTAATTCTCTGATGAAAATACCTTAGTAAAAAATTCAATAATATGCTGACCTTGTAGCGATTTCAGATCATGACCACCTTGATGGTCGAACGCTTCGACCGCTATTCCTTTTCCTTTCAGATTCTGTATTAAATATCGACTTCCTTCAGGAATCCATTTAAAACTATCTGCATTGCCATATTCAATACGAATTGACAGAAGCTGTTTTTTTTGTTCCGAATAGTCCTCTACCTTGCTTGGCACATCACCGAAACCCGAAGACCATTTAGCCCTAACTGAAGGTGATTCCGAATCCCACTCATGCCAATACTTATTATTATCGCCCTGAGGATCTGGTGCAAACGTAGCAGCATAGCCATCCAAGAAACTCGACCACCCGCTTTTTATCCATTGTTTGACCGCTTTGTCTAGACCTTTCTCATCAAATAACCCAGGGCTCAATGAAAAAACATGCTTAAACTTATCCGGATGGTTAAATCCGATGTTAATCGCGGCATACCCCCCCATAGAAAAGCCCGCCACTCCCCTGTATTTCGATTCGGTTAGCGTTCGATAATTATTATCTATATAATTGACAACATCATTAGTAACAAAATCCTCCCAATTGCCAATAATAGGTGAGTTAGCATAAAAACTTCCACCAAATTGATTGGAGCCATTTACTCCTACTACAATCATTTCTTCGGCTTTACCTTCATCAATATATTCATCTAGAATTTTACCAGAGATAACATGCGCTTCCGAAGGAGCTCCGCCATAACCATGAAAATAATATATGACAGGGTATCTATTTTCAGAAATAAAATATGACGGAGGTAAAGAGATGTAAAGTGACTGCATCTGTTCATTTATTAACTTGCTATTTAATAACGAAGGTGCGTCAATTTTTATTGATTGAACGCGAAATCCCTTAGCCATGCTAGCATGGCTAAACAAGAACAAAGTGATTAAAAGTAATATTCTAATATCTTTAATAAACATGTATTCTATCCTCCCTGACTTACTACGTCTGTTAATATACCCAAAGCTTTTAACGTTCAGACATACCATGAACGGTACTCTTTATCCCTGTCGGACAAGGTCAATTATTGTTCTAACCAACTTAACCAATTTCGATTTAGTTCTAACGCAGGAATCATTTTTTAGTACAGAGCACCAGTGTAATAGCAATCGTCTGGATGTCTTTTTGTCCTAATAGCTTCAGGGGAAAGTTATTATTCTTCCTACCTGTTAGGTCAATAAAGCAGGAAATTAACACGCTACCGCCAAAGATAACTAAATCCCCTTAGCGCAACAGAATGATATGCAATCATAACATCAACTTAATTGCTCAGAATTATAGTGAAATTAATTTGCGAGTCATAACAAAAATCCTGAAAAAACAGACTGCTATCAGGACAATGGATTCACGCAATTGAGGGAGTGGATCTAGCTGGCAACGATTGATTCAGGACGAGAGCGGGTATTAAAAGGCTGATATCGGACAAATAAACCGAAGCATCAACTGATGTTTATACCGTACTACTTGGAAATGTGAATTCATGCATTTCCAGGTAGCTTGGGCACATACAAAAAAACCTTAGGCTGGATCAGCCTAAGGTTTCTAACAATAATAACGAATAGTTAGTTTAGATCGGTGTTACTTCTTCTGAATCAACTACTTCATCTACTGCTTTGCGCTGAAGCGATTTACGCTTATTGCGCTCTACTTGGCTTTGTACAAATTCTGCCAACGCCTTCTCTGCCCATTCTGTTGCTTCTGCTTCGGTAGCAAAGTCCGCTTGGCGCTTAGAGATAGTGGTTCGTCTTGCTGATACTTGTCGAATAATTTCCGCCGCCCAGCCATTTCTTTTTTCTACTATGCGGTAATCAAATTTCTTGCCGTTTGCCATTTTTTTTCCTAGAGATTATTCAAGGTAAAGCATTTATTAATCAAATCCATCTGTTATCGCTCTGAACAACGCTATCCCTTCGTAAGCCCGACATTAAAACACATTTAGCAGGCTTTGTTGATCTATTCATGTGAAGCTAGCTCTCCCCCAACGACCAAGTACCGTTAACAGTAATTTGGCATTACAATTCTAGTAGCCAGCGATTAAGCGGTTTCTCTTTATTGATGCCTTCACGCCCCCATCGATCAACACTATCAACAACTAGAATACGCTCTGGGTTAGGTACCATTGTTTTCAGCCGGGTACTGACTTTCTTTGAGGTCAACAGCCATAACGAATCATCAGCATTGAGCAACTCAGATAAAGCCCGCTTGTCTTCTGCCGTCCATTCAAGCTCTGGGTGGGTAAACCGCTCGACAACAAACAATTGATTACCTGAAGCGAAATCTTCCAGCTCTTCTGATAGCAGTACAACCGAATCTATCTCGGCATCAATCAATACTTTCTGTTGCTGATTGATTAACTGACGCACAGCAATCATCAGTTGCTGCTGATTCTTTTCAATTATTTTTGCGTGTTCAGGCCAAACTTGTTGCAAGTCTTGACTGACAATTGCAATCATTCGAGTCAGGTTCGTCGGGTTCAGCCAGGCATACAGCGATGTCGACCCATCTTCAAGACGTAAAGCTGCAACTCCTTGAGCACGTGGTGATATTGCCTGGGATGCATCAATTTCAATAATACGAACATTGCCCTGTCTGGCATGAACGAACAGTGGGTCCTGTGGCCAAACAGCACCTAAAGTAATGGCAACAGTCGCATCTTTAGCCGCTTGTACCGTTAGCTCTGCCCCTTTGGTACTAAACCAGTTTGGTAAACGAGACACACCAAAACGCGTCGGCGGTAAATATCGGGTTGTAATCTCAGTACCTTTGGTTAGCTCTGTGGCTAACATATATGTCACTGGCGTAGCAGTTAAAATATCTTCTGCCTTTGCTACCGCAGAAGTCATCGCAGAGCCCATGATTACGATTGCAAAAGCTGTTTTTAAAAGTCGATTTTTAATAATGGTCTTAAACACGTCAGGTTATCCTTTTCGGATTATGCGGTAGCACGTTGCAGTCATGAAGAAGCAAGCTGAAACGATGATGATTGCAGCACCTGATGGTACTGGTAGTTTCATTTCCATGGGTAAAATGGTGCCTATCAGGCAACTGATCGTGGCGAGAAAAGCCGACATCAGTACAAAGCTGCCCATATTCTTCGTTAACAGGCGAGCAGTCGCCCCCGGGATCAGTAATAGCGCCCCCACTAACACTGCACCAACAATTTTCACAGACGCAATAGTGACCAGCGTAATCATCATCACAAACAGGTAATCATAAAAATTGGTCGCATAGCCGCGCACACGGGCAATATCAGGGCTAATACACGTCAGTAAAATACGGTTAAACGTAGGCACTAAAACAAGGACAATCAATGCACAACTGACTGCCAGTATCAGCAAGTCATAATCTGTCACCGTCAGGATCGAACCGAACAGCACGTTTTCCAGCATATGGATATTTATCTTACGTGCAACGTACATTAATAGCGCCGCACCAACAGCCAATGCCAGCGCCAGAAATACACCAACCAGCGTATCGTAAGGCACGCTCGTACGATTTCGGACAAAATGCAGGAGTAAGGCGAAGATCATACAAAAACTGAATAAGCCGATGATCGGGTTATCGGGCGGCTCACCCAATAAGACACCCAGCGCGATACCGGTTAATGCTGCGTGTCCTACCGCTTCAGAAAAAAACGCCAGACGCTTAGCAATAACCAGCGTACCCAGCCCTCCCAATAACGGGCCCAGCAACAATGCCGCCACTACTGCATTTACCATGAAGGAATATGAGAAACTTTCGCTCAACCAACCCGTGTCAACGCCCGCTTGCGCCCAAAAACGAATTAAATCCATTACGCGACCTTCTTCATTGTTTTATTTACAGATACTGGCTCAGCGCTATAGTGGTTAAACAGGCGCTCAATTTTTTCAGGAACAAGCACCTCAGAGACCGCACCACTATCAATTAAGTGTCGATTAACAACATGAACTTCAGCCTGTAAACGGCGAACTGCCGTCACATCGTGATGAACCGCTATTATTGTTTTGTTTTCCTGAACCAGCTCATGGATTAGCGTTTCGATATAGCAAACACCTTGTTCGTCCATACCCGTCGTTGGCTCGTCCAGAACCAGCAAGTCCGGGCTATCCAGCAGAGCCTGCGCAAACAATACACGCTGTTGTTCGCCCCCGGATAATTGCCCCATTCGACGGTCGGCACGGTTAGCCATGCCAATACGATCTAACTGAGCTAAGGCATGATCTTGTTCTCTTTTACGTTTACGCCAGAACAACGGGTTACGGCTCTGGTTAAGTAAAATAAAATCCATCACGGTAAAAGGCAGACTAGATTCAAAGGTCGCTTTTTGTGGCACATAACCAATCGTCCCTTTCTCTTCAGGCCATTGGATCTCAATATCACCAGTAAATGGCGTCAAGCCTAAAATTGAACGTAGTAGCGAAGTTTTGCCGCCACCATTCGGTCCCATCACAACATGTGACTTGCCAGCTGATAGTTCGTGATTAATATCTTGCAGAATAATGTTGTCACCATATTTCAGGCCGACATTTTGTAAACGGATAGCAGGGCCCACAATTAGCGTCCTCCCTTCTCTGCCGCAAATTTCATGGCTTCAACCAAGGTCGCCAAATTCTCTCTCATCTCGGTCTCAACCTTGTTCACATCATACGATCCATGGGTCATATGCGAGAATCGATATAGCTGTACGCCAGTCGCTTGTTCTATGGTTTCAACATAACGATTTGGCATATTTAGCTCATAAAAAAGCACGTCGATACCGGCGTTTTTGATCTTCTCAATTGTACCCTGCAACTGACTGGCACTCGGCTCAACACCATGGGCGGGTTCGATAACCGCGGCAACATCCACCCCGAATTCTTGCAAAATATAACCGTATGCATTGTGGGTAGTCGCAACGGTCATACCCGCAGTATCCAAATCACCTAAGGTCAGCATGGCTTCGCGCTTCATTTTGCGAAACTTGGTCGCATACGCACGGGCATTTTTACGGTATTCACGTGCGTTAGCCGGATCGATTTTCGCGAGTTCACTGGCAATGCTGTACACCTTCTGAATGGTGGTCGACAGCCCAACAAAGGTATGAGGGTTAACCGCTCCATCTCCGACTGATTGCCCCATTGCTGGTAACAGCGGCACATCTTTATTGGCTTCTATCACGATAAGATCGTCGCGGTTCGCGGCTTTGATGACCTTCAACGCAAAATCATCATGACCGATACCATTAATGACAATAATATCCATTTTTTTCAGACGACGCAGATCATTAGGCTGAGGTAAGTAGTTATGGGAATTAAAGCCTTCGTCCACCAAAGGCAATACCTCTGCTTTGTCACCGACAACCGCTTTTACATAGCTGTAATAAGGTTGAAGGGTAATACCAATGGTTAATTTCTCCTTTGCCTGAACCTGTAGTGCACCAAACATGAATACAATGACCAATGCCTTTTTGATAAGAGTTTTATTTCTGGGCTGTTTTTTAAATAAAATCATGTTTAATAAAAGCTTTTTTAATAAAAATTTCATGATAGATACCATGTGTTGAAAATCTGACTAATTAATACAAACGGCTGTCTTGCTAAATCACTCCGTTATCTGCAAACACAACTTGCTTCCAACCTGTCTCTATTAACACGCGGGTTTGGAGTGGAACCCTTTCAGATCTAATGTCACCTGAAATAACAGGCTGGATCGTCTTATCCAGGTGTAACCAAATATCAGGTTCCTCTTGCATCGAATTCAAAACAACAGAGGCCGAACCACTCTCTAATTGAGGTACACCCTGATAAAGCGCAGGCGAAATTTTGAACCAAAGATGCTTTCCTTTTCGTTCCCAGCCTTTATCCTGAATAAAAGGGGCTAACCAAAGTGCTTCAAGCTCAGCAATATCAGCCCAGCTCTCAGTGCCATCTAATTCGACGCTATCCTGGTGTAAATTACGAATTTCTTCATGGGCCAGTCGGAGTTCAGCAATCATTGCTAACTCATCAGCTGCCAAATCTTTGATAAAAACCTGATGCGGGCTCAACGTTTGCTGTTGAACAGTTTCCTGGTGATACGGCAGTAAGATCGCAGCAACAGCCAAAATAAGAGAAATAGAAAGAGCGACCCATTTTCCTTCACGACCACCATCATCGGTATGAACAGTTTGGCTGATCATTTTTCTGAAATCTCAACTACATCAACTTCAACCGGATTTTCATGGCCAGCATCAAACACCAAATAGAAATCAGTCTCCGGTTTGGTGAATTCGCTAATTGAACGCTTATCGGTGGTCTCTTTGGCAATCAGGTTATCATCGTAGTCATACAAGTTGATGTCATAATCCACGGCTGTACTCCCGTCACTGTAGCCAGCTTCGCAAATCACTTTATCGGCTTCGAACCAACAGCTCATCAAGGGAAAATGTGCACTTGCAGTGCCAGAGAATAGTGCGGTAAGAGACAATAAAACAAGGCTTGTGCTCTTTTTCATGAAGACCTCAACAGCTTAATAAGGAAGAAATTAACAGCCTGCTGAGACAGGCTATTTCAATAGTTAGCAAGGGATAGTTAACAATCGTTACTGAAGTAACGCTTCAAAGGTAAAATGAACATTGACGCTTGCAGTGTCTGCCAATGGGTTGTTGGGTAACTCACCTTTATAGTTTGCTTTCATCAGCCAACGACCTGCCGTATCAGGTGTAAAGGTCACCATGCCACTCTCATCACTCACAACATCAATCTGCTCTTGGTGGTTACGGTAAAGTGTGCCTTCACGGGTGATCTCTGCAGTCACACCCTGCTGAGGTTCACCGTTATAGAAAAACTTAAAGCTGACTTCATCGCCTTCGACAATATCGGATGGATGCGTAACAGGCAGTAGTTCCAGGTATTTACCTTCAATGTCCATGGCTTTACCGGTTGGTTTACCCACGGTTACGTAGCTTTCTGCACGAGTGAAGCCCAGCTGAGTTACAACATCACGAGACTTCTTCGGAAGTAGTGCTTCACGCTCGGCCTTGTTCGCTTTCAACCATTTAACAGTGTCTCGTCGGCCAGCTTTATACTGAGTGTAATAAGTCGGCACGTTGTTGATTTCGACTTTGTGCGTACCCTCTTCTTCAAAGTAGAAATCGAAGATAGAACGACGCTTACCACGGATCACAAAGTTTGGCCGTTCTTTGCGGCCATCCGGCATCACAACTTCTGCTGATTCACTACCTGCAGGTTTATCAAACACAAACGTACCGTGTGACGCTGTCACGTCAAAAGTTAACCAATCGCCGCCTTCTTTCGATACCGTGAAGTGGGAAGGAACGACCCAGCGTGGATGTGCATTTGCAGTTGCGGTTACAGCCAGACCCGCAACTACAGTACAAGCCATTGTCAGTGCTTTCACTTTGCTTTGTTTAGTCATTGTAATTACTCGACTTCCTATTTGATTTTGTAGTTAATCGTGATAACGCCAGTTTCTTCTGTTGGCGCAACCTTATAAGTGAATGCGGTATCACTTAGGTGCATCTTTTGACGTAAGTAATTTCGACCACCATGCTCACGGACCACTTCGGCGTAAAAGGTATAATCCCCTTGCTCTACACGGTTACCGTTCTCATCTAATCCATCCCAGACAAAACGATACTCACCCGCAGGACGTGTTGCTGACGTCACCGCGTCAACCAACTCGCGGTCATAACGGCCAACTTTTCGCCACCAGCTACGCAAATCTTTAAGCCACTCATCTTTGCCGACCCACAGCTCAATGGTGCGAATTGGTTTACGCTTGGTATCTTCAATCCAGACCGCCACATAAGGACGGGCATACATGGTGGTTTCAATTGTTGGCAACTCAAATTCCACCTCTATATGTGCGCTATCAGGAATTGCTGTAGCCTGAGCAAAAAGAGGCAAAGCCAATGCTGCAACCAGAAGGCTAGTGGTGATAAATGTCATGGAAAATCCTTTGGCAACAAATGCGCCGTTTATTTTTAAGGAACAGCAACAAAGAAGATTAATAAGGTGATAAGAGAGCCAAATAATGTCCACTTAAGCGAGGTGTTAAATGTCTTTTTCTTTGGCACTAACAAACACACACCCGTCAGAACAAAAAACACCATCAGTAAGGCTGTAATATCGATAAACCATTTCCATACATCACCGCTATTTCGCCCTTTGTGTAAGTCATTCAGTACTGCCACAGCGCCATAATGTGTTTTCTCGATAACCGCTTCTGCACTTGTCATATCAATAAATACCGCAACGTTATAGCCCGGGCCTTTGTAGTCCATCGTGATATCACCTTCGAGTAGTTCACCGTCTTCAACTTCAGTAAATACCTGCAGTGCCGAAGGCTGACCTGATAACTGGGCGTATTGCGTTAGGTGATCAACAAGGGCTATTTCATTCGGTACATATTCACCACGCTCTGAGCTCAACAGTTCAACCGGAAGTGACAAGGTTAATTGTGAAATATCAGGTTGACTTTTAACAAACAGATCCGGGCGATTTAACGTGATTCCGGTAATAGCAAAAAACAGCACAACAAGCAGTAATGCCATTGAAATATAGATATGCAGGCGACGAGCCCAAACCTGGACGACCTTGCTTTTCAACAGCGTCTTGTTGTTTAACAGTGCCTTGTTCTTAGACGACATGAGGATAACAGCCCGAATTAGACTTAGTGTTTCTGAATGGCCTTAATATAATTGAGAATGATTTTCATTGGCATTCTATTTACATTATTTACGTTAAGGTGAGACTAGTGTGGGCAAAGCGGTTGGCTAGGAAGGCATAAGTGCGGAATTGTGAACAGAAGCGCGGAAGGACTTCTAGGCATCCAAATAAGTGACTTTACATGAAATATTCGTATAAAAAACAGAACATTGAAATTCTATTAAAGTGGTGAGAAAAACCAGAATAACGCAGCTTATCACTCATTTTGGTCTAATTTGCCCAGAGAAAGGCGGAATTTTATGCTTGTGATGTAAACCAATCAGGTTACATGGCCACGTTGTGTTTGCTAGCAATAAACAAAGCAAAAGGTTTGTAGCAACTTAAATCACAACAGAGTTCACAGAGTTAGCCGGCTCGAGATTTAGGTTAACTCACTTCGGGACATTTTCGCGTTAGATCTTTAACTCTAAACTTTAGGCTTCGGATAACCTCTGGTATCGCAAATCACCAGAAATTCCTCTTGGGAAACCAATTAAAGAGTCTACTCTTAAGTATTGAGTATGTTGCTGATAATGTTAAGTGGTATGTCGATGAAAAAGCATTTTTGCAAAGTACGTGTACAGAACCGTCAAGAGAGGAGGACTTACCTTACGCTCACACTTTACTTCATATTCTTCGGTATCATCGTTGCAATACTCACTTCCCTTATCAACTACCAGATGCAGGTCATAAATATTGATAGTGCATTGAATAACAGGTTTATCAAGACGAAAGAATCGAAATATCAGTACATATCCCAATCTGTTATATCACAGAATAACACTCTGGGATCTATTCTAACCAACCCGACTACACAGAGGTATTTAAACACACCCAACACTGAATCCCTCTCTTTACTTGAAAACCTCTTGTTGGTGTTGATCAGTACAAACTCAGAATTTATGCAGGTTCGGTTCATCGAAGCTTCGGGTCAGGAAGTCATTCGTATAGAACGAGATACTACTGACACTATATCAGTGGTAAAGAAAGCCGACTTGCAGAATAAATCGAGTCGATACTACTTCAAAGAAACCAGAAAATTATCTGCGTTTGAATACTGGCACTCAAAATTAGACTTGAATATGGAGCATGGTCAGATTGAGTATCCTATTCGTCCTACCATACGCGCATCCGTCCCAGTTATACATAATGCTATGTTCGCAGGTATATTTATCATTAACGTAAGTGCTGACGACATACTTAGTAACGCTATTGAGTCACCAGATTTCACCATGATGCTCATTGATAAAGAAGGAGAAATCTTGGCGCACCCGAATTCAGAACTTGCGTGGAGCCGCTATTTACCAGGTCGGCGTTCCATGTTTGAACTTTACCCTGACATAACACCAGAATTTTTACAATCACCGCAAAGTAAAGTTGATAACCAATATCAGATTCCGCTGAAGGATGTCTTTAAAAATGGAGAGCAACTGCGTCTTATTTTAATTCCTAAGCCTGAAATGATTGACCGCATTTCGCAGAGCAACCTTCTGTCAGCGGCATTGATTGCTGTTATCGTATTGTTCATATCATTTCCGCTTTCATGGCTGGCAGCGCTACTACCTGCTCGCCTACAACAAAAGCTTACGGATACACTATCAGAACTCAGTCGCACAAATGAATTGTTAGATAAGCATGTCATAACCAGCAAAACCGATGCCCAAGGAGTGATCACGCAGGTCAGTCAGAAAATGTGTGATATATCAGGCTACACAAAAGACGAGTTGATTGGACAGACTCATCGTATTGTTACTCATCCTAACACTAATCCACACACACATGAGTCATTGTGGAAAACCATCAAAAGTGGTCAAACATGGGTCGGGGAGTTACAGAATATATCCCAATCAGGAGAAGCGTATTGGTTGCAGAGTATTATTAGCCCAGAGTATAAAAATGATGGTAGCTTAATCGGCTACGCTCAAGTCGCTCAAAATATTACATCCAAGAAAGCGTTGGAAAAAATATCAGTAACTGATGCGTTAACTCAAGTATATAACCGACATAGGTTAGACCAGATTTTGGGTGCTGAGGATGAAATATTTATACGCTATCAGCATCATTATGCTGTCATATTGCTTGACCTTGACCACTTTAAACATATTAACGATACATATGGACATCAGGCTGGGGATAGTGTTCTAGTACAAGTCGCAGAAGTACTGAAGGAAAATATTCGAAAGGTTGATTACGTTGGGCGATGGGGCGGAGAAGAGTTTTTAGTAATATGTCCTAAGTAACTAAGAAAAACTTATTTCAAATAAGTTGCCATAGCCATCTAACAAGGCAGCGATTTCTGCTTCCAGTGTTTCTTTACTCCAAGTAATAAAGCGGCGTCTGTAATACTTGGCCTGTTTCCAAAGGATTTCGATCAGATTCAATTCCGGACTGTATACCGGAAGATAGACCAATATCATGTAATGTTGCATCAGCCAGTGTTCTAGGGTTTTCTGATCGATCCCATGGCCATGGT
>NZ_JAKJSP010000082.1:0-19055 GCF_050337085.1 Photobacterium sagamiensis | reverse complement strand
GATAAACATGAAAAATTCTGTACTTACAGTAACTCTATTGGGCCTAATCTCTTTTGGCGCTTCAGCAGCTCAATACAATCACCATGATGACAACGTCAGCGATCGCTATGCGAATGAACTTCGCCTGAAAGCCTTTGAAGGCGAAACTAGTTATCAGGTAAAAGTTAATCCACAGCTGTCAGTAGACCGTGACGAGCCTGTATCAACACGACGTGCCACTGAATTACGTAAGCAAGCATTGGGCGAACCTGTACGTAATGTTGAGTCATTCGCACAACGTGACCGTGATGAACCAGTATCAACACAGCATGCCACTGAGCTACGTAAACAAAGAAGCAACTGTAATGGCAGTTTTTTGTGATTAACTATTATTTCAACTAGGGTGTGAAATGTATTCAAATGAAAACATAAAGCGTTTAGTTAGAGAGATTTCTAATAAAACAAAGAAAAAACATATTAAACGATTTTTTCATTTACCATGACGCCGTAAAGCAACTCATGTTGCTTGAATAAGATTAAGGCCACTTCGATGGCCCTCCGAGTTACAGGGTAACGACTTTGATTGCCTATAAGCTCTGATCTGGAATTGGTTCTCCAGCAATTCTGTAGGTGAATAAAAAGCTCTGTTAGTACTGAGCAACTAGGTAATTCTTGACTAATGGCGCCAAAATATCATGCATTGGCAGGTAACGGGCAGGGCTCAATGCTCTCTCTAGAGCTCTATGTCCTTCGCTATTTCCAAGCTGTTAAAAAGGCTTGTTTCTTACCTACATAGAACGTAAAAAAGCCAGAGCAATGATTACTCTGGCTTTCATTATTATGGTATTAAACGGACTGGCTATACTTTGAACTGACCAATAAGCCGATCTAGCTGCTCACACTGATCTGCCAGTATTTCAAAGGCTTGTTCAGACGCTTGCACCTTATTCACCACTTCCTGACTCTTGTCAGAAATCTTCTGTACATTTTGATTAATATCTTCGCTTACCAGGCTCTGCTGTGTCGCTGCAGTAGCGATTTGCAGGTTCATTTCATTGATAACATTAATCGACTGGCTGATGGCATCTAACGATTCGTTGGCACTATTGGCCTGTTCGACGGTATGTGTCCCGCTTTCACGGCTCAGCTCCATGGCTTTAACAGCATCGTTTGCGCCCTGCTGCAAGCTCTCAATCATCACCTGGATCTCACCGGTACTATCTTGAGTCTTACTGGCCAGTGAACGAACTTCATCGGCGACTACCGCAAAACCACGGCCTTGTTCACCGGCGCGTGCCGCTTCGATCGCCGCATTCAGTGCAAGCAAGTTGGTTTGATCTGCAATACCGCGAATGACATCCAGAATAGATGCAATATTACCCACATCTCGTTCCAGATTGCTGATCACTGTACTTGAAGATTCAATCTCATCAGCCAGCTTATGAATCGACATGACAGTATCGCCGAGGATCTGTTTTGCAGACTCTGACTCATCACTGGCTGACTGACTCGCTTCTGCAGCTTCATTAGCATGAGAACTGACGTTATCACTAGTGACACTCATTTCATGCACTGCTGTCGCGACCAGAGCACTCTCTTCTTGCTGCTCTGACGCATTAATAACGACACCTTGAGTCTCACGTTGGATCTGCTGCGTTTCTTCGCGAACCGATGTCATCGTTATGGCAACTTCGCTGATTGTCGAATGTATTTTCGATACAAATTCATTAAATGCTGTCGCTAACTGGCCAATTTCATCCTTACTTTCAACAACCACTCGCTGGGTCAGATCCCCTTCACCTGAAGCTATATCGTGCATCGCCAGAGACAAGCGGTTCAGCGGAGCTAACACTAAGCCCGACACACCCCATGTAATGATGATAGAAATGAAAAGTGCAACAACAAACCCAACTTCTAACACCACTGTGGCAAGTCTTATTTCATCATCAATAATCAACTTCAACTCTGCGTCGGCCGTTTCTATCTGCGTGCGCAGATCACGATAGAGCTGGCGCATCGATGAAAATTCTTGCTTAATCAATACTTGGTTATCGCGGTAATACTCACTGGCACTTTCAGGGTTTTCAATCATATAGCTATAGTGGTTGAGCCACTGGCTATAAGTGTTTTGCAAGCGCTCAACTAAAGAATGGTTAGACGCATCAATGAAGCCTATTTCAATCAGCCGCTGTGCTGATTGAAAGCGTGACAAGGTATCAGCACTTTCTGAGTAAAACTCCTTCTGGTTATACTTAACCAGCTCCTGATTACCATCATCCGCTAAGATCACACCCTGTCCAGCAGTGATCACCTGATAGACATCCCGGTAACCTTCCTCTAGCTGTTCTAAAACGGGTCGAACCTCATCATTCTGCAACGAACCAGTACGGGTAAGATCGTTAAACACCACAAGAGCCATACTTAACAGAGCAATAAAGACAGCAACAACAAGACCGATTGGAACAGCAAACTTCCAGCGGAATGCCAGATTATTAAACCACAACATAGATTTCCTTTAATTATTCTTATGACTAACAGTTTTCATGACTTAAAACTTTCGTGGTTATTATCAGTGGTGACCTTGAATATGAAATCAGTTTGATCTGTCAACTTAGATGTGAAACTACTTTTTTTAAGGTGTAAATTAACAAATGCGACAATAACGACCCATCAGCTGTTTTTACTGATGTTTCTTTAGACAAGAATGTTCAGTAAGCTTTCGCTCGTAATTCTCCACACATCATCCATGGCAAAAAAAATATAAGTAACATATTGATATTTAATATTAATTACCCGTCTTAATCGTACATTTAAAATACAAAACACCAATGATAGTGTTACAGTCTGAACTTTGTTTATCGACTCATATCAACATCACCGTTTTTAACTTCGTTATTGACAACTGCAACTTTTCTTTTTGTTAATTATGCCTCTTCTTGATGTTATATCTAAAACCCCCGTTATCTCCTTCTCATCACTTACGTTCTACCAAGCAGTTCGTTATCATTGCAGTTCATACCTAATGCGAGCCAGCTGACCCATGTATCAACAAACACTTAAGAATTACTTTGGCTTCGATACGTTACGTACCGGCCAGGAAGAAGTGATCACCCGGATTTTAAATGGCCAGTCGGCTGCCGCTATTTTCCCTACCGGATCGGGGAAATCCTTATGCTACCAGCTGCCAGCCGTACAGCTGCCCCATTTAACCCTGGTGATCTCTCCTCTGCTCGCATTAATGAAAGACCAACTTGATTTCCTGCACAGTAAAAATATTGCTGCCGCTTCCATCGATTCCAGCCAGAGCTGGGAAGAAACGCAGCAAGTGATGCAAGCCGTCAGAAATGGTGAAATGAAAGTCTTAATGATTTCAGTTGAACGTCTGAAAAACGAACGTTTCAGGCACTTTATTTCGCAAGTCCCTATCTCATTACTGGTGGTAGATGAAGCACACTGTATTTCAGAATGGGGGCATAACTTCCGTCCCGATTACTTAAAACTGCCTGATTACCGTAAAGCTCTGAATATTCCCCAGGTCTTACTGCTTACTGCAACCGCGACACCCGCGGTTATTAAAGATATGGGCACCAAGTTCGCGATTGATGAGCAAGACATCATAATCACCGGCTTCTATCGCTCAAATCTCGATCTCAATGTCGTCGCCGCAGAAAATGATAATAAACTGCCGGCACTGTGTAACTTGTTAAGCCAGAATGGCGAACAGCCCACCATTATTTATGTCACCTTGCAGCAGACGGCAGAAACAGTGGCAGCTCAGATAAGCCAGCGAGGTTACCAGGCACAGGCTTATCATGCAGGTATGGATACTGAAGCCAGACAGAGGATCCAGCACGATTTCATGTCCGGCAATATTAATTGCATTGTTGCCACCATCGCTTTTGGTATGGGTATTGATAAAGCGGATATCCGCAAGGTTATTCACTTTGATCTGCCAAAATCGATTGAAAACTATAGTCAGGAAATTGGCCGTGCCGGGCGAGATGACCAGCCATCACAATGCACTGTACTGGCAAACAAAGCGGGTTTGAATGTACTGGAGAACTTCATTTATGGCGATACACCTGATTGCGATGCGATTGAATATATATTAAATGAAATTAAGGCGCTGGACAGCGCGGGCCTACAAACACAATGGGAAGTTATGCTGCCGCGCCTGTCAAAAGACAGTAACGTGCGTTTACTGCCGTTAAAAACCTTGTTGGTATATTTAGAAATTCGCAAGATCATTGAGCCTCAATATACCTACTTTGCCGACTATCGCTTCAAGCTAAATCAGGAGCAACAGTCGATCCTTGATCAATTCCAAGGGGAGCGCCGACAGTTTGTTGAGACCATTTTCGCTTGTTCACAGAAAGCACGTACCTGGTACACGGTAGATTTCGAAGCACTGTGGAATGGTTACCAGGCCGACCGTAAACGGGTCGTCGCCGCGATTGATTATTTCAGTGAAAAGGGCTGGATCACCCTTGAAAGTAAGCAGATGACTGATGTATACCGCGTGTTGGATCATCAGTTTGATGCCCAAGAAGAAGCCGCCAAGCTCCATGACTTATTTAAGCAAAAAGAAAACAGCGAAATTGAGCGTATCGGGAAGATGATCAGCTTCTTCGAAAATGAACAATGCCTGAGTCATGATCTCGCCGGCTATTTTGCTGATTTCAATGCCCCCGAACAGTGCGGCCACTGCTCGGTATGCCGTGGCCAGATCACGACTCTGCCACCAGCAAATGCGTTACCGGAAATCTCTGACAACGTTATAAAAGCATGGTGCGATCCGTTTATTGCTGCCTGTGGTTCAGTGCCTTCCCCCGAGGCGATCACACGTTTCTTAAACGGCATGACGTCACCGTTAAATACCAGAGTAAAGGCGCGGCAAATGAGCGGATTCGCCCAACTTGAAGCTTATCCGTTCAGAAGTACCTTGGCACTGGTTTCTAAGGTGTATGCAATTAACTAATATTAACTAGGCCACACTCTCGCATCTTGAAAGCAATTCGATCAAGGTTGATAGCTCGCAGGCAATTTGATCACCACGATGATGTACTGCGTTGCTATCAACATCCTGAACTTACTTTTCATCATTAATGAATAGCGATCCTCGTCACAACGTTTTAGAATAAGCTCATAAAACCAGTGAGGATTAAAGTCATGACAAACGAAGAGCAAGAATTTCAAACCTGCGAAGCTTGCGGTGTTTCTGCAGAGATGGGCTTTATCATCAAAGAAGGCGACGACGTTGCTGAAGTCAACGTTTTTGCTAATGGTAAAAATGCCCTGGAAGCCGAGCTGAACAACTACCTCGCATTGGCTAAAGAAGTTAATGCCAACTTCACACACGAAGTAACTGAATTATCTGAGACCAGCCAGGAGCTGACTGCACGCATTCAGTTTGAATGCAGTGCTGAAAAGCTGATTTTCGAGCTGAAGAGCCGCTCTTTAGCTAAGTAATTATAAATTCCGAATTTTACAAAAAGTCGATTTCTAAAAGGAATCGGCTTTTTTTTTATCTGAATCTACGATAATTACCAGGTCATTCCACAATTACTCCTCCGATGAGTAGTCAAATATAGCGATTGCTATTTTTTCAACAAAACACCAAAGCACTGAATTTTCACATCATTTACATCACCATTCAATGTAGCGCCTAATCAGCAATAAATATCTGATGCTTTATACGCATTTTGCTCTGGTAAATATCGTCATTTTGTATAAAAATAAGGAAATAAATATGAATCAGTGAGCGCATGTGCATGAGCTCATAAGGCATGGAAGAAAAAGGATAACTTCGATGAACAACAATAAAGCTAAAGTGATTTCAAGCTGGAAACCAAGCAACCCGCGTGAAGCTGCTGCCATGAAAGAATTGCTCATGACCGAAATGGGCGTCGTTACTCCTCACCATGAAGGTGGTACGGGCAAACTCGCACCAAATTCAGGTCGAGTGATCCGTTAAACGGTCACATTCCCTTTAGTGGGTGATCAAAGCAGTGTTTGTATGTTCTGTCAAGTCTTTTATGGCACAACAGAATATACAAACACTGCATTTTTTCGACGTCATTTAAAGCAAAGATAGTATACCCAAGTAACCTCAAGATGCTCGTTTCAGCGAGAATTTATTGGCTTCTAGGTAAGGCGCTGATTTGAAGACATAGTTGTTCTACGTCAAAAATCAGCAACGTAGCATAGCAGCCCCTTCTTTTGCAAATAAAACAGGAACTCGCCCTTTGGGAGTGAGTCAGCGAGCCCACTTCTGCGTCAAATGAACTTGAAAGGGACAACCATTCCTGTGCTCATTTTCCTTGAATTGAACTCGCTGAGCTCACTCTGAATCCTGCATCTTGAGGTCACTTGGGTATATTGCCTTTTTATCTAGACAATTATTATCCTTATTTCTCTGGCTTGTTTATTTCCTTCCAATGAAGTTTTCCATTTGTTTCAAAACTGTTCTCCGGCTGACACTTAATAGCAACATCCTTAATAACTATCACCGCGCCTGAAGAATACTCCTTTCCCTCATACAAACATAACCGTCCAATAAGCGATTGATTTTCAATCGATATTCCATGATATTGATTTGTGCTGACCACTTTTGATTCCGTCATAAAACTCATTAGCAATACCACAAGGCCCACAACAGCTCTAACGGGTTTATGCCCCAAAGTTGCTTTGCTCATTCTGACCTTATCAACGATTCTACTAGTCAATACCATTTTCTTTCACCCAACGACTTAATAACAGCATTAGTAATCTAACAGTAGATTATCCTTTATTTTTCATATCTTCATCATACATATCAATAACTGTCATTTTCGTCCCAAAAAAATCCATTCTCAGACTTTCAGTGATCAGGCTGGCATTTCAGTGCCACTTGCTTGAAGTAAATGTAAATTAAACATATCAACTACCAAGTTGTATCTTACTCAGTACAGCCTGGCAGGCTATCCGGGGATTGCGATTCTGCTGACAGTTATCAGCGGCTTTTTGATTTTTCCCAACTGACATTAGTCACTCGCTTTCTGCCATGATTCCAACAGATACGATACAAATACCATATACGCACTGGCCAATAAAATCTGTCCGATGCGGATATAAAAACTGACATCAATCAGTTTACTGTCAGAGGTAATAGCAGAGCCCAGTACAACAAGCAGAGCAGACATTACTCCGGCCCAAATCGGCGCTTTTTCTGGCTGCTGGTAAATCTTTGCGCCAATAACACATCCAATCAAAGCAATTAGCGCCAGCAAGAATGGAAAGGTCGGAACCATCACCAGACATTCATAAAAAAGAATCGCAAGCAATCCCCCCAGCCCATTGGTCAACAGCAAGAACATACTGATTTTGATGCTTTTCTGTCCTGCCGTCTGAAGCGATAAAATACCGATGAACGCCATGGTTAACAGCGCACCTGTGATTTGGAAGTAATAGAAAAAAATGATCACCGGGAAAGCGATAACCAATGCCTTCATCGCCTCATGCGCCCGCTGTTCCGGTGGTAATATATCTATCGGTTGTTTATTGGAAACGGGCTCAAGATCAGGTAACAGTAAATGTAACAGAGCAAACAGCACTACCGCCACGACACCGGATACAGATAAACCGACAGCTATATAAACGGCCAAGCCTGAAGAGATAATCCCCATATATGGCAATAGCATAACTGCTACCATCAATATTGTGGCGAATAAGTTCCATTGCGGATCCATAAACAGATAATAAGCAATGAACATCAGTAAGCCGACTAGCAACAAGAGTATTAACGGATAGTGAGTCACCCCCATGCTGACACTCAAACCAATCAACACGGTTAATACCATGGCTAATATCAGTTCATAGATGGTATGAGCTGTGGGTTTCTTATGATCTGCCAAAAATTTAGTCAGAAAAACCGGCGTTATAAAAGATAAGCCCCAGCCTATACCAAATGCCAGAGCGCATGCAATAACCAGCCCCAAGACGTAACGTATGACCCGGCGTTGATATATCGCCTGGCTATCAATAGTTACGGTAGGTGTTGTCGTAGACATAGTTTTAATCGCCTGCGTTTTCATCGCCACCATCTAAAATGGCATCAGCTTTAGCGAACATAAGAGAGCCAGCTCACGCAGCGGATCCATACCCGGCCAAAGACATTCATTAGCGAACTTTCCTGAGTGTAGACAATCACATCAGCCTGACCGCCAACCCGCCGAAAACCGCGCGCGGTATCATCAGCAAACCGAATAGCGACAGGAAAGCGCTGAGTCTGTCGTAACCACCCCGTCTGAGCCGCCACAGCGGCCAGCTTACCGGCTTGTTCATTTTCCCCCCAGCTGATCCCCCAATCCATACTGGCCACCTTGCCTTTGAATATTCTACCGGGGGCGTAATCTAAAGCGATCTCTACCCGATCACCAATCTTCATATTACCTATACTGTTTTCTCTGAAGTAAGCATCAATCCAGACATCTTCGCCAGAGACAAATGTCAGTAATGGTTGCCCTGCATGGGCATAAAACCCTTCATCCAGCCGGAAGTTTGTCACCCCGCCGATGGCTGGTGCACGTATCACCGTTCGCTCCAGATCGATTTGGGCTTTCTGCAGCTTGAGCAAGGCCGATTTCACATCGCTATTTTCATTACCCGTCGAACCCAGCTGTTTTCTGGCTTGCTGCAAACCGGCTTCGGCACTTTCCACTTGGGCTTTTGCATTCGCTAAAGATGCACGAGTTTTATCTGCTTCTGCTTTTGGTACGATGCCTTTTTTCGCCATAGCCAGAATACGGATTGATTGAGTTCTGACATGCGTCTGATTCGCTAATGCATTAGTCAGTTTCGCTTGTGCCGATGAAACCGATGCGGTTTGTACGCCAACATTCTTCCCCGCTTTTACTAGCCCTTGATTAGCTTCTTGCACTGCCAGCTCATAATCAGCTGGATCGATTTTAACCAGTACACCACCCGGCTCGACAATTTCATTGGGCTCGACTGCAACTTCAATCAGACGGCCAGAAACCAAGGGGGTTATCGGGATCACATAACCCCGCACCCTTGCCATATCAGTTGAAGGAATAACCCGATCGGCCATGACGTAAAAAACAAACAGGCCGATACACAAAATCAACACGAAGCCCGTTAGGCGCTTCACCTTATTGGGCGGCGACTTGGGTTTTTCTGCCCGCTCTTTTTTTACCCGTTTTGGGGTTGCCGTTTTCGGCGCAATTCGCTCTCTTGGCTCAACCTGCATATTGGGCATTTTTTCATCGGTCATCTTTTCGCTCCCGTATTAATGCGAGCCTAATGATCAGATAAGCATAGCCACAGAATACAGATCGGGCAGACGTAAAAATAATAATGACAAGTCTTTCGCAGAGTTGCCAAAGAGCTTCATGCAATAGAGATAGATTGTGTTATAGCAGATACGAAAAAGCCCCAGCATTTCTGCTAGGGCTTCCGAATGTGGCGGAGCGCTTTGGGTATTAGATGATTTGGTTTTGTCGCAAACTGGAGTGGTAGGTTATGATCTTCATCAACATTCATCACGCCCAACATTATGACCATCTAATTAAGCCTGCAATCCATATGCCGGCAACTAGATATAGTGATTTCAGTCTTTATGATGACTGATTGGATTATTGTTCTTCGCCCGCAAGAAATGCGGCATCTAATTTACAGAACGCGAGCAGCAGATTCACAGCAGCTGCGTAGAAACCGAATTTGTCGCGAGAGTCACAGGACTTGGCAAAAGCCGGTAGCCAGTTCAGTAGCATGGTATTGATGAAATCAAGCTGTGCTTGCATCACCGTTTCGGCTTTTTCTTCGTTTTCTTGATGATTAGCAAGAATGATCAGGTTACCCATGAAATCCAGCTCGACCGCAACATGGTCAGCAGGCTCATTGAATTCTTTACGCTGGGCAATGCTGTATTCTTCCATCAGCTTGTTCATGTCCTGCGCGGGCTTATCATTCAGCAGGCCGCTTTCACCGACGTACATGGAAGCATAAGGCAGGGCTCCAGATTTTGGTGTGCTCAGAAACAGGCCACAGAAATCAGCGGCAAGCTCAAGCTGTGTATCTTCACGAATTTCTAGGCGATTCAGTGCATCACGGAACGCTTCAACAGGCTGTTTTAGTTCCTGTGTCATACCAAGACCAGATAAGAACGTGAGCATCTCACCACCGTGGTACTCAGTAATATCATCTTCTGTCAGTTCACGAGAGAGTAGAGAAGACATCCACCAGTAAATTTCTGCACGTTGTTCGTTGAAATCAATAAACTCTTGCATGGGTACTCCAGAGTAAAGCAGTGCGACTTAATAGGTTTTTATCCTGTCGGACTGTATAAACATATTCAGATAGAACATCAACGAATAAAAGCCTCGCATATGTGAGGCTTTGATTTTAGTGATGAGTTCGAAAAGTATTAAGCTTCAACTTCCTGTGGGCCACCGAAAGCGGTAACTGCAGGCGCTTTGCCAGCGAACTTCTCAACTTCAACGATACAAGTATGTGCACTGGTTGCCTGAGAAAGTTTAGATGCACCAATATCCAGGCTCACTGTGTTTGGATCGCCATAGGTATCTAGCGAGCCTACTTTCTCATCTTGAGGGCCGTACCAGGCACCTTCATGAATACGCATTACGCCAGGCATGTAGTCTGGAGTAACAACCGCACCTGCCAGTAGCTGACCGCGGTCGTTGTGTACGCGTACGATGTCGCCATCTTTAATGCCACGTGCTTTTGCATCTTCAGGGCTCATGTAGATTGGCTCACGCCCCTGAACGGTATAGGTTGCACGGTACTCTTCAGATTCACAAAGCTGAGAGTGCAGGCGCTGATCCGGGTGGCAAGACTGCAACTGAAGCGGGTACTTGTCAGAGCCTGGTCCACCGTGGCTACGTTCGATTTTCTCGAACCACATTGGGTGACCTTTACAGTCGTTGTAGCCGTATTTCGCAATCTTGTTAGAGAAGATTTCGATCAGGCCAGAAGCGGTACCCAGTGCATATTCTTCTGGGTCTTCACGAAAGTCTGCGTGGCGAACCCAAGGCTTGCCTTTACCAAACTCAACAAAGCCTTCTTCCCAGAATTTTTCGAACTCAGGCATGTCAAACTTGCCTTTGTTGGCTTTGCGGCAGTTTTTGTAGATTTCCTTCAGCCACTGCATTTCGTTCATACCACGGGTGTACTCACGATCTTTACCGAAGCGCTTAGTCAGCTCGGTGAAGATTTCGAAGTCACTTTTCGCTTCGAACTGAGGCTCAACCAGCTTCTGCATTGCAATAATACCGCGGGCAGAGTATGAACCATATATATCGATATCGTTACGCTCAAATGGCGTAGTCGCAGGCAGCACGATGTCAGAGAAACGACAAGTTGCTGTCCAGCGGTAATCAACGGTGACCACAGTTTCCAGAGACTTCTGCGCCTGCTTCATGCGGTTACGGTCCTGGTGGTGATGCCACGGGTTGTTACCGCTGAATACCATCATCTTGATTTCAGGCAGTTTTACCTTCTTACCGTTATAGTCGATAGTTTCGCCTGGGTTAACCAGACAATCTACCCAACGGGCAATCGGGATCACTTTACTGAAGCCATTGAACTTCTCACCGTGAACCGGCTTGTAGCCTTTATCCGGAGTTGAAGGGAATGCGCCTGGACCAGAAGCACCTGAAGAAGGTATACCGATTGAGCTGTAGTGGTGGGCATAAGAGATACCGCCGCCAGGCAGACCGATTTGACCCAGCATTGAAGCCAGTACCGCCGCCATCCAGTATGGCTGCTCACCGTGCTGCTGACGCTGTACACACCAGCCCAGCATCAGCTGAGTACGATCTGCTGCCATAGCGCGGGCCAGTTGACGGATATCTTCAGCAGCTACGCCACAGATATTGGCTGCCCACTCCGGAGTTTTCTCGATCTTGTCTTCGGTTTTACCCATCAGGTAAGGTACGAATTTCTCGTAACCTACTGTGTATTCATCAAGGAAGTCTGCGTCAGCCAGCTCTTCGGTTACCAGGGTATGGGCAATCGCCATCATCAGGGCAACGTCAGTTTGCGGGTTGATGCGCATTTGCTCACAGCCAAGGAACTTCTGGGTCTTGGTTGCTACCGGGTCAATGCTGATCACGCGGATATCGCCGCTGGCAATCTTGGCTTTTAGTGTGTCCAGATGCGGGTAGGCTTCATGGGTTTCACAGTTCCAGCCAACCTGCAGGTTTTTCACCGGATCGTTGGCCCACAGTACCAGGAACTTGGTCTCGTTTAGAATGTGTTCCCAAGACGTACCCTGTGCGTAAACTTCAGAGTTGCCCAGCACGTAAGGAAGAATGTGTTGACCAGCACCGGTAGAGTAGTCACCGACTTTCTTAGTGAAAGAACCATGGTAAGCAACAGCACGCTGCATATGGTTACCTGCGCTGTGCAGTGCACCGGTAGAGCGCCAGCCGCTTTGACCTGCATGAAGTGCTGAAGAACCATAGGTCTTCTGGACACGATCTAGCTCGTTGTGGAACAGATCCAGAGCCTTATCCCAGCTTACACGGACGAAGCGGTTATCACCTCGTTTGCTGGTGTCGCTCTTGCTACCGTTTTTCAGCCAGTCCACACGTACCATAGGATAACGGACACGGGACGGGTTGTAGATCATGCCCTTCATGCCGTTTAGCATGTCGGTTGGGTGGGTATCTAGTTCAAATGGCTTAATTTCAGCCACGCGTCCATCTTCGATACGCGCACGGAACGCGCCCCAGTGAGAACCTGTCAGTCTCCACTTAGGTGCTTCAGAAGCCATTGCCTTGCTGGCAGTTAGCAAACTCGGTCCCACAACTACGCCAGCGGCACCGGCGGAAATACCTTTCAAAAAGTCACGGCGTTTCAGGTTAAAACTTGAACCACTCATGATAGCCTCGCTTATCAGTGTTATTATTGATACCAGGCTGCACAATTAATTCTGGCTGATAGGCCACCTAATTATTCAGCTTGGTATTACGGGAAGGAGGCCGCCGATAACGACCTCCAAACTTTGTTAGTGTTCGTCGCTATAGTCCGAAGAGTGCATCTGCAGGTAACGCAGAACAATTTGTTCTTCTTCTTTTTCGAAGTTGGCGAAGTCAAGCATGCCTTTGAACATTCCTACCCAAGTGTTTGAGTCGAAATGGGCTTCTGCCGGCTGTGAGTGACAACGGCTGCATGTTGCTGTGTAGGCTTCTTTGGCGTATTCCCAGATTGGCCCTAGCTCTTCCACCAGGTTGTTTTTATCTGTCCATAGTGTGAAGTCGACGTTCTGCCAGGTAATGCTGGTATCCTCGTCTTCTTTGGCATCGAGTACATTGAAGAAGCCTTTCGTTTTCGCCACCTTACGCTGAAGTGAAGCGATGCGAATGTTGCGGCCAAAGTCTTGCATAATAATCTTGCCGCTGCCTTTTTTCTTACGCCAACCAGTGATTTTGACTTCAACTGCTTCTCCTTGGCTGCTGACAATTTCCACTGGCACTGATGAGATCATCAAGCCCGCTTTCTTTGTCATCTCCGGATCCAGGAACAGCTCCTTGTTGTGCAGCGTATAGTAGGTGTTGCCTTTGTTAACCGACGTTTCCAGAGCCTGGTCATCCAGTTCATCCATGATGGATTTATAGCCTGCAGACATGTCCGGGAGGTGATGGGCAATACCCTTGTGACAGTCGATACAGCTTTGATCTTTTTCAGCGGCGCCCATCATCTGATCGCGGGCATCTTCGGACATCTTTTCAAAGTCCATACTCTTGTAGTCATGACAACTGCGACATTCAGCAGAGCCATTGGCTGACATCCGCGCCCATTCGCGCTTGGCCATTTCCAGGCGGTGTTTACCAAATTTCTCTGGTGTATCAATAGAGCCGGTCAGTTTTGCCCACACTTCCATAGAAGCCTGAGCTTTGCGCGCTATCTTGTCGGTAAAATCGTGCGGAACATGGCAGTCCGGACAAGTTGCGCGAACGCCGGTACGGTTTTTAAAATGAATTGTGCTTTGTAGTTCCTGGTAAACGTTGTTTTCCATCTCATGGCAACCAATACAGAATTCCTCCTGATTGGTGTACTCAAGGCCGGCATCAAAAGTGGTCCAGAATCCTACACCGCCAATAAAACCAGCTAAGATCAAAATGCCTAAGCCGATGGTTTTACTGGGCGTAAAGAAGTGTTGCAGTATTTGTTTAATTGATTTCATTACTTTTCCCCTACAGCAGCCATGCTGCCATGCCATAGAGGCCTACTGCACCTACCATAAGTGCAGGAAAAATAACAAATGAGTAAAGAAATGTTGATTTTAATTCTTGCCGTTTTATTGCTGTCATAATGCTCACCTTGCGTTTTTTGTATATTCTAATGAGGGGATATGAATGACCGATATAGAAATGCGAGCTGGTGTGAGTAATTATGAAGAGGTGTGAATGGATTTTTTGTAGGTCGATGAAAAATAACTATTTTATATTTAGGCATTTAGCAGGTGAATTTGAATTTATTTTTGATAATTGCCGGAAATGTGATGCCGATATGATTCCTCATAAATCAAAATTCTATGCAATACCTCTTTAGTGGCTATTTTATGATCAGCTTAAGGTTAATTGTCGTTGATAGATAGCAGTTAGATGCATAGGTATCTGCACAAGCCACATGACGTTTCTATCATAATGAAGCTGCTTGTGAATTTGATGGTCATAATGTTGGGCGTGATGAATGTTGATGAAGATCATAACCTACCACTCCAGCTTGCGACAAAACCCGATGGAACGCTGCTTTGTCAGCAGTGAAACCTTGATATCGAAAGGATAACCACGATCACGTAGCTTTTTGGGGATACAATCCCTTGGTTCTCCCAAGCGACAGATGCAAAAAAGCCCCAACATTTCTGCTGAGGCTTTAGAATGTGGCGGAGAGATAGGGATTTGAACCCTAGATACGCTATAAACGTATGCCGGTTTTCAAGACCGGTGCTTTCAACCACTCAGCCATCTCTCCAATGCGGCGAATAATACATAGCAAAGAGGTGGCTGTAAAGCCCTGAAAAACCAACCGTTCGTAGTTTACACAAATCGCACACATTCAATGCTAATCGTTTAAAAAAAAACAATTACGCCATCTTAAACTCATTGCGCACGACCATTGAAAGAAAGATAAATGAACAAACAAACGAGGCATTGGTGCGGGTGTGAGCATCAACGGTAAGACCTGTGAAAAATTGATCTCAACACGCTGTTTTTTACTGGGCTGGAATGAACCACGTTACGCCTTAAAATGCCTCTGTCACAGCTTAATTTAGTGATAGTTTCATAATTTAGGATTGGCTCACAAACTGGCACTTATCCGCTTAACTCTTACATTTTCATTTGGTAAAGATAAGTGGATTTCGACGCAGGGTTTCTATAGGAGGTAATTGTGTCTATCAACTCTATGGACCACACGGAAATTGCTAATGTTTCTTCTAAGTGGGATTACAAAGATGAAGCCGCTTCAAACATTGCTGGCAACAAAAAGCAGCAGGCTGAAGCGAGAAGGCGTATTGAAATGCTACGGGATATCCGTGAATGCGGGTTAACTATCGATGAAGCAAAAGAACTGGGATTGATCCACTAACTTTTTATGTCTATTACCTCTCAGGTAAACAACTAAAGCGCTATATTGGCGCTTTAGTTATGTCACTTCTCGAGTGTTAAGCCTACACTTCTGTTTGTGTTTCAATGGCAGACTTTTCTAATCCAGGAGAATATATAGACGTCTGATTTCGGCCATGATGCTTTGAGTAATACATCGCAACATCACTATCGGCAAACAACACTTGCATGTTTGATGAAACAGAACCATATTCTGCGATGCCCAGACTGATCGTAACCTGAAAATCAGTCTCTGAATGACAAAACACCTGCTCAGCAACATTTTCCCGTAATCGTTCTGCTACTGTTTTTGCCCCGATACTGTCGGTGTCAGGCATCAGGATACAGAATTCTTCCCCGCCAACTCGTGCCAGTAAATCACTTTTTCGACAATTTTTCCGCATCATTGCAGCCAATGCACGAATGACGTTATCTCCTTCACTATGACCATAGGTATCGTTGATTTTTTTGAAATAATCAATATCCAGCATAACCATTGAAAGCGGACGTTTATCACGTTTGGCCTTGGCAAGTAACATACCTGACGCTTCAGAAAAATAGAGGCGATTAGGTAATTTCGTTAGCGGATCTAACATTGCCAGCTGAGCCAGGTCTTTTTGCGTCCTGAACAACCAGATAGTAAGAAACAACACCAAGCCTATCCAACTGACAGCCACTAATAAAATATAATCAACTTTTCTGAACCAGGTTCCTAACAGCGCCTTTTTTTCAATTCCGGCAACAGCCAGTAAATTGAGATAAGGAATTTTTCTATAGGCTGTCACCATGACACTCGATGTCGATGGCAGGGTAATTTCTAACAGCCCTTTAGACTCCCCCTCTTTCCACAGGGCTTTTCCTTGCTCCTCGCTACTTAATGCCTCGACCATCTGTGGAGGATATCCCACTGCCAGTTTTCCATTCGCAGACAACAATAAAATTTCATCGAAACCTGGTAACTCAAACGTAAACAGATGTTCATATAGCCTTTCGATATCAATGTAAGCTACCAATATAGTATCTGAAGGATTGTCTGTAGTTCCTGTCCGCCGACTCAGAGCAATATAATGAATATCGGATTCAATACCAGAAACAGTAGGCCCACTAACGAAATATGGAACGTAGCTACCTTGTAGATGGATCTGAATATAATCATGATCTAATACGTTGGGAAATGATCGCTCTGAGGAAGAAGATACAAGGTTTCCATCGGTATCAATTAAAAATAACTCCGCCAGCTCCGGAAGCCGCTGTTTATACTCAACGAGAAATTCATGTGTTTGTTCGGGTTTAAGCTCAATCAGTTTGTTTATACCTTCCAGGCTTTCAAACACTTTTTCAAAAGATTTTTCGGTCTGTTTCGCCACCATCTCAGCGACAAATTCTGCCCTACGATAAGCTTTATCCAGTATTGTTGATTGCTCTGACCAGACAAAATAGAACATCATCGCCAGTACAGTCGTTGCTACCAGAAAACATAATACGAGCAGAAGATAGCGAATGTTATTGCGAGTCCGGTAACTCACCATTGCTTCCACTCCAGTATTAACAATTTGATTTATAAAAATTATCGTCCGTAAAAGGTATAACTGCAAAAAATTGTTAACAAATAGCAGTTTTTTTACATTTCGAAGGAACGATTATGACGCAACCCAAACAGCCTGAACCACAACAGCTGGAATAATCCGAGTGAGTTGGGCAGATAAATTCTGATAAGCCTCTTATACTAATAAAGATTTAGCTTGGCTCAGGTTGAGGGAACAACGTATGCGCAAACACGTACCTTATCAATCTTCATTGATGGTATTATCCATACTACTCATTGCAGGTTGCAGCTCCATACCCAATATCTTTAAACCAGCCAAATACAGCCTCCTCTCCTCAACAAATAATTTTATTGCTATGGACGATATCCGAAGTTACGGAGATATTGTTGATAAAAGTGATTTTTATCCGAAGCGATCTTTCTCGTTCAGTTATCGTTACTGCACAAGAAGCCCAGCCGAAGCAAACAAAGATATCGTAGAATATCAATCACTTGCAAAGCATGTTTGTGATACTAACCATGGTCAGTTAATTCATCAGGACAGTGGTACGTGGTGTGTATCCAATGCCAATAGTGTGGAAGAACTCCCCCTATTTCACGGGCGTATTTCCAGTACTGAATTGTGGGCTGAACTCTGCCCCGACGGACCGTTTATCACCTTAAAAGTGATTGAAAATACCTATTTCTCGGCAGGGAAATGGTATGACGCAGCACAGGCGCTGGGTTACCAGCCGTATTACCGGTATCGCAAAATCATTTCAATCAACACGACTGGCGGCCAGTTATATCAAACACCCAAAGAGCCTGTCTTAAACGAATTATGGACAGAAGAAAGCCAATTTATCTATACCAATATCGGTCAGGTCGTTTGTCTGTTTGAACAACTTGAAGGACCAGCCCTTGGATATACCTACCGTGGAACAGTAGACAGCGTCAGTAACGACAAGGTGAAAGTACTGGTCACCACCAAATTAAAGGGAGATCTCCGAACAGCGCCAATTTCAGAACCGCTGGAATGGCACCGGGAAGCCTATATTACCGCACCGGCTAACGCCTGGTTTGTGTGCGGATAAACCTGACCCGTTAATTTTACAGTTTACTACAAACGAAAAAAGAACCACTTTTTAAACACACTAATCTCTTCTTAATAAAGAAATATGTTTAAAAACTGATTCAATTGGATTTGTTTATTACGAAGAGAAGTAAGAAATTGGTGGAGCTATGCGGGATCGAACCGCAGACCTCCTGCGTGCAAGGCAGGCGCTCTCCCAGCTGAGCTATAACCCCAATTTAATTTCTCATAAGATCTGATTCTTAAGAGAAAGTGGCGTCCCGTAGGGGAGTCGAACCCCTGTTACCGCCGTGAAAGGGCGGTGTCCTAGGCCTCTAGACGAACGGGACTAAGGTGTTAGGTACTAGAGCCTAGAAACGAGTTTCTACTCCTGCTACCTGCCAATGTGTTGGGCACATTGGTGTGAGTAGTGATGTTCTAATTACTAGAGCCTCTCTACTCGATACTCTTCTATATTTCGACCAGGCAATCTGTGTGGACACTGCATAAAACAAACAGTCTTTAGGTAAGGAGGTGATCCAGCCCCAGGTTCCCCTAGGGCTACCTTGTTACGACTTCACCCCAGTCATGAACCACACCGTGGTAAACGCCCTCCCCTTTCTCCTAGAAGATCGGGGTTAAGCTATCTACTTCTGGTGCAGCCCACTCCCATGGTGTGACGGGCGGTGTGTACAAGGCCCGGGAACGTATTCACCGTGACATTCTGATTCACGATTACTAGCGATTCCGACTTCAYGGAGTCGAGTTGCAGACTCCGATCCGGACTACGACGTACTTTGTGGGATTCGCTCACCATCGCTGGTTGGCAGCCCTCTGTATACGCCATTGT
>NZ_JAKJSP010000081.1:0-21046 GCF_050337085.1 Photobacterium sagamiensis | reverse complement strand
CGTCAGGCCGATCAGGCCAACAGCGGCTAAGTGCAATGCTAGACCTATGATTAGCCATACTGCAATTAACGCCTGAACAGTCAGTTTGGCATAATCAATGTTGGTGCGGTTTCGACGTTCTTCGTCATCAAAGTCAACCAGGATCTTGCGAACGTTTTCAGGCAGGCGAGTACCGTAGCCGCAAATCTGGAATTTTTCGACAAGCACGCAAGTGAGTAGACCGCAGAAGAAAACAGGTACTGTGACAGGTGCCATACGGATAATAAATTCACCGAATTGCCAGCCCGCCTGGTCGGCAATGATCAGGTTTTGAGGTTCACCCACCATGGTCATAACCCCACCTAGCGCGGTACCGATACCAGCATGCATTAGCAGGCTGCGAAGGAATGAGCGGTAGTTCTCAAGGTCATTACGGCTCACTTCACGAATATGTAAATCGGTTGTGTGGTCGTGAGATGCATGAGGTTCTTGTCCTGACGCGACCTTGTGGTAGATGCTGTAGAAACCAATGGTTACACTAATTACAACGGCAATAACAGTCAGCGCATCAAGGAATGCCGACAAAAATGCAGCCATCACCACGAAGGAAAGCGATAACAGGGTTTTCGAGTGAATACCAATAAGAATTTTGGTAAAGATAAAAAGCAGCAACTGCTTCATAAAATAGATACCCGCTACCATAAAGATCAGTAGTAGTATCACTTCGATGTTTGCAACCAGCTCATGTTTAACCTGAGCTGAACTGGTCATACCAATAGCGACGGCTTCAATCGCCAACAGACCTCCGGGTTGTAATGGGTAACACTTTAATGCCATGGCCAGAGTGAAGATAAATTCAATCACTAACAACCAACCCGCAACAAAAGGATCGATGAAGAAGAAAACAACAGGGTTGATAATTAGAAATGCAATGATTGCAATTTTGTACCAATCAGGTGCCTTACCTAAAAAATTCTTTATAAAAGCGTTTCCTAGCGAAATAGCCATGCTTTGGATCTCTTGTAATACGCAAATTAATGTATGAGCTGTCTGCTGCCTTGTCTTTACAGTCGCTCTTTATGAGGTCTTTTTAATATGATTATGCGATTCAGAATCGAATAACCTATTAGCATATTCTGAAGCTGATTTTTAAAATATCTACTGCGTGATTTGTTTCTTGTTATATTCTTATAACGTTGCTTAGCAGTTTGCTCATCCTTTTAGGATGGTAAATAACACCGAAAAAGGTATTTCCTTTGGGAGGGGGGGTAACGATATCTGTCTCCGGAATATACCGTTAAAGAACTGCGGCTCTAACCACTCGACTAGCCAAAACCCAACAATAGCAGGGACAATAAAAACAAAGGTAATAGCTACCATGCGAAATAAAATATACATAACAATTTGCGGCATTTTCTTCACCCGGAATTAATCTGGGAGAGGGGGAATCCCCCTCTCCTATTTCTTAGTGCTCAGGAACCAGTTCCTGGTTAATGACAGATGATTGTTGCTCGTTTGGGATACGAAAAATCATCGCATAACTGACAGGCAGTACCAGCAATGTCATCAGTGTCGCAATACCCAACCCAAAGATGATCGTCACCGCCATTGCCGTAAAGAACGGATCGAATAGCAGCGGGATCATCCCCAGCATAGTGGTAACCGCAGCCATACAGACCGGGCGCACACGGCTCACCGTTGATTCAAAGACTGCCGCATAAGGGGCTTTACCCGCATCTAACTCAGCATTGATCTGATCTACCAGAACGATCCCGTTTTTGATTATCATCCCGCTCAAACTCAACACACCCAGGATAGCCATGAAGCTCATTGGTGCATCGAATAACAGCAGACCGGATGCGATACCAATAAACGCCAGCGGTACTGTAAACCAAATGACTAATGGCTTTCTCACTGAATTAAACAGCACCACGGTGATCAGGAACATCGCCAGAAAGCCCATCGGCAAGGATTTAACGATACTCGCCTGAGCATCACGGGCGGTTTCATATGTACCACCCCATTCAAGCTCATAACCATCAGGCAGCGGAATGGCTTCAATCTTGCCACGGATCTTACTGAGAACCGAGTCAGCGGTTTCACCACTGTTTAATACAGGATCAGCCAATACAGAGAGAATACGCTTACGATCACGACGCATAATGATCGGGTTTTCCCACTCGGTCTCAAAGCTACGGACCACCTGAGTCACCGGAACAAAGGCACTGTTTTCAGCACTCCACACCTGCAGTTTCAGCAAGCTGTCCGCATCCAGGCGCTCCTGCTCCGGTGCCCGGGCAACAACCGGCATAAGATGGCTTTGTTCGCGGTAAGTACCCACCGACATCCCGCTGAAGTTAATCAGCATCGCAGTGTCAAGATCTTGTTTGCTGATCCCCACTTCCCTCGCCTGAGCCAGGTTAAGCTGCGGACGAACCACCTCCACCTGGTTACGCCAGTCATGACGTACGTTTACTGCTGTAGGCTCATCGAGCATGATCTGCTCGACCTGCGCTGCCAGTTGTCGTAATACCTCGGGATCTTCACCATAGAGGCGTGCTTCGATTTTTGCCGCAGGAGTTGGACCATTCTCCAGCATTTTGACGCGGAACTGGGCTTCAGGGTAATTATCGAGCAAATGCTTGTTCAGCTTAGGCATGTTTGCCTTTAGCCCTTCCAGATCTGTCATCTCGATCATCACCTGAGCATACGCGCTATAACCTTTCTCTGGCGTATAAGGTAAAACAAACCGTTGCGCGCCCTGACCGATGACAGATGTTAAATTCACCAGACCAATGTGGTTTTGTTGGTCATAGGCCATGATATCGTTTTCGATCTTGCTGACAAAATCTTCGGTACCGCGAATATCCATCCCTTCCGGCAACCAGATATCAGCAAAGAAGATTGGCGTACTGGAAGGCGGGAAAAACACATTTTTCACGTGACCCATGCCGATCATTGCCACTACCAGCATGGCGATCACAGTTGCAATTGTCAGCACCCTAAAGCGCATCGCAAAGGTCAGAATGCCGCGATAGGCATTGAAAAACCAACCTTTATACATCTCTTTCGGCTCATCGCTGACTTCACCGTCTTTAAACAGCATGTGACAGAAGAACGGAGTAATGGTAATCGCAGTGATCCAGCTGAAAAACAGCGAAATCATCAGCACCTTGAACAAAGACGCACAGAACTCTCCCGTCGCATCTTGTGACAGGCCAATTGGCGCAAAGGCCAGAATCGCAATCACGGTCGCACCAAGCAGAGGCCACTGAGTCTGTTTAACCACATCGCCAGCAGCTTCAAATCGGCTCTGCCCGCGCTGGAGTCCGATCAAAATCCCTTCGGTAACCACAATGGCATTATCGACCAGCATCCCGAGCGCAATAATCAGGGCTCCCAGCGAGATGATCTGCAGCTGAATGCCCAGCACATTCATCACGATAAAGGTGGCAAAGATAGTTAACAACAGCACAACGCCTATCAGCAGGCCAGAGCGCATCCCCATAAAGACCAGCAACACCACAATTACAATAGCAACAGATTCAGCAAGGTTAAGCAGGAAACCGGTCACCGAGACATCAACTACGGCCCCTTGGTCATACACCGTATTTAAGGTCATACCCAGCGGCAAGTGATTCTCCACTTGCTTGATTTTGTCTGAGATCGCCTCTGAAACATCAACGACATTGATCCCGGAGGTAAAGGAAATGCCCAGTGACAGCGCCTTTTCGCCCATGTTGTGATAAAGAAGGCGCGGGGTTTCCGTTTCTGTTTTGTAAACCTTGGCAATATCGCCCAGGTAGACCAGATCCTGGCTGCCAGTGGGGCTGACAAGCAGACGCTCCATTTCTTTTACATCGGCAAATTCACCGGTTGGGTGGATCCGGATCCGCCCGTCACCCACACGGATTTTACCAGCGTTTGAAACGACGTTTTGCGTCTGGATCAGACCATAGATATAGTTCTGATCTAAACCCAATGCCGCAAGTTTCTGCTGGCTGATTTCAACCACCACCTCCTCCTGAGGTGCACCGACCACGGAAACCTTTTTCACGCCGTCAATCAGTACCAGTTCACGACGCAGGAAATCGGCATAATTTTCAAGTTCGCGATTACTGTAACCTTCACCTTTGATGTTCATCAGAATGCCGAACACATCTGAGTAATCATCAAGTACCTGAGGAGTAACAGCGCCCGGAGGCAGCTTCGCCACGGCATCACTTACCTTACGGCGAAGCTCATCCCAAACCTGCGGCAGCATGGTGACATCGTATTGATCCTTAATTTCCACATCAATTTGCGACAAGCCAGCACTGTTGATCGAAGTGATGTGTTTGATCTGCTTCATCTGCTGGATAGCATCTTCCAGCACCAGCGTCACTTCTTCTTCTACCTGCTCTGGCGACGCGCCTGGATACGGCGTAATAACCAAAGCGTTTTTAATGGTAAATTCCGGAAACTCCAACTGACCGAGGCCTGTAAATGAGATCGCGCCGCCAATCAGCATCAGCAGAACAAACATCCAGCTGATGACTTTATTTTTAATACTGTAGTGAGCAACATTCATCGATTAAACACCTCGCTCCCAACGGAGAGGTTTCACATCCATGCCTGACTTTAAAAAGCTCGCACCAACGGCAACAATCTGGTCGTCTTTATCAAGACCTGACAGCACTTCAATTCCCTGTGCGCGAACCTGGCCTAACGTCACTTCAACAGATTCCAGCTTTTGTGTTTCCGCATCGTAACGCCATACCTTTGTTAATTTATCTTCATCACTCTTGAATATCGCGGTCTGCGGCAATACCGCAATTGTGTCTGCTTTGTCTTTAGACATTACAGACATATCCAGCAGAAGCTCGGCACTCATACCCGGTAATACATTGAGGTGTTCCGGCCGATTCAGGCTAAACACCACTTCATAAGTCTGGGTGCCCGAGGAAACCTTGCTTGCGTGCTCTTTATAGGTGACAGGGTAAAGCTCACTTTGCGAGCCAAAACGAACCTGAGGCTGATAATTTTCATCCAGAAGCTTATCGTTCAGGGTCAGCAGCAGCGACTCCGGAACCTGGATCTCCACATCAAGCAGTCGGTCGCCTCGCAGAGAGAGTATTGTCTGAGAGGCATGGATCATCTGGTGGTTGTCAAGATCGACTTTGGCCACGACGCCTGAAAACGGCGCAGTTAAGCGAGTATAATCAAGCTGATCGCGCGCGGTTGAAAGTGCCGCTTTTGTTGATTTCAATGTCGCTTTGGCCATATCGTACTTCGATTTTGAGATCAAATTACGCTTAAATATTCTCTGTGTTCGCTTAAATTCGGCTGCCGCCAGTTCATAATTCGCTTCTGCATTGAGCAACACATTTTTTGCATCACGATCATCAAGCTTTGCCAGTAACTGTCCCTTTGTAACCTGCTGACCTTCTGTCAGATTCAACTTCACCAATTCGCCATTGATACGAAAGGCCAGATCAGCCTGCTGATTAGCTGCAATCTTAGCGGGAAAAATGCGTGTTTGATGATCAGCTGCATCACCGATGGTCATTAGTTTCACCGGGCGAACCGATGCAGTTTGTGATACAGCGCTTTCGGCAGAGTTACATCCCGTAAGAATGGTACTTGTCATTAAAAGAGCGAGAGCGCTCAAAGAGGCCGATTTCATGGAAGTCTTTCCGATTTATGTGATTTATGTCGCGATTTTACCGTGCTATAGTGTTCATTAAAATAAAACTATTTGGAATGTGGTGTCCCGCTTTTTGGAACACCAACGAATTGCACACAATTCAGGTGAAAAAACTTATGAAAACGGAAGACCTTAAACTATTCCATCAAATCGTAGAAGCAGGCAGCATGGGTCGAGCATCCGAGATCCTCGACCTGCCAAAATCCAGCATAAGCCGCCGCTTGAAAGGACTGGAAGAAGAGCTCAACATGCTACTTTTCCATCGTCAGAATCGCGCTTTACTGCTGACTGAAGCGGGCAGCAATTTATATGAAAAAACTAAACCCGCTCTCAATCAGCTCGAACTCAGTATTCAGGAAGTAACAGCCCCCAGGCAAGAGATCACCGGCCACCTGCGCATTCAGGTTCTGCCGCTGCCCAACATACTCACGGTAGGCAGCACTATATTCAGGTTTATGGATCTCCACCCCAAGCTCACAGTCGAAGTGATCAGCAGTACTGAAGATAAAAGTCTGGTAGAAAATTATATTGATGTGGCTTTTCGAATTGCTGAAAAAATCGATGAACCAAACCTGGTAGCCCGCCCGTTTAATTCATATAAACTCAATCTATACGCCAGTACGCGCTATATAGAGAAGCACGGGCTCCCAAAAGATCTTGCCGATCTGAAAAATCACAATGTGATCCGCTTCCGCTTTCCTGATGGACATATCCTCGGTCAGCTTCCTATTGGCAAACAACCTGAAATGGTTGAGGTTTCAGGCAAGCTGATCATAAACAGTATGGCGTTGATTCTTGAAGCCTGCTTGCTGGGCAGAGGAATTGTTTATATACCCGAGCAAATGGCCAAACACTACGTCGAACGTGGCGACTTAGTCAGGCTGTTTGATGATATTGATCCTTTTGTCGGTCGGGGCTGGCTGGTTTATCAGTCCCGTGCCAACCTCACTTTGGCCGCCAGGGCCTTTGTGGATTTTGCCCTGGCTGAAATAGATGCTAATGCCGACTTTTGTGCTTCAGACCCGGAGGATTTAAACATGCTTTGGGTTTAAAAAATCTGTCATGGTATCAAAAATCTATTGCAGCCCAGGGATAGTTACAGGGCAAACATACGTACCAAGTTGTTAGATGAAAGATCACATTCCTGCTGCCATCTTATTTTGTTTCAGGATCCCCCTCAGAGGGTAATGTCATCTTTTGGTGGCGGTAATGGCATGCCAAACAGGTTGCTATAACGCATAAAATGAATAAAAGCCTTTATCGTAGATGGGTGATACTGGCTTCTGGGATAGATAGCGTAAATAGGAACAAAATTTGCGAATTTGCCGTCAAACAGGGGAACCAAACGCCCTTCCGTGACATCTTGCCGGCACAAAAAGTCGGGCAACCAGACAATACCGTAATCGTTCAGTGCCATATTTTTAGCCGCCTCCATCTCATCGCACCGCATCCGGCTGTTGATTTTCACCTGATGGGATATTTCATCTTCAAACCATAGCCAATAACCCGTTTCACGCCACAGATCGGAACATTCAATGGCATGGTAATCGCCCAGATCTCTCGGGTGTTGAGGCACGCCATTTTTCGCCAAATAGGCCGGGCTGGCATAGAACTTATATTGACAGAGAAACAGGGGTTCACTAACAAACGCCGGTTCATTTAATGGGGTGATATGAATCATAAGATCCGCGTCGAACTTATTCGTTTCAGGTAAATCGTGAGTAGTTAACAACGTGAGTTCGATCTTCGGATACTGGACTAAAAAATCGGCCAAACAGTTCTGCGTCAGGTGTCGGTTAAGCAGATCCAAATTACATATGGTTAGTTTACCTGCCGGCTCGGTCTTCTGACTCTGTATTTCTCCCATCGCCTGGATCCATTGCTGCTCTATCGCCATAGAATGCTCAACAAAGCGTCTGCCTTCACAGGTTAATTCGAGTTGTCGGGTCGTGCGTTTAAAGAGCAATATCTGCAAGTTATCTTCGACGGACTTTATCCGTCGGGTTACGCTTGGCCGGGTCAGGTTGAGCATCTCTGCGGCTTTGGCGAAGCTGCCATGACAGGCAATATGATTGATAAGCTTGAGATCGTCTACTGAGATATTAGTCATAGTCTTAGTCATACAGGGTTTCCGGAATCTGTCGATACGGGGGCATGTCGAATACCCTCCTCACATAGAAAAGAGATCAATGAATTTGCTCACGGGCCGTTGATTTACCATCACGATCATAAATCGAATCACAACACAACAGACATGTTAGGGCAAGTTTAAAGTGTCACACGGTCTACCAAAATAGAAATGTTTTGTTACCCTCAAAAATTCGGTCGTTATTATGCGCGTTACGATAAATAGGCCATTTTTCATCCACATCAATGGTGGGTAACCACGGTTAGGCCACTTGCTTATAGGTGAGTCCAAAACGTGATATCGTGACAAGAACACCACTCTCGAACAAATAAAAAAAGCCGCCAACGATATGGCAGCTTTATACCAATTTCATTCATTTTCTAACCATTGAGCAGATAATTAATGAATTGGGTATTAGTTTTTACTCATTGATAAATAATTATGCGTTAAGTTACTTAAGCTTAAATTGGCTGACGATCACAGCAAGTTGCTCGTTGCAGCTTGCGAGGTTACGCGTACTGTCCATGGTTTGTGCACCATTATCAGTAAGCTGGCCAATCATGTCCCGTATTGAGATCACGTTGCGGCTTATCTCTTCAGTGACCGTACTTTGCTGTTCTGAGGCCGCGGCAATCTGAATTCCGAGATCATTAATTTTGTCGACCGATGTCGCCATTGAATTCAAGCTCTCGGTTACGTTGGAGGTTGTATCAGCGGCTTTTTGACAGCTACTCTTGGTGACCTCCATGCCAGTAACAACAGAGCTTGACCCTTTGCTTAACTTTGTCAGCATTTCATTAATTTCAGATGTACTCTCCTGAGTTCTTGCGGCCAGAAGTCGTACCTGATCAGCCACTACCGCAAACCCCCGGCCGTGCTTACCCGCATGAGCCGCCTCGATAGCTGCGTTCAACGCCAGTAAGTTGGTTTGATCAGAAATCTCGCCAATAACACCGAGAACAGAGCCAATTTTTTGGGTATCTTCATTCATGGTTTGGATATTGAGTCCCATGGCGTTAACTTCATCAACCAAGGCCTCCACACTGCATACCGCACCATCAACTACACGTTTCGCTTGCTCTGCTTCACCGCTGGTATGTTGCGTAAATTCAGCGGATTGAGAAGCGCTTTGCGAAACACTTTCTGCCGTTGAACTCATCTCATTGACCGCGGTTACCACCTGATCGGTCTCTAAAGAGTGAGCGGCTAATACGGTATTATTAAGCTCAGTTTGCATCTTGAGCTGCTCTATGCCTTCTGATATATGTTCGGTCGATTGGGATACTTCAAGCATCATAGCTTGCAGGTTACCGATAAAGGTATTTACCGCCTCTGCGATTTGGCCCAGATCATCCTTGGTATATACATCAAGACGTCGGGTTAGATCGCCATTGCCTTGCGATAAATCGACTATCGTGCTTTTCAACGCAAGAATTGGGCGATACAGCCGATTGAGGACAACTAAAATGATTGAAACTGCAAAGAGGATCAATAACCCAGCGGTGAATAACGAGGTATTCAACGCTTCATCGACTTCTGCGTAGGCCACAGACTTATCAATACCAACAAGCAGGTGCCAGCGGGTCTCTTTACCGAGTTCAATTGCCTTGAAATAAGCGATCTTCTCAGCACCATTTAAGGTGTAGTTGAAAATACCACTGTCAGTGGCAAGAACTTTACGCTCAAGTTCACCGAGTTCAGGGAAGTCAGAAAGTTTGGTTTTGCCGGGAACATCGACTTCGCCAGTTGACGCTATGGTTGTACCCTTATTGTCGTATAAGCCGGTTATTGCCCCTGGGAAAGGAGACTGATTGACCACATCAGCAAGAAGGCCCAACTCAATATCTGCGAGTAAAACCCCACGAAACTTGCCCTGATCGAAGAAGGGTTCTGCGATGCTCACCATCAAGTTGCCCGATGATGCCCCTTTATATATACCGGTTATCACTGTGCTGCGTTTCTGCTTTGCAGATTTATACCAACCACGAGTTCGCGGATCGTAGTTAACTACGTTGCGCATGCCACTTTGGGCGCCATAAGAGCGGCCGTCCTCAAACCCCACAACGATGTCAGACGATTTAGTAGCGTTCGCGATTTGCTTAACCATCAGGATAAGTTGCAGATCACTGCGATCTGCCGCAAAGTCTGGCGCTGTTGCGATGACGCCTTCTTTAATAGTAAGAAACCAGTCGATGATCTTGTCAGACGAGCTATCAATTTTGAACATTGAGTATTCATCAACATTACTCAGAATTGACGTTGAAAACTGCCGATAAGAAAGATAGGTCGAAATTGCTAAGGAGGCAGTTAATAATAAGACGACGACCGTGATCATACGGCCCTTTAAACTAGATAATATATTCACGCGGCATCCATTCATATATACAAAATGAGCAGCAGTGGGGTTTCAAACCCACTGCTGGCTGTGTTTTATTTGGGGGTTACCCTTTGCTTCATCCGTTTGATGTTACGTTACAGCGAGCAGCTGTACCATCTGCGGGCTCGCGGGAGAAAATCATTGTAAGGGATTGATCCTCTTGACGTACGAGTTGTTTTAAACGCACCATCACCTCGCTCACACGATGATCGAATGGGTCTGATAACACGCGTTGGGCGCGTTCAAACTCACCTTGTTCCCGATAAATTTCCGCCCGAAGCAGTCGATCAGCATCTTCATTACCGAGCAGGGGCAACAACGCCTGCAGGTTTTGCTGTTCTTGCTCGGTTAACGGGATCGTTGTGTCTGGGTGGCGACGCTGGTGATTATTCAGCTGCCAGAACTTGATCCGCAGATAGGCATGATAGTATTCGGCAATGTCGCCGAGATGCTGCAATAGCATTTCGTAGTCAGCCAGATTCAATGACAAATAAGAAAAATCTTCATTGTCCGCGGGTACTTCTTGCGGCGGATGGGGTTCCAGATCAGCAAGGCTGACAATTTCGTTACAATGTCGGCATCGGCCCAGTAAATCCTGTTCGGGCATCTTATCGCTTTCTAGGTAACCATCACTCCAGAGCGTTCCTCCCAAAGTATTGCCTGACAGCAAAGGGACAATTTCGATTGCAGTTTGACAATGGGTACAGGCTTTATAAACAGCCGGGCCGAATTCCAGATCTGCGTAAACTTTCTCACTCTCAGCTTGCCAATTGTTTGTCATTTTCCGGACTCCTGCTGTTGATTTTCTTGAAACATTTGTACTCTTGCCTGAACATGATCGATAGCTCCGCCTATAAGTTGTCGCTCTCCGATTTTCAGTGTTGATTGGAGGAAAAACACGATGATCAACCCCAGGGTGGCAACGAACAACGTTAGAGCGAATTTGTTAGGCTGAGCTTTCTTTTTCGTCGAGACCATCATCTGGAACTCCGTTGGTTTTGTCGTGCTTCGGTTACGTCGATAGTCGATATTGTTTTTGCTTTTATTTTCTTTTTTTTCGGGCGCTTGAAAGACTTCGCCGCTTTGGTGCGCATGCGCACTAGCTCATTTAGAGAAAAGCCCACGGGGCAAAACAGTCGGCACCAGAAATTTGGTATAAACAACGAGCCCAGTAACGAGAAGGGCAAGATGTACCATTGCATCCCCATTCCCTCCAGGGCGAACATCATGGAGAAAGGTTCGTAGGAGCCGAGTGCCGGGTGTCGGGATAAGAAAATCAGCATCAGCGACATCCAGATCAGCGTCAGAATTATCTGCTGCGCGTTGCGGGTTACTTGTGGAGTCAACTTCAGGTTGATCCCGCTTATCTTATGTAATAATTCCTGTACTGTGCTGAAAGGGCAGAGATTGTGGCAGTAGATGTTGCGTCGAAGAAACACGATCCCGCCAAATACGCTGAGCATCATGATCCACCAAATCGGGTGATGCTTGGGGCTGGGGAAATAGCCCAGCAGAATTGAACTTAGGCTACCAAAGCTGATCGAGGCGTTGGTATAGATCCCCACATATACCAATGACAGTAAAGGGATGATTGGTTTTAAGATCTGGCTTAGCCTGTTTCGGTACTGGCTGGCAAACACCACCAAAACGACCAATAACAACAGGCCGGCTTCTTTTAAGCCAAACTGCCATTGCTCTTCTTGCCAGACAGGGGGCATTTTCAAGTGATTCACTGCGCCGAGATGAACCGCCTGACGCACTGCTGACGTGATCCCGCGTGCTGATATTGTGGCACCGGAATAACCGTCGACATCTGAATCAATCAGAAAATCATCGGTGATCAGCTTATTGGCGAACTGGTTAAAAAAGTGCTTTTTTTTCAAACGTCCGATGTAGGGAGGTGTCTCGGTGTTGGAAAGCAATACCAGCTTCTGGATCCGGGGGCCGGTATCAGTCTGGTGCGCAAGTATTCCAACCATCATCGGGCCGCCGTAACCTTCGCCTTCTCCTAATACCACCACGTCTGCGTCACTGTTTTTTTGCTTTACCAGATTAAAAACAATCGGTTTTTCACTCTGGAAATCCGCACGCTCCAGTTCTAAATCTCCCAGGTAGTGGGATAGCATAGCTTCGTGATTTGGCTGGGAAGCAAACTGCCCAATCATAAAGGCGGCCAGCAAACTCAGCCAAGCCAGTGTCTTTAAAAGGGTTGTCTTACGGGAATGAGTTACTCGCATTAACTGCTCCGAGTTACTATGTGAAACAAATCAGCGCTGGAGGTAATTACCGCCAACGCTGATTGAATTTTTATGGATCTATACCCAAGTGATTTCAAGGTGCTTGAGTTACTTGGGTATATAGGTGTTTACAGCATTGCGCCTTTCGGTACGAACTTACGCCAGGTCAGAATAATCATCAGCAAGCCAGGTATACTGAAGAACATCAGCGCCATCGCACCAGATTGAGCGACGCCTTCAAAGAATGAGGCGCCGGCCCAGCCGATGCCGAACAAGATAGCCAAACAGCCCGTGATCATCATTCCCCAGCCGTACCAGGGAAGCTTCACTTTAAGAGAAAGATACGCCAGCCCCAGCACCGCTAAAGTGAACAGGACCCCCATAGAAAACCACTGTATTAATTCCATATTTGCGCTCCTTTATGCCTTGCCTACCGCACCAAACACATTGCGGTTGCTTGAGTTGACCCGCATGCCTTCACCTGTTTTCCAGAATTTCTTCACTTTTTCCGGGTTCTGAGTCGAACCGTAGCCGAAGGCCGGATGCAGATTAGCCATCAGGCCGTGAATCATAGATGGTGTGTATGGGTTGATTGCCATGATGAACCAGTGATGCCAATAATCCGGTTCGTTGAAGGTACAGGCAGCGGCGCAGGCACCGCAGTCATTATCACTTGACAGCCAGTAGTCAAAACACTTTTTGGCATCGGTATGGAACTTCTTAATCCCTTCGTGGTTAGACCAAGAGTAGCCCGGTTGTTCAGAGTGCTCCCCTTCAAAGTGAAAGTGGGTGTCATCACTCATATCAATGGCTTTGCTTGGGCAGGCATCGCCGCACTTTTTACAGCTCTTACAAAACTCGGTGATCCCCCAACTGTGCGGGCCGTCGTACTCCACGAAATCGAAATCGGTGTACACCTTGCAGATACGGACGCGCGGACCATATCCTGGTACGATCAGCTGGTTGTTACGCCCGCCTTCGCCCAGACCGGCCGCGATGCCATAAGCAACTGAGCTGCCCAGGTCATTACCGCAGGCCACCGCTTGATAACCAAGTCCTCTGATAAATTTGGCTATACTTGAGGCCAGCGTCGCCATCTTGGTGTAACCATCACCAACGGTACCTCCAGTGGTTCTACTTGGTGCCGTTGCCAGATTGTCGTAATCCATCGGCACGGTCATGACGATAACGGTCTTGGGCACAAAGGGAAAATCTTGCTCCCAACTCAACTCTCGATCCTGAACTTTGAATTGCTTCATCGCCTCTTGCATGGCGACGGTCAGTTGTTTCTGATCGCGGAGCTTGTTTACCCCTTGTTCCTCCATCGTATCTATCATTTCCGGGGTTACGCCAGCATCATAGATAGGATCATAATCAAAGCGTTTGTCACGACGAGCGATACCACAGCGCACCGCACCATACAGACGGGCAGCGGAGCGGATCGCATCCGAGGCCTCTTTTTCTGAACCGAATTGATACTGTTCGTGCTCTACATCGGACTGATCCCACGAGTACAAACGGGAATTGGGCATACCAAGGCCAGCCAGACGCAGTTCTGTCGATAAAGGCGGGAACCAAGACGAATGTTGGAGGGCGTAATCCAGCTGAGTAAAGCCCGGACGGCTGTTGTCCCAGTCGTGGAATTCGTAGCCAGGCACCTGTAACTGGAAGTTATAGTCAGGATTATCTTTGTTTAAACGACCAAATTGCTCATTACGCTCGGGGTGTTTCATCATCATCAGCGGGCTGGTCGCAAAAGACAACATGGTGTTACGCTGCGGGAAAGACTTGAAATCATCGGTAACTTCAGGCCAGTTAGGATCTTCTTGCCCTTGAACGGACCCTTTGCCAGCGGCATAGCTACCCATGCCCGCCATTAATGCGGCGCCCCCTCCGATCGCAGCACGTTTGAAAAACGTTCGACGTGAGGGATTACCTAAGTCAGCTTCAAGCTGCTCATTGGCGGTATCATTCTGAGAGGTTTTATTTGTAGTCATGGCTTTTCCAAGTCAGCAATAAAAACTGAAAATGGCTCGTCGCGTGATATCCGGCGGGCCATTAAATTGTGGGGGGGATAATAGACCTAAATACCTCCCGGAAAGAGCCACCAAATGGCAATAGACCATTCCACATAGTGAAATAACATTCCAGCCACTTGATTTTGATTGCGCAGGCCAATCGCCACAAAATGATCTAGATCATCAAAGCGTGAGGTTTTTTGAGTGGCAAATTTGATGCCGCGCAAAAAAAACAGCCAAACCAAGACAAAACACCCGTCGTCGTGAAAACGGTGCTTTCTGCGTCTTTTGTGATGAAGTTAACACTTTAATTTGAAGGTTTATGTAAAGACATAACCTCTCATGGAATGGAAAGCAGAGTTAGATTTTGTCGCAGAGCATGATGAAAGCCAAATGCACTGATATTTTACGGTGGCTTTGTTCGACTATGTTGTTCAGGTATTTAATCTGTAGCACTTCATTAAGGTTAAACATCTTCCCCATCAACCATAAATTGTCGTTGATAAGGTTTATCTATCCGCCATAAAGAAGCGTAAATATAACCAATATTCACGCTAAACCCATAAAATATAACTAGTTGCACTCTGTGCATAGATCTTGTGAATTTTATTCATTTGCGTCATGTGGCACCTTTCTCTACTATCTCGCCCCTCGCTAATTCTGGCGACAGGAGGCATTGATGTTTTCACAATCACTTTTTGCGCAGCTACTTCGCATGTTGATACTGCTCATCGTTACCCTTTATGGCGTGCATCATTGTCAACCATTGTTGGATGCGCTGGCTCAACATGCCACAAGCGGCGGTTGCCACCAGCAAAATTCCATTAAACAAGACCATACAGAGCACCATTAATGAGTATTTTTCGTTTTCCACTTTTAGTTTGGATGGGGATAGGAACATTAATTATCAGCCTTGGGATCAGGCAATCTTTTGGTATTTTCATGATGCCAATTTCGGATTCATTTCATACCGGTCGTGAATTTTTTAGCTTCGCAATTGCATTGCAAAACCTGCTATTCGGCCTTTTCCAGCCTTTCGTCGGGATGGCTTCAGATCGCTGGGGTTCACGCCGTATTATCGCTTTTGGCGCAGTGGCTTATGCAGCAGGTCTGTATCTGACTTCACTCGCAACCGAACCAGGCTGGTTATATCTCACCCTTGGTGCTTTGGTCGGGTTGGGGCTGAGTGCCACTAGCTACGTGATTATTCTGGGAGCGGTTGCCCGTGTTGTACCTGCCAAGCACACCGCTAAAGCCTTTGGTTTAACGACCTCGGCAGGTTCATTTGGTATGTTTGCGGTGATCCCCGGTGCACAATCTCTGCTAAGCAATTATGGCTGGCAGGCCGCACTGCAAACCTTTGCCCTGATGTGTTGCGTAATGATTGCGTTCGCCTCTTTTATGAAGAACGGAAACAGTCAATCTGACACAAAGACACCTGTGGTTGATGACTCTCAAAGCTTACGAGAAGCATTAAAAGAAGCCTTTAATCACCGGGGGTACTGGCTGATCCATGCTGGTTTCTTTGTCTGTGGTTTCCATGTGATGTTTATTGCAACTCACCTGCCAAGTTATCTGGCCGATAAGGGGCTACCAGGCACCACAGCTGCAATGGCTCTGGCATATGTCGGGATCTTCAATATTTTCGGTTCGTATTTCTGGGGCGTCTTGGGCGATAAGTTCGACAAACGCTATGTGATGACATCGCTATACCTGATGCGCTCTGTGGTCATTGCCGCGTTTGTTGTTCTGCCTGTTACTGTCGATACCGCCGCGATCTTCGGTGGCGCAATTGGTTTTTGCTGGTTAGGTACCGTACCGCTTACGTCTGGCTTGGTACGCCAAATCTTCGGTGCGCGCTATATGTCGACACTGTATGGACTGGTATTTTTCACCCATCAGGTTGGCAGCTTCTTAGGTGCCTGGGTTGGCGGGCGGGTCTATGACTACTACGGCTCTTACGAGCCAATCTGGTGGACAACCGTTGCACTGGCATTCTGCGCTGCGCTGATCCACCTGCCGATTAATGATCGCCCGGTTCCTCGCTTAGCAGCATCTAACGCCGTGTGATCATTCATTGAGCTAGTACCTTGACCCATTAATTATGATTGATTGAACAGATTAGTTTTTTATCGATGAAGCCAAACCTTCGTCATCCTCGAAATCGCTAAATGTTGATCTTTTCATTATCGATTGGATTTACAGTAGCGATTATCGGGGATCCACAGTCCACTGAACCTTCCGTGCATGATGGATCCCTGATAACCGCCAGGTAAATTTTAAGAAAGCCTGCAAGTTCAGTGTTTGGCGGTTTCTGGGATGACGGACTTCGACTGTTTTAATCAATCATCTTCACTTTGTTTAGGTACTAGTTACAATGAAAAGAACCTGAATATTCAGGTTCTTTTCTATGGTCAACGTAGACCCTCTAACCGAGACTGCCCTGGCGATTGTCCACTCCATTGTTTGTAGGCACGGAAGAATACCCGAACGTCACTGAAGCCGAGTTGAAGTGATATATCAACCATTGAGAGTTTGCTGTATTCGAGCCAGTAGTCTGCCATCTCATAGCGAACTTGATCCAACAGTTGCTGAAAGCTACTCCCTTCCGCCAGAAGTTTGCGTTGCAGGCTGCGACCAGACATATGCATATGGCTGGCAACTTTGTCGCGCTGAATTTTTTCCTGGGTCAGCAAACGCCGGATGATCCGCGCTGCATTCAATCGGAACTGATTGGTTTCATCAATATCGCTCAGTTGCTGCTTGGCACGTTCATGCAACTGTTTTAACTGGCTCAGATTGGCATGGGAAAGCGGATGGGTAAGCAACGAGTGCGGGATCAACAATGCATCATGACTTTGCTCAAACTTAACCGGGCAGTGAAAAAATGCCTGATACTGCTGCAGCTGTTTCAGTGGCGGCGCTGCTTTTTGCAGGTGCACTTCAAGCGGACTAGCCTTCTCGTTGCCAAGCAGCCAGCGCGCATAGTTAACCCAGGAAGCCAGTACATTATCTACCATGTGTGGGATCACCTGCGGATGACTGTACTGGCAGTGCCAGACCATTTTCAAACCACGGTGATGCATCCTGAACTCGGTCACCCCCATATCCCCCACCAGCTTTTCCAGCGGCATGGATTCTTTCAGTGCCTGACTCAGATCTTCTGATTGCTGGCTTATTTCACCCAGCAACGAGAAACTGTCCGGCTGAACAAAACGGGCACTGTGCAAGCCAAATAACGGCTGCTCAACAGCATCAATCAAATGGATCAATAATCGTTGAAATTTATCACCGCTGATCCGCCCTTGCGGCTGGTTTAACTCGGCAAAACTAATATTTGCATCTTTCAGCGCCTGGCTGATATCGACCCCGCAACTCCTGCCCGCTTCCAGATACTGTTGAACAGGCGGAATAGACGTCGTTCCCAGAGACAGTCGTGTTTTTTCCCTATCCTGCATATCCTGTCCATATTTGTCACTGACATTTATTCATACCATTGTAGGATTAAATGAACAAAAAACAATCAGGGACGCAGATATGAGCTCACGTGATATTAGCCAGCGGCGCTGGAATGGCTGGGGGCAAGCCGGTCAGGAAATGGCTTTAACGGCAGACGGTGCCCATTTTCTTCGTCAGACTCTTGGTGACGGTCAGCCGCTGGCAAGTGCCGATTGGGAACAGGTAATGGCTCAAGTTCCTGAATCACGACTGCCTCCCAGTGGACTTTACTCAATTAAGTGTGAAGACCGCATTCGCCATGCCAGAGGGCAAAGCCTGCCTGACTGGCTGGCAATGAAAAGTGGTGACTTTACAATCTTCCCGGATGCTGTTGCCTTTCCGACCTGCAGCGAGCAAGTTCGCCAATTACTGGCACAAGCCAAACAAAACGGCTGGGATCTGATCCCCTATGGCGGCGGTACGTCTGTCGTCGGCCATATCAACACCCACCGTTCAGAGCGGCCAGTGCTCACGGTTTCAATGGTTAAAATGAACCGTCTGCTGGATCTGGATCGCGACGATCAGATTGCAACGTTCGGGGCTGGCGTTGCAGGACCGTTTCTGGAAGCTCAGTTGCAGGCGCATGGTTATACATTAGGCCACTTTCCCCAGTCATTTGAACTGTCCACACTCGGCGGTTGGATCGTCACCCGCTCCAGCGGTCAGCAGTCACTGCGCTATGGCCGGATAGAAAACCTGTTTGCTGGCGGCAAACTGGAAACCTTTAACGGTACCATCAATATTCCCACAGTCCCCGCTTCATCGGCAGGTCCGGACTGGCGACAACTGCTACTCGGATCTGAAGGCCGTCTTGGGATCCTCAGCGAAGCCAAGGTCAAAGTCAGCCGACTGCCGCAGCAGGAGATCTTCGGTGTGGCCTTTCTGCCGAACTGGCCTCAAGGTATGCGCTGCGTTCGTGAACTGATCCAGCAGAAACTCCCTCTCTCTATGCTGCGTCTGAGTAATAGCGAGGAAACCCGTACTCAGTTATTCCTGTCAGCCACTGCGACGCAACGGCAATGGCTGTCACGACTGATGGCTTTGAAAGGCATTGGTGATAACAAAACCATGATGGTTTATGGCATCACCGGCAACCGGCTCAGCAACCGTTCCGTCTATCGCGAACTTAAACAGACCATCCGGCATTTTGGCGGCTTTAATACAGGTCAGCCTTTAGGCAAAAAGTGGGCGCATAAACGCTTTACCTTCCCCTATCTGCGAGAAACCTTATGGCAGCGGGGTTATGTGGTCGATACGCTGGAAACAGCAACTAACTGGTCTAACATTCCCTCTCTGATTGAAAAGATTGAGCATAACCTGCGCCACGGGCTGGAAAAGTTTGGCGAGAAAGTGCATGTCTTCACTCACCTGTCCCACCTCTACAGTGATGGCGGCAGTATCTATACCACTTATGTATTCCGCGTTGCCGACAGCTATCAGGAAACTCATCAGCGCTGGCAAACGCTGAAACACAGCACCTCGCAAATCATTGTTGATAATCAGGCGACGATCAGCCATCAGCACGGTGTCGGGCTCGATCATGCACCTTACCTTGAGCAGGAAAAGAGCGAGCTGGTTATTGCCTCACTCAAACGTAGCTTTGAATTCTTCGACCCCGAAAAGCAATTAAACCCGGGAAAACTGTTTAACGATCTGGAGTAGCCTATGACTAGCAGAACCCTTCACCAGGCGGCATCTGACTTTAAGAACACCTTAAGCATGAATAACCCGGGCGAATTTGATTTAGTCATTATCGGCGGGGGGATCACCGGGGCCGGCATTTTTCATCTGGCCACCGCTCAGGGGCTTAAGGTACTGTTGCTGGAGCAGAGAGATTTTGCCTGGGGGACATCAAGCCGCTCATCTAAAATGGTTCACGGCGGATTGCGCTATCTGGCAACAGGCCAGTGGCGTCTGACCCGTGACGCCGCACAGGAAAGAGAAAGGATGATCGCCCAGTTACCGGGACTGGTCGAGGTAATGCCTTATCTGATGTTACACCGTAAGGGTGAATTTCCTCACCCAATGCTGTTTTCCCAGGTACTAAACGTCTATGACAAGCTGGCGAAATGCCGCCATCACCGTGCTCTGTCAATCACACAGGCTAAAGACTGGCTGCCCTTTCTGAATGTTGATCAGATCTGCGGTGTCAGCCTATTTGCCGATGCCACTACCGATGATGCCCGTCTGGTATTACGTCTGCTGCAAGACGGCGTGCTGGCTGGCGGTGCCGCAATCAATTACGCGCAAGTGAATGCGTTAATGGAATCAGATGGAGAAAGCACCGGTGTAAAAGTGCAGTTTGGTGATAACCCCGAGCAATATGAAATCAATGCTAAGGTTGTGATCAATGCGGCAGGTGCCTGGGCTGCGAAACTTCACCCGCTGGAACAAGGTGTTCTGCGCCCGCTAAGAGGCAGCCATCTTGTATTACCCTTTGAGCGTTTACCTGTACCGGCCTGCATTAGCTTTTTCCATCCTGAAGATAAACGCCCTGTGTTTATCTTCCCGTGGGAGGGTTGTACCGTCATTGGCACCACCGATCTTGATCATGATGTGAAGCTCAACCAAGAACCCAGAATAAACAAAAAGGAAGTCGATTATCTGCTGACCATCTGTGATCGTCTATTTCCTCATTTTCAGATAAAGGCTAACGATGTGATCAGCTGCTGGAGCGGTGTTCGCCCCATTTTCAGTACCGATCCTAACCTGCCGCCATCAAAAGAAAAACGTGATCATCTGATCTGGCAAAAACCGGGATTGATTTCTGTTTCGGGTGGGAAATTAACCACTTACAATTTAATGGCGCAACAAGTGCTTGATGCCGCAAAACAGCAAAAAGCAGATTTATTCAAACAGCTAACAACGGCACAATTCAGTCAACCAGAACACAACCGGTATGTAGACAAACGGTTACACGGTCACTTCGGCGCTTTTGCTGAACATATCGCGGACATGAGCAAGAAACAGGAGATCGGGATCAGCCGCTACCAATGGCGCGAGCTGGAATGGTCACTGATACATGAATGTGTGACTCACCTTGATGATCTCTTGCTACGCCGTACACGTTTAGGCCTGTTGCTGGGTAAAAGCATCACCCAATATAAATCCCTGATCCTGGCT
>NZ_JAKJSP010000080.1:0-22138 GCF_050337085.1 Photobacterium sagamiensis | reverse complement strand
GAAATGCATGCATTACCTGAATATGGGGTGGCTAACGAGGCTTGAACTCGCGACAACCGGAATCACAATCCGGGACTCTACCAACTGAGCTATAGCCACCATTGTAAGTGGTCGGTGAAGAGGGATTCGAACCCCCGACCCTCTGGTCCCAAACCAGATGCGCTACCAAGCTGCGCTATTCACCGACATTAGTAACGAGGTTCTAGATACTAGGTTCTAGGTGCTCGACACTTCTTTATATGTTTCAAATCTTACCAGATTGTTCTGCCCGACTTACATCCAACAGAAATAAAGTGGTCGGTGAAGAGGGATTCGAACCCCCGACCCTCTGGTCCCAAACCAGATGCGCTACCAAGCTGCGCTATTCACCGACATTAGAAGCGAGGTACTAGGTTACTAGATACTAGATACTAGGTACTAGGTTCTAGATACTCGACACTTCTTTGTATGTTTCAAATCTTACCAGATTGTTCTGCCCGACTTACATCCAACAGAAATAAAGTGGTCGGTGAAGAGGGATTCGAACCCCCGACCCTCTGGTCCCAAACCAGATGCGCTACCAAGCTGCGCTATTCACCGAACTATTTTTTGGCTTTTGGTGCCCTTGCCGAGGGTCGCCCTCTGGTCCGCTACTCCTAAAATCAGGATGCCCTACCAAACTGCGCTATTCACCGACTATTGTTTCGAGATATATGCAAAGAGTTGTTTCCTCTAAGCTCGTCACTCGATCCTCGACTCAGTATCTGTCGAGGCCGCCTATATTACTCAGCAATTAATTTTAAGCAAGTTTTACAATGCATTTTTTACTATTCAGGGATCAGTTGCTCATCAAACAATCAAAGTAGAGAAAACACCGTTAGTTAAGTGATCTCAAACGCATCACTTTGAACACAAATCAAACAACCCTCGAACCATTGATCCAGATCATCATAACAATTTCATTTCACTGGTTATCTTGTAACCACTATTCCACGACTTAAGGGCAGAGCATGGATTTTTGGTTAGATCTTCTATTTGGTAATGCCATAGGGCTCTCTTCAATGATCGTCATCTTTGGGGCGTTGGGATTAATGATATTTTTCGGTGGTTACTTTGTCTACAAAGTACTATCAGCACCCTCTCCTCACTAGAGCCATTTAGCAAAGTAATTTGCTTCCCAGGGTCAAACTGTCGGTCTTGACCCTGGATTTCTTTTTTCTTTATGCCTTGGTACATGGCTCGTATAATAACAATATCCTCCCCTAACTCCGAACCATCATGTCAGATAACGATGAATCAGATCTCTTCCGAGAGATGATGGCTGATGTATCACCGCTCAAACAAGACCAAGTCGAAGCGCATCATAAATACCAAGTAACCGAAGCGCACATAGCCAGACAAATTGCAGCACAGTCACTTACAGATAGCGACCCAGAATACCTGTCTCTTGATTACGCGAATATGCTAAAACCTGAAGATATGGTTGAATTTAAACGCGACGGTGTACAGGAAGGTGTGTTCAGGAAGCTACGTCTTGGCAAATACGAGATCCAGGCTCGTTTAGATCTGCATCGTAAAACCCTACAACAGGCTCGTGATGAAATACTGCAATTTCTAAAGCAGTGCCAGCGTATGGATGTACGTACGGTGATGATTATCCATGGCAAAGGTGAACGTTCTAATCCACCAGCGATGATGAAAAGTTATGTCACAACCTGGTTAGAACAGATTTCAGATATCATGTGTTTCCATTCTGCCCAGCGACAACACGGTGGGACTGGGGCGACTTACGTCATGCTCAAAAAGAGCCCGGAACGAAAACTGGAAAATCGCGAACGTCATCAAAAACGCCAACGCTAGTCTCTAGTCTCTAGTCTCTAGTCTCTAGTCTCTAGTCTCTAGTCTCTAGTCTAAGCTTGCCACACCACTCGAAATGCCAACAGTATCAATACAATGCCAGACAAACGATCAATCAGTTGCGCTTTGGTTCGTAACGTAGCCAGAACGCTGGGATTGGAGAGGACAATAGCAATAAAGGTGTACCATAAACCGTCCACTAACAAAGGCGTCGCGACAATAATCGCACGGCTCGACGCTTCTGTCCCCACGGCAACAAACTGACTGAATAGCGCTATAAAGAACAGGGCCAGTTTCGGGTTCAATAACGAAATCATTAAGCCGTCACGCGCCGCCTCGCTGAGACTCGCTTTTTCCCCGGCCGACAGTTTCGCCGCAACTCCCCCTTTGGAACGTAATGCATTAAGCCCTAAATAGGCTAAGTACGCCGCCCCCGCGTAAGAGATAAACATAAATAAAGTCGGTGACTGCTTTAATACCACGGCAAGCCCCAGCAAGGTCAGCAACGCATAGCCTCCCACACCTAAAGCATGAGCCCACGACGTAGCAATACCGTGAGTCCTCCCTCCGGCGAGACTATGCTTGGCAACAACCGCTAAACTGGGGCCCGGAGACATCGCCCCCAATATACAAATCATTAATAATGAAAGCCAAATACTCAGTGTCATGCCTTACTCCTTCTGCTGGGGAAATATACTCCAAATAGAACCACTATTCGCTCATAGGGTTGCCTTGCCTAAAAGCCACTGCATTCTCGCTGAACACTGCATCTTGAAGTGGATTGGGTATAACTTAACAAGCAGAGGTTATAATTAGAAATCAAAAGAAATCATTTCCGCTATGATAATTACTCATACCCAGTAAATACCACGCATAAACTACTCCGTACTCGTCACAGCCATTGAATACATAGAGTCCCTCATCAGCGTTAATACCAACTCTCTAAGCCATTGATGAGAAGGGTCATTGTCGTATTTAGGGTGCCAGATCAGCCAATATTTATGTTCTGGAACCGAAACCGGAAGCGAAAAATAGGTGATGGAAAACAACTGCTGCATATTCACTGCGATATGCTCTGGGATCACCAGCAACATATCCGATCGGCAGACAGCCGTTAATGCCGATGTAAAGAAAGGGACGGTAAATTGAATATGCCGGCTTTTCCCTTGCTCAGCTAAGCTGCGATCAACGAAGCTGTCTTTATCCCCGCCTCCGGTAACGGAGACATGGCTGAAACGCAAAAAGTCATCCAGGTTTAAGCTATCAGCCCCGGCTAAAGGGTGATCAGAGCGCATCACGCAAACCGGATGATCTGCCCCAATGGGCTCACCACACAGTCCATCAGGGATCTTCGGTAACATGGTCGACACCAGTTGAATATCCAGCTCAGCCAGTTGGTCAAATTGCTTAGGAGACCACAGCTGATAAGCCACATTGAGTAGCGGAGCCCGCTCTCTCAACCGATCAACAATATCAGGCAAAATATATTGCGCGACATAGTCAGATGATGAAAGCACAACCCGACCTTGCCAGTGCGCGGGTTGGAAATCCTCGGGCTCAAATAAACTATGACATTCAGTTAACAGCCCATCAAGTTTCAGCTTGAGCTGCTCAGCACGAGGGGTCGGCAATAGCCGATTCCCATCTCGAACCAGTAGCGGATCGTGAAATAACTCCCGAAGCTGGGTTAACTGACGGCTCACGGCAGACTGAGTGACATGCAACCGCTCAGCTGCACGACTGACATGACATTCTTCCAGTAACACTTGTAATGTCCGTAGCAGATTAAGGTTGTGATTTTTCATCATGTAAACCAACGACTGTATAGTTATCTGGACAAACGATATCGCTAATTTGCTTTTAACTCTTAGCTTTTGAAAGCGGCGCAAAACGGCCTTGGGTAAGCGACAGCAAATCTTTCGGAGCCAACTCAATTTCTAAGCCTCGACGTCCTGCACTGACACAAATCGTCTCAAATTGTTGTGCAGAAGCATCAATGAAAGTCGGCAAACGCTTCTTCTGCCCCAGAGGGCTGATCCCTCCCACAATATAGCCTGTTGTTTTTTCTGCTATTTGAGGGTCGGCCATATCTGCTTTCTTGCCCCCGGCAGCCTTGGCGGCGGCTTTAAGATCGAGCATGCCTGATACCGGAACAATTGCCACTGCCAGTTTTTTTGCATCACCATTGAGGGCAAACAATAATGTTTTAAACACCAGATCGGGATTGTGACCCAGCACTTCTGCGGCCTCTAAGCCGAAGTTAGTATTTGCCGGATCATGTTCATAGTGATGAACGGTAAAATTGATCCCATGTTTTTTGGCAAGTTTAATCGCTGGAGTCATTGTTGTTTACGCCTTAGATCGAGTGGTAATAATTTGTTCGTTTAACGACATTGTTTAACCACTATACCCAAACCACTCCAATATGCGAGATTCTGTCTTACTATAAATACCAGCGAAAAAAAACGGCACCCAGATCGCTGGATGCCGCTTCCAATTAACGCATAAGCCGATTATTTGTAAACCATTTCACCTTTTGGCGCGTAGGCATTTACATCAATTGGGCTGTTTGCCTGAAGGAACTCTTTCAGTACTTCAGCATCAACAAAACCCGTGTTTACGTGACCAGGGTGGCCTGCAACCTTCGGATAGCCATCACCACCGGCTGCGTTGAAGCTTGGAATCGTAAAGCGGTATGTCGCTTTTGGATCCAGCGCTTTGCCGCCAATTTTCACATCACGAACTGCACCATTTTCAACAACCATTGAAATACCGTAAAACTGAGCGTAAGCGCCAGAATCTACAGGTTTAGTTGCCACTACATTCAGATAATCGGTTACTTCAGTACCCGTCATATCCGTGTAAGTCACGATGTTTCCGAATGGCTGTACCGTCAATACGTCTTTATAGGTAATATTACCATCGGCGATAGAATCACGAACACCGCCAGAGTTCATTACAGCAAAGTCAGCTTTAGCGCGCTGCATGTGTGAGGCTGCAATCAGACGGCCCAGGTTAGTCTGCTGGAAACGAACCACATTACGATCACCTTCCAGCTTACCATTGGATTGGGCAATCTTAATATTCAACTGATCCTGACCTTTCTCCTGGTACGGTGTCAGGAAGGACAAGACTTCTTCGTCCTGAGAAATTTCATCCTCGATGAAGACGCGCTTCTTAGAGCCGTCAGCCATCTTCACTTTTTTCTTCAGGTTAATCGGGATCAGATCATAACTAACCATCTGAAGTTCACCGTTCTGGAACTCAAAGTCCGCACGGCCCACATATTTGCCCCACTCATGGGCCTGAACAATCCAGGCACCATTTTGCTGATCGGGCTGACACGCTTCGCCTGGGTTGAAGTTCTTGTTGTACATGTTAGGACCTTCCATGCAGACAGGCTCTTGCGAGTGGCCGCCGACAATCATGTCCAAATTACCTTCAGTAACGTAGCGCGCTAACGCAACATCGCCCGGCGCATTAACCCCGCGGTTGCCATTTTCGTAATGGCCCATGTGTGTTGCTGCGATGATAACATCCGGATTTTCTGTTTCTTTCAGTTCAGCGATGATCTTTTTCGCTTCTTCTTTTGGATCACGGAAATCAATGCCACCGATAAATTCCGGGTTACCAATTTTCGCTGTATCTTCAGTTGTTAAACCGATAACGGCGATTTTAATGCCTTGCTGCTCGAAGATCTGATACGGCTGGAACAAACGCTTACCGGTTGCCTTGTCATAGATATTGGCCGAAAGCATCGGGAACTCAGCCCACGCTTCCTGCTTACGCAGTACTTCCAGCGGGTTGTCAAATTCATGGTTACCCAATGCCATGGCATCGTAACCCAGCATGTTCATACCTTTAAAATCTGGTTCCGCATCTTGCAGATCTGATTCAGGAACGCCGGTGTTAATATCACCACCAGAAAGAAGCAACGATGTCCCACCTTCAGCGGCCACCTCTGTACGAATTTGTTCTAACAGCGTTTTACGTGCTGCCATCCCATATTCACCATTTTTATTTTGCCAGAAACGGCCATGGTGATCGTTGGTATGGATGATTGTTATTTTATACGTCTTATCAGCATCCCATGCTGGAGAGGCGTTATCAGCTTGACTCGCACAACCAGAAAGCGCAGCAAGTAAAGCTGCGCTTAATACTGCTTTGGTAAATAGGCGTTGCTTCATGTTTTTCACCTTAATCATGTGTTTTTTATTTATTATTTATTATTTATACCCAAGGTATACACCACTGCCTGCATTCCTTGCAGTTAAGTCTGACCTATGAAATGCAGATACAAACAGGCCTCAGTTTAAATTAATTAAATACGGGTTGCGGGTTCATTTCATCAATCTGTTGACCAGATCACTTTACAGAAAATCCCATTACGCCAAACATCTATTACAAGCACAAAAAAGCTCCGTCAGTGCGGAGCTTTTGATAGCATTATTAGTTATCTTGAATATCAATCAAGCACTTGTATAAACCTATATTAAGCGCAAACCAATTTACGGCTTGGATGTTTCAATAGCACAGCGACCACAGCCGCAATGGCCAGGAAGAAACAATAATAAGAGTGGCTCACGACTTCCAGTGGCGATAAGCCAAATACTGATCCCAATAGTAATGCTTGTGCGCCATACGGCAATACGCCCTGAATGACACAAGAGAAGATATCCAGCAGACTGGCTGCACGGCGTGGTGTGACACCATTTTCTTCAGCTAATTCTTTTGCAACACCACCGGACACAATAATGGCCACCGTATTGTTCGCTGTACAACAGTTCGTCAGGCCAACCAGACCGGCGATACCCAGCTCACTCGCACGTAGATTCTGTTCATTACTATGATCTTTGCTAAACAGACGGATAATGCGACTGATCATCTGAGTCAGGTAAGCCAAGCCACCTTGCTGACGCATCAACTCACTAATACCGCCAATCAGCATCGACAGCAGGAAGATTTCCTGCATATTGCCAAAGCCGGCGTAGATATCTTTCGCATATGTCGACAAGGTATACTCATCTGCAGACATCAGACCCACACCACCTGCCAGCAAAATGCCCAGGCTTAGCACCACAAACACATTCAGACCAGAAACGGCCAGTACCAGAATTGTGATATAAGGCAATACTTTCAGCCACTCAACATCACCAGCAGCAGGTACCTCTGTTACCGCACTGCTGAAGGCAAAAACGGCAATCGCAAACAGTGCTGCCGGCAGAGCAATACGGATATTCTCGCGAAACTTATCGCGCATCTGACAACCTTGCGACCGGGTCGACGCAATCGTGGTATCAGAGATAATAGACAGGTTGTCACCAAACATCGCACCGCTGAGTACGACACCGGCAGTCAGCGCAACATCTATCCCTGCAGCCTGCGCAATACCTAACGCGACAGGTGCAACAGCGGCAATGGTTCCCATTGATGTTCCCATCGCTGTCGCTATAAATGCAGAAATCACGAAGATACCTGGTAAGATCATGCTAGCAGGCAACATTGAAAGGCCAAGGTTCACGGTAGCATCAACACCGCCAGTGGCTTTAGCAACCGCCGCAAACGCCCCAGCAAGCAGGTAAATCATACACATAGCAATAATATCGCTATGGCCTACCCCCTGTAAAAACTGTTCAATAGCCTTATTAAGCTTTTCTTTGCTTAATAACAGCGCGATGAGAACAGCAGGCAAAGCGGCAACAGGTGCCGGTAACTGGTAGAACGCGAAGTCTACCCCTTGCATAGTGAGATAGCTCCCCACACCGATAAATAAGGCGAGGAAAATGCCTAAAGGCAGCAATGCAAGTGCTGAAGGCTTAATCGTTAATTGTTGTGTTGTGTTCGACATGATGACTACAGGACATCTATTTTAAAATTTGCCCTAGACTAAAACTTCCCTCTATACGTGTCAACATCTAGACGTCTAAACATCTATATGTTCATGCCCTAAAAGAATATGTAATGACATTTCGGCAAGGACGATTTTTTGACACCAATCACAAGGTGCGTCAATAAAAAACCGTTTAATTAACATGATTAAAAAGGGAAAAGCATGTGCCACTTTCGCGTGCATATTGTTCAAATTCTCTATAGAATTCGCCGCTTAAAAATGACTTTTTCCATCCCGCCCTCTGAGATCCAAAATGAAATTATCCTTAAAGCACAAACTCATTGGTGCCAGCTTATCTGCGGTCGTCGTAATGGCCACAGCACTAACCTGGCTAGCCGCCGATCAACTTTTTGACCAAACCCGCAGCAGTATTTACTCGCGAGCTGACAGCCTGGCGGCTGCGGCAACTGAAGGGATTTCAGACTGGATTTCTATCCGTAGCGACATTGCAAGTGCGTTCAATGACTATAGCACTGAAGCGGATGTCGTACCGTTTTTACAACAAGCACGTAAAGCCGGTGGCTTTGACGATATCTTTCTGGGCACTCCCGCTGGTGGGATGTACCGCTCGCACCCGGAAAGAAACCGCGCCGATTACGATCCCCGTACCCGCCCTTGGTACCGTGACGCTCAAAGCGCCGGTAAACAGATCATCACCACGGCATATCGCGATGCAATCACTAACGCACTGTTAGTTACCATTGCAGAGCCCGTGATGAAAAACGGCACCATGGTGGGCGTTGTCGGTGCCGACGTACTTATCGATCAGTTAATCAATGATGTGATTAACCTCGATGTTGGTGACAATGCTTATGCGATGCTGATCAATAAACAAGACGGCACTTTTCTAGCCCATCCGGATCAATCTTTGCTGCTAAAACCAATCAACAGTTATAGCAAAGAGATCAACATGTCGATTATCGAAGCCAGCCTGCAAGGCAGCAAAGATCAGGGTAACCGTATTAATGAAATCACGATCAACGGACAAGCAAAGCTAATTTACTTTGCTAACGTACCGAACACCGACTGGATCCTCGGTATCGAAATGGATCGCGCAACAGAAGAAGCCAGCCACACCAGCCTGCTTCGTCAGCTGATCATCACTGCAATCGTGATTACCCTGATTGTGGTAAGTGCCGTAGCCTGGTTAGTCGGTTTCTTATTCCGTGACTTAGGCCGCGTATCTGAAGCACTGGCAAAAATTGCCACCGGTGAAGGCGATCTGACTCAGCGTCTGGAACCACGCAGCGATGATGAAGTGGGTCAGCTGGCCCACAACTTCAACCGCTTTGTCGGCAATATGCACGGTATGGTCACCCGTCTGAGCGAAGTGTCTGCGTCACTGAACCAGCAGTCGCAAATAACGGCTTCACAGGCAGAAGAGCGCAGTACCCGTATTCAGCATCAGCAAGATGAAATCAATATGGTGGCAACGGCGATTAATGAAATGGCGGCCGCTACCCAGGAAATTGCCAATAATGCCGAGAACACGGCAAGCACATCGGGCGAAACCGTTACCGTTTCTGAACATGGTGCCACTCAGGTAGGCCAGAGCCAGCAATCTATCTCCAGTCTGGCCCGTGAGGTTGAAACGGCAACGGAAGTGATCGGAGAGCTGAATACTCACGCTCAGAGCATTAATACGATTCTGTCGACGATTCAGGGCATTGCCGAGCAGACAAACTTGCTGGCACTGAATGCGGCAATCGAAGCCGCTCGCGCCGGTGAGCAGGGCCGTGGTTTCGCCGTGGTAGCTGATGAAGTACGTGTACTGAGCCAACGTACCCATGCTTCTACCCAGGAAATTCAGCAGATGATTGAAACTCTGCAGCAGACCACCGGTCGTGCAGTTGGGATCATGGAAGATAGCCGCCACCTGGCTGAAACCAGTGTTGACGACGCGAATGCCGCCTCTGCAAGCTTGTCACAAATCAACAATGCAGTGACCAATATCAGCGATATGGCAACCCAAATCGCTTCTGCTGCAGAAGAGCAATCATCGGTAACCGAAGAGATCACCCGCAATACCGAAGGGGTTCGTGACGTTTCAAACGAATTAGCGATTGAAGCCGATGAAGCCGCACAGCAAGCTGCTGAGTTATCTAACCTGTCGCACGAACTGCAGCAGGAAATTAACCGCTTTAAGTTGTAGGTTCTAGGTTCTAGGTTCTAGGTTCTAGGTTCTAGGAAAAGAGTAAGAACCGTCATAGAGAATCAAAAGGGAGTGCTATTATGGCACTCCCTTTTCTTTGTTATTAGAATAACTTAAACAGGATCGCAGATACTGCCAACAATCCCATCACCAGAATAAAGTAAGTGCTGAACTTGCCACGATAGCACTTCAACGCATCCACGTTATATACCGCAATCATTGGCATGATAAACAAAATCATCGCAATGACAGGGCCAGAGAAAGCTTCCATCATGCCTAAAATACTCGGGTTCAACACTGCGGCCCCCCAAATACTGAAGAACATGAATACAATACCCAACCAATCCGCTTTCTTGGCACTTAACTGCGATTGCTTTTTCAGCATGCCGTTTAAACTTTCCCGCGCCCCTAAAAAGTGACCGAGGAAAGAAGATGAAATCGCAATAAAGGCGATCAATGGGCCGAATGCCACAATAACCTGGCTGTCATGGACATTCGCCAGATATGATAATACCGATACGTTTTGCGCCTTCGCTTCCAGAAGCTGCTCGGGGCTTAAACTCAGTACACACGAGAAGACAAAGAACAGAACAAATGAGATCAGCATGACAGAGGTGCGTTTTAAGATTTGCTCTGCTTTAGGTGTGGCATGTGAACCATAATGACGACGCTGTGCACCTGCAAAGCTTGAAATAGCAGCCGCATGGCTGAATGCAAAGACGGTAACAGGCACCGCCAGCCAAAGTGTTGCCGTAAATTGCCCAGCGTCAAATGAGGCTGATAATTCAGGTAAACGCCAGTTTGGAACCAAATAAAGAGACAGGCCGGCCAAGATAATCGCTAACGGGTAAACAATAATCTCAAACGCCCTCAGCATGACTTTTTCACCTGCCATCATGATGGCAATCATACTAAAGACCAGCCCACCAGAAAGCAGTACCCGCGGTGGTGAAGCCATGCCTAGCTGGTTGACGATAAAGCTGTCAACCGTATTGGTGAGGCCCACACCATAGATCAGTAAAATAGGAAAAATCGACAGAAAATAGAGAACCGAAATAATACGTCCGGTCGAGGTACCAAAGTGCTCTTCAACCACTTCCGTAAAGTCAGCTTGTGGGCGAGATGAGGAAAGAACAAACCGTGCTAATCCACGGTGAGCAAAATACGTCATTGGGCCTGCAAATATCGCCATCAACACTAGCGGCCAGAATCCACCCGCACCAATATTAATCGGTAAAAATAAAATTCCCGCACCGACGGCGGTACCAAATAAGCTCAGCATCCAGCTTGTATCATGGCTATTCCAGCGAGATAACGACGCTGACTCATTGCATAAAGGTATATCTTGGTATAATGACACGTAACATCCAACTTCTACGAAATTTATTCGGGGAGAAGTATACAGTTGCAGAATTTAATTCTCACAGAGCAGGCGTGACAGATATCACTCCCTCAATAGCCTATAGTAGGTGCATCATCCAATATCTTCCTGATGAATAATGAATATCACCACTAATAGATCAACAGTTAGAGTGATCGTCCGAATTTTTCATAATGGTAATATTTTATATAAGCAACTAAGATCGTTTGAAATAGAAACAACTCAAAAAAAACGGCTAAGCAGAATTCTCTACTTAGCCGTCTAGGTCTTAAGCTGTTATCAACTTATTGAATATCGATATGCTCAAAGCTTTTAATCAGATCATCGAGCTGTTTGATCTGCGCCAGGAACGGCTCTAGCTTATCTAACGGGAAGGCCGATGGGCCATCACAACGTGCTTGATCGGGTGTTGGGTGTGCTTCCATAAACAGACCCGCAATACCTGCAGCAATACCAGAGCGTGCCAGATCAATCGTTTGTTCACGACGGCCACCAGAAGCGGCACCCAGTGGATCACGGCATTGCAGGGCATGGGTGACGTCAAAGATGATAGGGCTGCCTTTCGAGGCTTTCTTCATCACGTCAAAGCCAAGCATATCGACAACTAAGTTATCGTAGCCGTGCAACACACCGCGCTCACATAAGATCACATTGTCGTTGCCACACTCAGCAAACTTCTCAACAATATTACCAACCTGACCCGGGCTCATAAACTGAGGTTTCTTCGCATTGATCACAGCACCGGTTTTCGCCATCGCTTCAACCAAATCAGTCTGGCGCGCCAGGAAAGCAGGCAGCTGGATAACATCAACCACATCAGCGACAGGTTGCGCCTGATGAATTTCGTGGATGTCAGTGATGATCTTTACGCCAAAGGTATCTTTCAGTTCCTGAAAAATTTTCAGGCCTTCATCCATACCCGGACCACGGTATGAACGTACCGATGAACGGTTAGCTTTATCGAAAGAAGCCTTGAAAACGTAAGGAATACCTAATTTATTGGTTACTTCAACGTAATGCTCACAGATCTGCATAGCCAGATCACGAGACTCAAGCACGTTCATACCACCGAACAAGACAAAAGGCTTGTCGTTAGCTACGTCAATGTCACCAATACGAACAATTTTTTGTTCCATCATGTTTATCTTCTCGTTTTAATTAATGCAGGGTAAGAGGCTCTTCATTTAACGCCTGAACCTGCAACTTAAGCAATTCTGCCGCCGGATCTTCCGGGCATTGCTCGATGAAATAGGCATAATCTGTCGCTGCGGCATGGCTGCAATCTAACTGCTGATAGATATAACCACGATCGCGGATTTCATGCGGATCGTCAGGACGGATAGATAAAGCTAAGTCACTGCAACGCAAAGCATCAGTATAATGCTCTTCACGTAATAGTGCGCTTTTCAACACCGTTAGCCAGCGAGCCAGGATGTCTTTGTTATCCGCAGTGGCGAAATGCTCATCTTTGAGCTCTGTAAACGGACCTTTGTAACCAATAAGCCATCCACGCAAGGTACGTAAACTGATATATTCACCATCAAAGGGATTGATAAACTGCTGTTCGCCATCGTACCAATCGACTTTCAGAATGTACTGGGTCGGAAACCCGACACTGGTGACCGGTAGTTCCAGATGACGCGCTAAGTATAGAAAAATCGCACCAAGGCTGACCGGAATCCCTTTCTTGCGCTGCAGCACTTTATCCAGCAACGCATTTTCAGAAGAGAAGTATTGCTGATGATCGCCCTGAAATCCCCATTCACGATAAAATAGTCGTAACAGACCTTCCAGTCGCAGTCTTGGGTTTGGCTCATCCATCAACGTATGTTCAGCTTCCTGAGCGAGCTTCTTTAGCTGAAGACGTACCCAGGCAACAGGAAAAGCCGGTTCGACAGCAGCAGTGATTTCCATTGCCCCTTCCACCAGCTCCATCTGATCCAACTCGTCATCATTAAACTGCAACATGACTTACCCCAGAAATGACGTTTTCGTTACTGCAATATTCGCAGCCGCCATCACCCAACCTAATGCCCCGAAGAAAGCAAAGGTCTTAAATACCTTGTTCTTGCCATATTTCAGGGTAAAAAAGCCCAGTGCAAGATAGGCCAGTACGCAGCTCAGTTTCTGGGTAAGCCAGCTACCTGTTTCGGTGAAAGGCATAATCCCAGACATCATAATAAGTCCGATGCCAGACAATAGCATTACGCTATCAACCACATGTGGTGTGACTTTGAAGAATTTTTTCTCCGTCAACTGAGAATTAGCCATCATCAGGCAATAACGGGCAACAAACAGTAATATACTTAATGCGATTGCTGCCTTATGAAAATCTATCATTACATCGTACATATTTCTCTCTCTATCCTTGCCAGCTGCCCATGGTGACTCGATCGAGCCCGGCATAATCTTGTGCTGTTGAGACCAGGTGATAACCCAGTTCCTGTAAAATGGTGCGTACCGCTTCCCCTTGCTCAAAGCCGTGTTCCATCAGCAACCAGCCTCCTGGTTGCAAATGTTGACGTCCTTGCTGGCTGATGATCTTAATATCAGCCAGGCCATTATCGTCAGCAACCAGCGCACTTTTCGGCTCGAACCGTACATCGCCCTGGGACAAATGCGGATCAGCTTCATCAATGTAAGGTGGATTGCTGACAATAACGGCAAACTGTTCAGTTTCAGCCAATGGGGTGTACCAGCTTCCAGCGAGGAAACGGGCATTGCGAATATTTAACCGCTCACTGTTTTCCGTTGCCAGCGCAGCCGTTTCAGGGCGAAGATCGATCCCCGTAACCTGAATATCAGCACGCTCTGAAGCAACCGCTAACGCAATAGCGCCAGTACCTGTGCCTAAATCCAATACCGAACAGGGTTGGGCCGGAATTTTCTCCAAGGCCAGTTCAACCAGACGCTCGGTATCCGGCCGCGGGATCAGCGTCGACGGCGAGACTTTCAGCGGCAGTGACCAAAATTCACGTTCACCCAGAATGTAAGCCACCGGCTCACCCGCCAGGCGTCGCCTCAGTAATGCATCAAAAGCCGCGTATTGCTCCTCTTCCAGCTTTTTTTCAGGCCAGGTTAGCAAGTAGCTACGGGGTTTATCTAATACATGGCACAGCAATACCGCCGAATCTAACTGCGGGCTATCAGAACCCGCCTTCGTTAATTGCAAAGCGGTTTGCTTTATCAGCGCTTCAATGCTGAGTGACATTACTGTTGCTCAGCCATCGCAGCCAGTTCGTCTGCTTGGTGTTCTTGAATAACAGGTTGAATCAAGCTATCCATATCCCCTTCCATCACTTCATTCAAACGATAAAGAGTTAAGGTGATACGGTGGTCTGATACACGACCTTGAGGGTAATTATACGTACGAATACGGTCAGAACGATCGCCCGAACCTAACAGGTTGCGACGGGTGCTTGCTTCTGCTGCATGACGTCTTTCTTCTTCCGCTTTGGTTATACGTGCAGCAAGAACAGACATCGCTTTCGCTTTGTTCTTATGCTGTGAACGTTCATCCTGACATTCCACCACAATACCCGTTGGTAAGTGAGTAATACGAATAGCAGAGTCGGTGGTGTTTACGTGCTGACCACCTGCGCCTGATGAACGGAACGTATCTATTTTCAGATCGCCAGTATTAATTTCAGGAACTTCCGCTTCAGGAATTTCAGGCATTACTGCAACAGTACATGCTGACGTGTGAACACGGCCTTGTGATTCTGTTGCTGGTACACGCTGTACACGGTGACCACCAGACTCAAATTTCAAGACGCCGTAAGCACCGTCGCCACTTACCTTAGCGATCATTTCTTTGTAACCGCCCTGCTCAGAACGGTTTTCATTGATCACTTCAATACGCCAGCCACGACGCTCTGCATATCGGCTGTACATACGGAACAGATCACCCGCGAAGATACCCGCTTCATCACCACCCGCACCGGCGCGAATTTCAACAAAGCAGTTACGATCATCATTCGGATCTTTGGGGATCAGCAATACCTGCAGTTCATCTTCAAAACGGAGAATGCTGGCTTTGGCTTCTTTGACTTCTTCCTGCGCCATTTCGCGCATTTCAGGATCGTCTTCATTGGCCATTTCTTCCGCCGCTTCCAGATCCTCTTGAGCTTGCTGATAAGCCTTGAAGCACAACGTGATCTCTTCTAGCTGAGAATACTCTTTAGACAGGGCACGAAACTTATTTTGATCGCCGATGATGCCTGGATCGCCAAGCAAATGCTGAACTTCTTCGTAACGCTCAACCAGGGTTTCTAATTTAACTAAAATTGATGAGTTCATAGGGTCTTTAAATTAACTTTTAATCGAGTCCAAACCCAGACTTTCACGAATAACAACCAGTTTTTCCGGTTCACCATTGTGAGCCGCCTGCTGCATCGCACGGGTTGGCGCGTGAATGAGTTTATTGGTCAGTTTGTTACTTAACTCCGCCAGCACTTTTTCTGGCGCAGCGCCATTGGCAATCGCCTGCAAACTACGGTTAAGTATGTCATTTTTAATTTCGTCGGCATAAGATCGGTACTGACGAATACTGTCGACGGCTTCGAGTGAACGCAACCAACTCATAAAGGCGGCGCTTTCCTCGCTCACAATGGCTTCAGCCTGAATCGCGGCGACTTTACGTTGCTCCTGGTTCTTTTCAACAATACTGTGCAGATCATCCACTGAATATAGATAGGCATCGTTCAGATCACCGACCTCTGCTTCAATATCCCGCGGTACCGCAATATCAACCAATAACATTGGCTGATGACGGCGGGCCTTAATCGCATTTTCCACCATGCCTTTGCCGACAATCGGTAACGGGCTGGCCGTCGAGCTGATCACAATGTCAGCACGGTGCAAATGTTCAGGGATGTCTGGCAGGCCAATCACTTCCGCGCCAAATTCATCGGCCAAACCTGCGGCTCGCTCTTTACTACGGTTCGCTACAATTAACTGATTGCAGCCCTGCTCAACTAAATGGCGGGCAACCAGATCAATGGTTTCCCCGGCTCCAATCAACAGCACAGTCGCTTCAGACAGCGATTCAAAAATTTGCTTCGCAAGTGTACAGGCCGCAAAAGCCACTGACACCGCATTACCGCCAATATCTGTTTCAGTACGAACACGTTTCGCAACCGTGAAAGTTTTGTGGAACAGTTTTTCCAGCATGCCATGAACAGCTTCTTGCTCTCGTGAGTCAGAATAAGCCTGCTTTACCTGGCCTAAGATTTGTGGCTCGCCAAGTACTAAAGAGTCCAGCCCGCACGCAACACGCATCAGATGACGTGCAGCCGCCTGTTCTTCATGAAAATATAAACTGGGCATCAACTCCTCAGCAGAGAGCTGATGAAAATTAGTCAGCCAGTCAATCATGATCCCCGGCCCAAGCTGTGTCACATCGCAGTACACTTCCGTACGGTTACAAGTAGATACAATGATACCACTTGTCACTTCAGGGTGAGCTGCTAACTGCTGTAACGCTTCATTCAGTTTATCCGGTGAAAAAGCCACTTTTTCACGCAGATCGACAGAAGCCGTTTTATGGTTAATTCCTAATGCAAGCAGGGTCATGGAAACGGTGTACCAACTTCGCCGATGAAAAGATCTAAGGCGGGATTTTACTTGATGCCCCACAGTAATAAAAGGAGCCAGATGTAATCAATATGGCATAGCCACACATTTGTCGGATTTTAAGGGCGATTTTTTTGTTCCAATCGGGATTATTTTTTTGAAATTACGCTTTTATTTGGCTTATTGGGCAATTAGAGATATTGTTTGCGACAAACCAATCAACGAATCGTTTGATATGCCCGCAATCTCCTCTTTTCGATTTTTTCAAGGTCGATCTGCTCTGGGTCGAAGCTCTCATGTCCGTGCATGGCGTTTCATTGGTCTTTCACTTATTTTTTCTCTCATCACCGGCTGCGCCCAGCAACTCCCCCTCGTGACTCAGACCGACTGGCAAAGCCATGAACAAGCCCTTCAGCACCTGAACCACTATAAAGCGACAGGGAAACTCGGCTACAAAGACCCTGAACAGCGCTTTGGTGCCAATCTGTTATGGCAAACCGCGCCTGAGGCAGATCGCCTGTTACTGACTAACTTTTTGGGTAAAACCTTACTCAAGCTCGATACGACACCGACCAGAACAACGCTGATTTCCCATGAAGGAAAACGTTATAAAGGTTCGAATGCCTCCGTGCTGGTACGCGACCTAACCGGTATCAACTTGCCAATTGAACAAATGCGTGACTGGCTGATCGGACTGCCGACAGACGCTGACTCCTACCAGCTCAATGGTGAAAATCGCGTCGCCTATCTGGCCAAACAAATTGACCATCAGTTATGGGAGGTGGATTACCAGGAATACGACTATTCCACCACGCCATCGCTTCCCAAGCGCATCATTTTAAAACAAGACAAGCAACGTATTACTCTCGTCATCAATGAGTGGGATTTAACACAGCAATGAGCAACACCATGCCCCCCCGCAACCCAATATTGAACCGTACAACAAGCTGGCCTGCACCGGCTAAGTTGAATTTATTTCTTTACATCACCGGTCGTCGCCCGAACGGCTACCACGAGCTGCAAACACTGTTTCAGTTTTTAGATCACGGCGATACTCTGACCATAACCGCTAACGATTCAGATGAAATAAGCCTGACACCGGCCATTGACGGCGTAGAGACCAAAGATAATTTGATTTATCGTGCTGCCGATGGCCTGCGTAAAGCGGCTAACCTGACAGCGGGGGCCGATATTCATATTGATAAGATCCTGCCAATGGGGGGCGGCTTAGGTGGCGGCTCTTCCGATGCGGCAACCACGCTGGTTGCCCTTAATTATTTATGGCAAACCAAACTCAGTGTCGATCAATTGGCAGACATTGGGGTGGCTCTAGGTGCCGATGTGCCGGTTTTTGTCCGCGGCTTTAGCGCATTCGCAGAAGGTATCGGCGAACAGTTACACCCTGCCGAGCCGGAAGAGAAGTGGTTCTTAATCGCAAAACCGGATGTCAGTATTGCCACTGGCGATATTTTCACCCACCCGGATTTACCCCGAAATACAGAAAAACGCAGTCTGAAAGCCCTTTTAGAGGGGATTTACGAAAACGATTGCGAAAAAATCGTCAGAAGACTGCACCCCGAGGTTGATAAGGCGCTTTCGTGGCTGTTAGAATACGCGCCGTCGAGATTGACTGGCACTGGCGCTTGTGTGTTTGCTGAATTTGGCACTCAACAAGAAGCCGATGCAATACTGAAAAAATTACCTGACTGGCTCCAAGGATTTGTCGCAAAAGGTGTCAACACATCTCCCCTATTGACAACCTTGAACACACTTTCTACGGATTGTCAGTAACTACAACTTGGACGCAACCTGAGGTTTCCACCGTGCCTGATATGAAGCTGTTTGCTGGTAACGCTACACCAGAACTAGCCCAACGCATTGCTGACCGTCTATACATTTCACTAGGAGACGCGACAGTTAACCGTTTTTCCGATGGTGAAGTGTGTGTTCAGATTAATGAAAATGTTCGTGGTAGTGACGTATTCATTATTCAATCAACTTGTGCGCCAACCAATGACAACTTAATGGAATTGGTTGTGATGATCGATGCGCTACGCCGTGCTTCTGCTGGCCGTATTACCGCTGTTATTCCTTACTTCGGTTATGCACGCCAAGACCGCCGTGTCCGTTCGGCTCGTGTGCCTATTACGGCTAAAGTTGTAGCAGATTTCCTTTCTAACGTAGGTGTTGACCGCGTTCTGACTGTTGACCTGCACGCAGAGCAAATCCAAGGCTTCTTCGATGTGCCTGTAGACAACGTTTTCGGTAGCCCTGTTCTGCTAGAAGACATCCTGGCGAAAAACCTGGAAGATCCAGTGGTTGTTTCTCCAGACATCGGCGGTGTTGTACGTGCTCGTGCTATTGCAAAACTGCTTGATGATACCGATATCGCCATTATCGACAAACGCCGCCCACGTGCGAATGTTTCTCAGGTAATGCACCTGATCGGTGACGTTGAAGGCCGTGACTGTGTGATTGTTGATGATATGATCGATACTGGCGGTACACTGTGTAAAGCAGCTGAAGCGCTTAAAGAACGTGGCGCTAAGCGTGTATTCGCTTATGCAACTCACCCGGTCTTCTCTGGTAACGCCGCTAAGAACATCAGCGAATCAGTGATCGACGAAGTTATCGTAACCGATTCAATCTCTCTTTCTCAGGAAATGATTGATACCGGCCGCGTTTCGGTACTCACTCTTTCTGGTATGCTCGCCGAAGCAATTCGCCGTATCAGCAACGAAGAGTCTATTTCTGCAATGTTCGAACATTAATCGCTGATCTACCTGTCATTTCAACTCGCAGCGGTTTCGCTCGAGAGTCATGAGATGAACAGTAATGAGCATTGATTCGAACAGGCGATGAACCTCAAACGCCTCGCACTATGCGAGGCGTTTTTTTATTTGGTTCTTTAACAATCGCGGTGATCATACCAATCTGATTCAGATTGGTATAACATATCGCGCGTTTTGAGCCCTGATACCAATCGTATTTAATGCCTGATCATGTAGTGGCTCTGCTTTAATGTGATTGGTATATGACTAGAGAGACAAGCGTGAGTAACAATATTCGTCTATTGGTAGGTCTGGCCAATCCAGGTCCTGAGTATGCTAGAACCCGTCATAATGCGGGAGCGTGGGTGGTGGAAGAACTTGCTCGTGTTCATAATATTAACCTGCGAGAAGACGCTAAATACTTTGGCCGAACCGGTCGGATCACGACTGACGGTCACGATCTTCGCTTGTTGATCCCTAGCACTTTTATGAACCTGTCAGGAAAATCTGTGGCAGCGCTGGCGAAATTTTTCCAAATTCTGCCAGAAGAGATATTAGTAGCACATGATGAACTGGACTTGCCTCCGGGTGTCGCCAAATTCAAAAAAGGCGGCGGTCACGGTGGTCACAATGGCCTGCGTGACATCATCAGCAAAATGGGTAATAACAAAGAATTCTATCGTCTGCGTGTCGGTATCGGACACCCCGGCGACAAAAGCAAAGTCACAGGCTTTGTATTAGGTAAAGCGCCAGCCAAAGAGCAGGAAAATATTGATGACGCTGTTGATGAAGCAGTGCGTTGTATGGATCTGCTGTTAAAAGACGGGCTGAACAAAGCGCAAAATCGACTACATTCATTCAAAGCAGAATAATCACCAAAAGGGTTTCCAACCATGGGTTTTAAATGCGGTATCGTGGGTCTGCCAAACGTTGGTAAGTCCACACTATTCAACGCCTTAACCAAAGCGGGTATCGAAGCAGCAAACTTCCCGTTCTGTACTATCGAACCAAACACCGGCGTTGTACCTGTGCCAGATCTTCGTTTGGATGCACTGGCGGAGATTGTTAAGCCACAACGAATTCTGCCAACAACAATGGAATTCGTAGACATCGCAGGCCTGGTTGCCGGCGCATCAAAAGGGGAAGGACTGGGTAACAAATTCCTGGCTAATATCCGTGAAACTGATGCGATTGGTCACGTTGTTCGCTGTTTTGAAGATGACAACATTGTTCACGTTGCGGGTAAAATACACCCGCTGGAAGATATTGAAGTTATCAATCTTGAGCTGGCACTGGCTGATCTAGATACCTGTGAGCGTGCTATCTTCCGCCAGGCGAAAAAAGCAAAAGGCGGTGATAGCGATGCTAAATTCGAAACAGCAGTACTTGAAAAGCTACTTCCTACTTTAACTGAAGGCGGCATGGTTCGCTCGGTTGAACTGAGTAAAGAAGAGCTGGCAGCTATTGATTACCTGCATTTCCTGACAGTTAAGCCAACCATGTATATCGCAAACGTCAGCGAAGATGGTTTCGAAGATAACGAATACCTCGATATGGTTCGTGAATTTGCAGCAAAAGAAAACGCGGTTGTCGTGCCGATTTGTGCCGCTATCGAGTCTGAAATTGCTGAACTTGATGATGCCGATCGTGAAGAGTTCCTTGCCGATATGGGTATCGAAGAACCCGGTCTGAACCGTGTGATCCGTTCTGGTTACGAGCTGCTGACGCTGCAAACCTACTTCACGGCAGGCGTGAAAGAAGTACGCGCATGGACGATCCCTGTCGGCGCGACTGCACCGCAAGCCGCAGGCAAGATCCACACAGACTTCGAAAAAGGCTTTATCCGTGCAGAAGTTGTCGGTTACGACGCTTTCATCGAGTTCCAAGGTGAAAGCGGTGCTAAAGAAGCGGGTAAATGGCGTCTTGAAGGTAAAGATTACATCGTTAAAGATGGCGATGTTGTCCACTTCCGCTTTAACGTATAAAGCAAAAGCGTACCAATATCGGCAATTCAGAGCCTGATAATGATAAGCCAGCAGAAATGCTGGCTTATTTTGTATTGATTCTACAACGAACGGTGTAATGGCTCCCTCTCAATTTTGGTAGTTTCCTGTTGGAAAATGGGTTTTCGGTCTGGCATTTACACATTTCGTCCAAATATCAATCGAACAAACAAATTTTCGATAGATATCGAAAAAAACTGTTGACGGTTTTTGCTGGTATGAGCATAATGCGCCCCGTTCCCAAGACAGTGGTCAGCTAAGAACACAGTTGAATGGAACAAAAAAAAGATGGCTACGTAGCTCAGTTGGTTAGAGCACATCACTCATAATGATGGGGTCACAGGTTCGAATCCCGTCGTAGCCACCATCTTCACTCTCTTAGAGTTGAAGCATCGCAAGATGTAAAAATACCAGATGCGGAAGTGGCGGAATTGGTAGACGCACCAGATTTAGGTTCTGGCGCCGCAAGGTGTGAGAGTTCAAGTCTCTCCTTCCGCACCATTCTCTTTGCGAAGAGAACTGTTCTTAAGT
>NZ_JAKJSP010000079.1:0-22655 GCF_050337085.1 Photobacterium sagamiensis | reverse complement strand
GGCCTATGGAGCACTGAGAACACCGCATTTCTACGTATTCAACCAGGAGCGAAAACTCGTCTACACAGGTCGGGGGGTAGATAATCCGCGCAATACGGCCAGGATGACGGTCAATGATCTTGATAACGCTCTTGAGGAGCTTTTGGCGGGCCGGCCAGTAACCGTACCTGTGACCAACCCGATTGGCTGCAATATCAAATGGGAAGGCAAAGGTGAGCATTGGATGCCGCCGGAGGCGTGCGATCTGATCTAGCGGCGTTCATTAATGATAAACCCCGCAAGTGGATAGCTGGGGGGTGGGACATTTTACTTCCCATAGATAAATCTGGAGGAAGGGAAAGTAGAGATCAGGTTACTTCCCTTCAGGTCATTTTCTAGCACATTTCTCCCAATGCAAAACAGGCATCTTTGTAGGCCGTGATGGTTAAAGAACAAGCATGAGTCCATTTCATTGATGGGAAGAAGTCTTGATTCCGGCGTTGCCATCCACGTAACAGTTAATCAGCCGGAGAAATTCTCCAGCTGCTGACGGCAGTGCAGTTTTAGGCTGCCGTGACGTTGTCACATTCCAGTTGTTCAACAAGGAATTGTCGCAACAAACTTTCACATTGCTTTTGGTTCATGTAGCCCGGTACCGGATAGGTGCCATGGGCCTCTGCTAATGCACGCTTGGCAATTAACGGAATATCGCTGGCCTCTAGTTCAGGGAAGCTGGTTGGAATATTCAGCTGTTGATTTAGCTCAATAACGGCATCAATAAACTCTTCACCATCACTTAGACCGATAACTGCTGCCAGCTCATTCATACGCTTCATGCAATATGGATGTAAGAAACGCAATATCATAGGGAGCAGAACCGCGTTCGCCAGTCCATGCGGGATGTGGTACATCCCTCCTAGTTGATGTGCGATTGCATGGACATAGCCAACGAATGCTCGTGTGAAGGCGCAACCTGCCTCATAGGAGGCAATGGCCATTTGCTCGCGTGCCTCTATATCTTGGCCATTTTCATAAGCTTTCGGCAGGTAGGTGAAAATTTTCTCAATCGCCTGCTTGGCATAGTTATCGCTCAGCGGGGTGTTGTATGTGCCTATATAGGCTTCAACCGCGTGCGTTAAGGCATCCATTCCGGTTGCCGCTGTCATATTTTGCGGTAAGCCTGTCATCAGTTTGGGATCAATAATGGCGAAGTCAGGCAATAGCACGGGATCTATGACGGTGAACTTTTGCCGTGCGGCTGGATCGGAAATGACGGCGGCGACGGTGGCTTCCGAGCCCGTACCTGCTGTGGTGGGGATGGCCAAAAATGGTGGAAGTTTCCTTCTGATTTTCAGTTTTCCGGCCAGGGATCTTACCGGTCGGTCTCTGACAACTTTAGCTCCGATGACTTTGGCACAGTCGATGGGCGATCCGCCTCCGAGGGCGATAAGGGCGTCACAATTATGTTTTTTATAGAAATCAGCACCGTTTGTTACTGTGGCGATGGTCGGATCGGGCGTAACCTGGTTGAAAATGGCATAGTCGATGTTTTTGGCCTGCAGCGATTCACAAAGGGGGACTGTCATCCCCATTGAGCTCACTCTACCTGTCACTATCATGACTTTCTTGGCTCCGGCTGACGACATTAATTCGCCTGCCTTCGATATACTGTTTATCCCTGCTTCCACATGTGGAAAAGGGATGGTGATTAATTTGTTTAGTTGCTTGTTTACACCTATAACGGCTTTGTATAAAAACATATTAAAATCCTTTTAAACATATGTTTGAATTATAAGAGCAACGGGTGTATTTGTATTAGACTTGATTCATATTTCTAAGCATTGGCTGGAAAACCCTTAGCCACGCAAGCAGTGACGGCGGAGTAACGGCTTTTTTGCAGCTCTAAAGCCACGTAGTTTTTTGTAACGTATTGCCTATTATCTTCTTGTAACGTTGTATGGCAGTTTCTGAGGTATTGTAAGGCTATTTGTTAAATAGCCAACCCGTATAAACAGGTTGGCCTGTAGTGGTCAAGTAAAACTGAACTCCGTGTTAATGGAATAATTGAGTGTTATATGAGCGCTTTAATAGAGCCTTTATTCGGGGATTAAGACTGTGTCAATAACATGGATAACTCCGTTGCTGGCATTGAGATCACCGGCAATGACTTTAGCACCGTTGACTGTCACACCATCCTCGCCGTTTTCGATTTGTACTGTTCCTCCCTGAACGGTTTCAGGAAGTTTCAGCTTGCTGACTTCATCAGAGGTGATAGCCCCGATCAGGATATGGTATTTGAGCAGGGCCTGCAGTTGTTCTTTGTTTTCTGGCTTGAGCAGGTCAGCCAGAGTGCCTTTAGGGAGTTTTGCGAAAGCGTCATCGGTTGGTGCCAGGAGAGTAAAGGGCCCCTTGCCTTCGAGAGTGCCGGTCAGGCCGGATGCCCGGATCGCCATGACCAGGGTCTGGAAGTCATCGTTGGTGGCCGCGACTTCGACCAGGTTTATCTTCTCGCCTTTCTTATAGGCTGCTACCGCCAAACTGGACAAGGTAAAAAGGAATAAGGCACTTAGCGAATAAGCAAAAAAGCGTTGGAGTCTTTTCATTAGTGAACCCTCTTGGTGTGTTTAAGTGTCGTGTTGCATACTGCATACTGAAGCTTTAATACGTATGGGAAAATAGTATAGTTCACTGAGAGAAATGAGTTATCTTTTAAAAAAAAGGCCTGATACAGGGTCAGACCTTTGGAAATAGGTGGGTGTCCGGAAATTAGTTCATGCCGTATGCTTTGATTAATTAATAAGTGTTAAGATCCAAATCATAAATAATAAAACATAAGGGAATTCAATATGAATCATGCTCCAATTAAAGAACTCATTGCATTCGAAGATTTTGAAAAGCTCGACATTCGTGTAGGCACAATAGTAGCGGTAACAGAAGTGAAAAAGTCTGACAAGTTAATGAAGCTGACTGTAGATTTTGGCGATCATGTTCGTACTATTCTTGCGGGTATCAAACAAGAACGTGAAAATCCATCCGAAATTGAAGGCAAACAAGCACTGTTTGTTGTGAACTTGCCAGAAAGGAAAATGGCAGGAGAAGTCTCTCAAGGTATGCTTTTCGATATTGGTTACGAAGATAAACTTACACCTTGCTTGGCGATGCCTGAAGTTAAGATGCCAAATGGCTGTCGGGCGGGATAAGCCTAACTTCATAGTAAAAGCTAAATTGAATATTACCTTCCTCATTCAGTTTACGACAGAACCCTTTTAGGCCGCCTGTCGAATTAGAATAACATGGGTGTTAGCTGATTCAATTAGCGTCATTAGAATTGAGATAGCCAGGGTGAATACTGCAGGCTATCTCAGATTATGATGTCGTTATTTTACACTCTCAGGAACGTCTGTATTGGTTTGCTCAAGGGTGGTAAATAAATCCCGAAAATGGTTTGTCAGCTTGTGGTTCGGTGCTGAATAGATCAATGGTTGCTGCTGATAGTGTGATTCTTTCATTTTGATCGATTGGGGTAAGTAAGGTTCAAGTACGGGCAGCCCCAAATCTTTAAGATCGGCAATGATTTTCGTTGGGAAATTGGCCTGTGCATTAAACATGTTGRCGATCACGCCTTCCACTTCCAGTGTTGGATTATGATCTTCTTTTAGTTCCGATAAATTATTCAGCAAAGTAATGAGTGCTTGCTGTGAAAAACTATCGCAGTCGAAAGGAACGAGTAGTCGCTGTGCTGCAATTAATGCAGTCTTACTATAGAAGTTAAGATTTGGTGGTGTATCGATGTAAATGCGATCATACTTTTTATCCAATTCATCTAGCGCATCACGTAATTTGTAAATTTTATAGCGTCGCTCAAGTTCGGCTTCAATCTTTTCGAGTTTTGGGCTGGAAGGAATAATATCGAGATTGGCAAATGCTGTAGGTTGGGGGAAGTCTATGATCGGAGTCGTTACCGTGAACCAGCCAACGGTTTGGTTTAATAAATCAGCAATGGTTCGTTTATTATCGGCATTGATATCACAGTCAAGGTAGTGACTACTGTTTCCTTGCACATCCAAGTCAATAAGTAACGTCTTATACCCCTGTGCGGCACTAAGAGCGGCAAGGTTCGTTGTTATACTGGATTTCCCGACTCCGCCTTTTTGATTAAATACCACCCGACGCATTGTTCATTCCTTTGATTTATCGTACTAGTTACAATACGTTACATCAGTGTAAATAGAGTGGCAATCTTTGTTTGTTTATTCTGTAGTGGTGGTAACGGAACGCGGTGATATTAAAGGCGGAAGCACGAAAGTAGAGGAGCGGAATTTACTCTTTATTTCATACAACGAGCATTATTTGTTAGCCTGTATTATCTATCAAATGCTGTAGACGAACGCAAAAGGAATGATCTTGACAGGAACACGTAAATACACGTTTGCAGGCTGCTTAGCTATTTTACTATGGAGCACAATAGTAGGGCTTGTTCGCAATGTGGCGGAGCAATTAGGCCCCGTTGGTGGTGCAGCAATGATTTATACCGTGAGCTCTTTGTTTCTTGTGATATTGATTGGCGCACCACGATTTAAAGTCTTCTCGCCTACGTACCTTCTGATAGGTGGGGCGCTATTTGTCAGCTATGAAATTTGCTTATCGCTTGCGTTAGGAATGGCGAATAATCGAATTCAAGCGGTTGAAATGGGCGTGATTAACTATTTGTGGCCATCTTTAACGGTGTTGCTCGCGGTGTTTACCAGTAAGAAGCCCGTTAATAAGATACTTTATCCGGCGATAGCGCTGTCGTTTTTCGGCGTGGCCTGGACGGTGAGTGGTGATGAAGGGATTTCGATTAGTCAATTGGCAGACAACATAGCGACAAACCCGGCAAGTTATTCAATGGCGTTTATTGGTGCTTTTATTTGGGCGTTTTACTGCAATGTCACCAAGCGGCTTGCGAACGGAGAGAATGCCATTACTTGGTTCTTTATAGCAACAGCTGTGGCTTTGTGGATTAAGTATCTTATTAGTGATGAACCTGCCATTGTATTAACATCAGGCGCGACGGTTGACTTATTGATAACGGGAGTGGCTATGGGGAGCGGGTATGCATTATGGAACATCGCTATTATCGGCGGCAATATGATGCTTCTGGCAACCCTGTCGTATTTCACACCACTCTTTTCTACTTTCTTCTCAGCATTGATTTTGAATATTGAACTGACTGCAAAGTTTTGGCAAGGGGTGGTTATGGTCACTATTGCTTCCTTACTTTGCTGGTGGTTTACACGAGAAAAATCTTGATACATGCCCAACTTTACCCGTTAAGGATGATGCGCGCTTACCGAAAAAGCGTGCATCATTTCTAAAGTATCATCCCATAAGGATTCCCGAACAATAACAACCCTATCGGGCATGCCGGTCTGGGACTCTAATCAGGCTTTGGTTGTATCTATCGTTTCGGTGGCGGTAAAGACCTCACCCAACTAGAAGAGAAAATGCCACACGTTGAAACCAGCTATGCTGTTCTGATTGATAACGGATGATCGTCATTTAATTGAAGTAAGTCCCACAGATTGCCATAGAGATCTTCAAATACTGCGACCGTTCCGTAATCTTGTTCTTGAGGTGGTCTAACAAATTTAATGCCTTCTGATACCATTCGGTTATAGTCGCGCCAAAAATCATCAGTATTCAAAAAGAGGAAAACTCGTCCGCCAGATTGGTTACCGATAAAGTCATGTTGTTCTGGTTTCGATGCACGTGCTAATAACAACGTAACGCCTTTTGAACCAGGAGGGGAAACGACAACCCAACGTTTATCTTGTTCAGGTTGATACGTATCTTCAATCAACTCAAACTTCAATTTATTCACATAAAAATCAATCGCTTCATCATAGTCCTTCACCACTAAAGCGATATGGACGATTGACTGCTTCATTATTATTATCCTTTTGAATCTAATAGAAACTCATATGTCACATGCGACATGTTATGAACGGTCTAGATGCCTACAAGAAGGTGAGTATATACCCAAGTAACCTCAAGATGCTCGTTTCAGCGAGAATTTCCAGGCGCTAAGGTCAGGCGCTGATTTGCTGATATAGTCGCTCTCTATCAAAAATCAGCAACGCAACATGAGTGCCTGGAAAACTCGCCCTTCGGGAGTGATCCAGCCAGCTCACTTCTGTGTCAAATGCACTCGAAAGGACCAGCCATTCCTTCGCACATTTTCCTTGAATTGAACTGGCTGGCATCACTCTGAATCCTGCATCTTGGGGTAACTTGGGTATACGCCAAACGAGCAAAGCATACTGAACTCCGCACCAAAACCGCCAAGTTTAACGCATTACCTTGATTGTTTGGTTATAAAGCCTTTTCCATGTACAGTGATGTCCAGTTCTGACCACCGAATGAGCGTGAAGCTGTATCTTTACCTGTTACTTCAAATCCAAGTGATTGATAACAGTTAATCGCTTTTTGATTATGTCCAAACACTGCTAAATTGATCTTTTTTGCATTCAGAACTGTTTTGGCATAATCGATAGCCAATTCAACGAGTACTTTTCCATGCCCCTTTCCTCGTTGGGATTTATCACCAATCAATACTCGACATAATCGATAAGTTGTTTGAGATTCTTTGAGTAACTCAATATAACCAATATTTTTTTCTTCATACTTCAAAATGAATGGGGTGACTTCTGGTCTTGAAACATGAGTAATGATTTGCTGTTCAGTTAATGGATACTCGTATGCAGGCCCACCCCAGAGATAGTTGAACTCTTCATTTGGTATCCAGTTGACCAATACATCGTAATCCATAGCTGTAAATGTTTCTAAATACATAAACCTTTCCTTGGTATTATATGTTGTTATTTAACCCGTTAATTTCTTAGACATATTGTAACCAGAAATAACAAAACCTACTTCTTGGTATAGCGCTAATGCCCGTTGATTCTGATAGGCAACCCGAAGCTTAATTTGATTAATACCTATTGAAACTAATAAGGCTTCAAGTTGGCTGATAGCTTGTTTACCATAGCCATTACCACGGTATTCATCTTCAATATAGAAATCATAAATGAACGTTGAAGCGTCACTCGTTTTGATTGAATGCCAGAGATAGCCAATAAGCTTTGGAGTATCATCTGGATCAATTTCGATACACAGTAAATCATGTTCGTCGGTCTCAAGACCATTAGGAAAACATCGAATGAGATCGTTGTGTGCCAAATCAGTAGCGACTTCAATCGAGTGGCCATAATTTTGAGCAATTTCATGGCTATAATCAGCGATGAAATAATCACAATAAGCAGGATATTCCTCGACTCTCATTTTTCTCAGGTTAACCATTTAGATATCCTTATTTACTATGGACTTGAATAAAAACAATGCCCTGTTAAGTGGTGCTTGCGATTAACTTAAAGATCAAATTACACTCCGAATCAAAACCGGTAAGTGCTCGATCATCCGCTTGAACAGTTTGTAAGCCTGTACTAACAGTTAACCCAGTACTTTGCGATTGGATTAGGAAAGACTTCACCTATCACTACTTGCTCAAGTATTCCACCACTGGATTCAATGATTTTACGAGAAGCGATATTGTCCTCGTCAGCGGTGATAAGCACAGAATGCAGATTAAGAGACTGAGCTTTTGCCAAACCTAGTTTGAGCATTCGAGTACCGTAACCACGTTTTCGAAAACTCGGAGCTATGTCGTAACCGATATGCCCAGCTTCATGTGAAAGGAAAGGGGTATCAATATTGTGACGAACACGCAGAGCGCCTACGATCTCATTATTCTCTGCCACTAACCAATAATGGTTACAAGGAACATAACCTTCAGGCAGATTAATACCTTTAGACTGATCGTTTAGTGATTGAACGTAACTTGAAAAGCAAACTAAAGCTTCTGAATAAAACTCAGAATTCCCCGGGTCATTTTGAATGAAATCATTAAGAAATGAGATAAATGATTGCTCATACAATTCTGATGGTGAAACCAATTCCATGTTCATTTTTCTCCCAAAGACATAATCTTTTATTCAACGATCTCTGATCGTATTTCTCCCCATACTACCAGACACTTACAGGCTTTAATTGAAAAAAATCATTCCAATTTATTGGTGCGGCTTTGCTTTAAAACTCTGAGAACGGTCTGGAAGAAGCCGCTAGCAAAACTGCAAGCTGATGAACGAGGGATATTTATCCTGCACAAACTGGGAAACAGTCTTAAGCTTGATAATACCTTATCAGTGTATCCTGCCGGAAGGCTGTCAAATCATGAGTACTTTCCAAAGACATCCCCATGCGTTTTCTGGGATAAAAAGGAAAATAACTACCGGTATTAATGTCTTAATGCTATTGATTGTAATCCCGTTTACTTCTTCATCTCTAGCGGCCAGGCCAGAGATTGTCGTTGCTATCTCTACAGATATGCCTCCCTATGTGATTGATAAAGCCACGAGAGGGCTACAGGTAGATATTGTTACTGCGGCTTTGGAAGATTATGCCGTGCGCTTTGTTCAGGTGCCTTATGGTGAACTTCAGACTGCGGTGCAAAAAAATCAGGCTCAGGTGTCGGTTGGTGTCATGGTCGGTGATAGTGAGGTGTTTTACTCATCAAACTTTATTACTTTTTCTAACGTTGCTATTAGTAAAAAATCCGATAACTGGAAAATTGAACAGGTGGCTGATCTGAAAAATCATCCAGTCTTAACTTGGCAAAATGCTTACTTAGAGTTGGGACCGGAGTTTGAACGTTTGTTTTCACCTCAGTCTCCACAACGGAAAAACTATGTTGAAGTTGCGGATCAGAGTGAGCAGGTAAAAATGTTCTGGCAAGATGAGGGGAGTATCATCGTGATTGACCGTAGTATTTTTACTAACCTTAGTCGAGAGTTGGAGTACTCAATAGACAAGGTGATATTTCACCACTTATTTCCGCCAGTAACCAATTTTAAGGCAAGTTTTAAGGACTCAGAACTTCGAGATAACTTTAATAAAAAGCTAATCTTACTGTGCGAAAGCGGAAAGTATGAAAAGTTCCTGAGTGATTATGGTATTGAGTTACAAGATACTATTTGTAATTAGAATAACATCAATCAGTAGTAAGATGACGGAGGGGCAGATAATAGCTTTTGGTTAAAGATACTACCGTTTGTTGAGCAAGGCCAAAAAGAAGTAAAGCGCGTTAGTCTGCAACCACTGTGCCGAAAGAAGGGTGATTCAGTATAACCTCATAGGGTGCTTTGATACGTGGATGCTTGCGGTTCTCTATCATAATATTCAACTTGGTATATATAAATTCCAAACACGAACGGAATTATTGATTTAGGAGGTTTATGTGCGGTTCATCAAAGATTGAAGCCGCTAATCTTTGCTTTAAAACTCTGAGGACGGTCATGCGCTGGGATGCAGGGCAAGCGATACCGGCAGAATGTAGACGTCTGATAAAAATCTATTCCGGTAGAGAATAAGGTGTATTTCCGAACCGGCTTAAACCTATGGCTTAGATAGCCAAAAAACGTCTCCAAAGTGGAAATTTCAAACGGATAGACTAGTGTTATTGATACATTTCGCTTAATAACGATGATCTTTTGGAGAATAATCATGACGGCAGGAGTGTATTGTAATCGTCAGGTGGTTATAACAGAGCCCGATACAACAATTACCGAGGTTGCCAAACTCATGCGTCAATACCATGTCGGTAATTTGATTGTTGCAGAGAAACAGGGTGAGGAAAATATCCCCTTAGGTATCATCACCGATAGAGATTTGGTACTTCTTGTGATTGCGCCACAAATTCCGGTTGACTCTATTTGCGTTAAAGATGTCATGAGTAGCCCCCTTGTGACGGTCAAAGAAGAGGCTGGCTTATTTGATACTCTAAACGTAATGCATGAGCATGGCATGCGCCGATTGCCTGTCGTTAACGAACGGGGCGGGCTTGAAGGTATTATTACAGCGGATGATGTGCTTGAGTTACTTGCTGAAGCGACGAATAATCTGATGAAGCTCACCAATAATGAGATAAAGCACGAGCAGGAGACTCGTTCCTGATTTTTCTTCAATTATCTGTTCTGGCCAGCAAGCCGAATTTGCTGTGAAGCCTGATATTATCAGGCTTCACGATTGACAATCTATCAATGGCATTTCATTGGGTAAGTCGTTATTTTTCTATGTTTTTTAGCAAGTAAACATGAGCCTGTTCCGGCTTCCAAACTTCAGTCATATCCCCATTTTCAAGTGTTATCTCACGTTCCTGGGCATGGCCAAATCGCACTAATGATTTAGACCATTCGCCATTGGTGAAGGGTTTAATCTGTACCCACAATTGCCATTTATCTTCACGTGTCATGATATCGCTCCACTTATAAAGGAGCTGTATCAATATTAAGCTATTGTCTTAAAGAGAATGCGGGGGGAAATGGGCGCTTACATAATTATTTACCGAAACAAAACTAAATGCGCTCCCTATCGGTAACCGGACGCTCCTGACGTCGCGCCGTTTATGTTGGCGTTACCCAGCCCACGGAGGAGGATGGAGTTTAACACCTGACAGAATCATCACTGGAAACGCATTGTTAGAAATTGGAGCAGAACAAGACAGCAAAAACCAAGCTGCCATCATTCAGGCTGCAAGGTTGCTTAGAAAACTACCGGAAGGCCGAAAGTAACATGAAACAAAAAGACCCCAAACTATCGGGGTTTTAATACAGAATCTAGTAAATTTTTTTGCCATTTAATGCTTTAGCTACAGCATCACCTTGATTGCTTTGTGTACGCCCAGCATGGGCATGAACTAATGAGGTGTAAGTCCTCTATAGGAAAATCACCGTTTAGTAACCTTATGATTATTAAACGTTAACTATTAGCGAACGGCAAGGGCTTTTCCACGAGGAACGGTCTGGAGGAAGCCGCTAGCAAAACTGCAAGCTGATGAACGGGGGGACAATTTACCCTGCACACACTGGGAAACAGTCTTAAGCTTGATAATACCTTATCAGTGTATTCTGCCGGGAGGCAGTCAAATCATGAGTACTTTCCAAAGACTTCCCTATGCGTTTTCTGGGATAAAAAGAAAAATAACTGCCGGTATTAATATCTTGATGCTATTGATTGTAATCCCGTTTACTTCTTCATCTCTAGCAGCCAAGCCAGAGATTGTCGTTGCTATCTCTACAGATATGCCTCCCTATGTGATTGATAAAGCCACGAGAGGGCTACAGGTGGATATTGTTACTGCGGCTTTGGAAGATTATGCCGTGCGCTTTGTTCAGGTGCCTTATGGTGAGCTTCAGACTGCGGTGCAAAAAAATCAGGCTCAGGTGTCGGTTGGTGTCTTGGTAGATGATAGTGAGGTTTTTTACTCGTCAAACTTTATTACTTTTTCCAACGTTGCTATTAGTAAAAAATCCGATAACTGGAAAATTGAACAGGTGGCCGATCTGAAAAATCATCCAGTCTTAACTTGGCAAAATGCTTACTTAGAGTTGGGGCCGGAGTTCGAACGTTTGTTTTCACCTCAGTCTCCACAACGGAAAAACTATGTTGAAGTTGCAAATCAGAATGAGCAGGTAAAAATGTTCTGGCAAAATGAGGGGAGTATCATCGTGATTGACCGTAGTATTTTTACTAACCTTAGTCGAGAGTTGGAGTACTCAATAGACAAGGTGATATTTCACCACTTATTTCCGCCAGTGACCAATTTTAAGGCAAGTTTTAAGGACGCAGTACTTCGAGATAACTTTAATCTAAAGTTAATCTTACTGTGCGAAAGCGGAAAGTATGAAAAGTTCCTGAATGATTATGGTATCGAGTTACAAGAGACTATTTGTAATCAGAATAACTTCAATCAGTAGTAAGATGACGGGGGCAGATAATAGCTTTTGGCTAAAGATACTACCGTTTGTTGGGCCGCGAAGATAAATGCGATCTGGTTTCCCACCCGTTCAGGTTGCTTCAAGAGTGCCTTCGGCACGATAACTCAACCCTCTGCATACCCAAAGATATGCAGAGTGGTAACTAACTGATAGAGTTATCCTTATTCAGTTCTTTTAGTCTATAACTCCTTCAAGAACGCTGCATGTATTGGTGGTGGAATCTAGCCCCGTGATACATTTTGGGAGTTCATGACCGCGTTGTAGGGCATGACGCACACAAAAACCTTTCATCCCGTATTACTAGACGGGGTAGAAGATTTTAACGATAACGGAAACCAAAAAAAACTGCAAAAACAGAATATAGAAAAGGAAAAATAACATCAGGTAATAAAATCCATCAAAAGCTTAAAGAGAAAGACTTAAGTTTCGAATCTATTATTTTTACAAAATCATCGTTTTTTCTATATGTTTTTCGTTATCCAAATAGCAACGAGATAGTGAATGACTCAATGTGCTAAATTTATCATTGAAAAACCATTAAAACTATTCATTGCCTTATCTTCATCTGCAAACTTATCACCGGATGAAGTTATTGAATTAGTAATAAAGATTTAATATGAACATTATTCTTATCAAGAATCTCATAGAATCTATTTACAGAATGAGGTACATAAACAGAAAGGTGAGAATTTTCTTCAATTATGTTCGTTTTCCAACTTAAGTGTTCCTTATAATGTTCAGGAGTGATAATAAAAAAACAACACACAAAAAAATATAATAAGATGAGAAGCAGCTATCCCACACAGAATGTAGACGCCTGATGAAAATGTATTCAGGTAGAGAATTGGGTGTATTTCATGAACGTTGGGAAGGGTGGAGAATTAGTAAAGAGAAACTGATTATCCCTGGGGGATGGAGTTTAACACCTGATAGAATCATCACTGGAAACGCTCTGCTAGAGATTGGGGCTGAGCAGGACAGTAAGAACAAAGCTACTATCATTCAAATAGCACGTCGTCTTAAAAGCCTACCAACAAGCAGACGCTGACACTAACAAAGCGCGTTGGCAGTTAGCTAGCGCGCTTAGTATTTATCGCTTTACAGGCGTTATTGTAAATAAGTAGATTCTAGCTCTATTTGTGCTTGTTCCAATAAATCCATCAATGGTTCTACTTCTTGATACTGACCAGTAAGTATAGCGAGTCGTATCTTACTTTGATGTGCCTTAACGCTCTCTTTACACTCATATCTTTTCATAAGAGAACGTAAACCGTCAGCTTGATTAAAATACTCATTAACTGAACTCATCCTCAACCCTCAAAGAATGCACACTCAATATGCGACTAGTGACTATTCACACAGTGGCATGCTTTAGGGGGATATTCCACCACGGTACATTTCGAGAGTTCATGGCCGCGCTGTAGGGCATGACGCACTCAAAAACCTTTCACCCCGTATTACTAGACGGGGTTCAATCATCCATCTCAACATAATGAAAAATATTGTTTAGCTTACGAGGTCTTTTAAGTCTGTGGCATGTATACCAGCTTGAGCAAAATCCACCTCACCACTAACACCAAAAGAACTACCCTCATGCGCATTTTTATATGCTAAATAAGTGATTAGTTCATTGTTCTCTTTTACAAGTTTATGTGCATATTCTTCATCTCTTTTCAAAGTAATAAGTACATAGAAATCACCTGACTCAGTCCCTTTAGTAACGCATAGATGCTCTTCTTCGACAGGCCGAACATACTCTACAGAATGTGGTTTACTCGGTGGGCATAAGTGAGCAATATCTTGGTCTGTAGCCTTTCCGAAACAGTGATTAATTAGGAGAAGTAGGCTCTCCTTCTCTCTTGCCTTTTCTTGCTCACTTAGCTCAGTAACATCACCATAAATAGGATTGTTAAGCTCAATTTCAGCGATTTCTTCAAATGTGTGGCCACAATCTTCGAACAGGTAATTAAAGCGAGCATATAAATGTAAGTACGGATTAAGCAATTTTACAGTCATGAGAACCCCTATAATTTAATTAATCAACCCTATATGTATATGCGTCTAATTTCGTATTTTCATTCTGTGATTCTTACTTCGGGGGTTATGGTAAATCAGCTTTTGCTTTCCTTATCGGAACTATAATCACAAATCAAAATATACCCCCTTTAGGGGGGCTGCAATTCTTGATAACCTACGTATTAAACCTAATGCACATGGGGTGTGGTGATGAAAAGGGAAATACTAATACGAAATATCTCCTACATGAAAAGAGATCTTTCTGAGATGGAAAAGGCGTTGGCAATGATGGATGCGAAAGCAAAATTACTCGAGCCAATGCGTGAATGGGCTTTCGAATCAAAAATCATTGAAATGAGTAAAGATAACGACCGTTAGGCCATACGTTATAAACGACCTGATGATGTTATATGGCACCATACAGCTCCCCCTTAGTTCAGTTGGTAGAACAGCAGATTATTACGTCAATCGGTATGTCGCTTGTTCGAGTCCAGCAGGGAGACCCAGATTTAAGAAAACCGCTTTCATGCTGGCGGTTTTTTTGTCTGTAAAGTACGAAAAGGCCGCCTTGGGCGACCTTCCAGAAGTGATGGGCTTTTTTGGATCGTTTTACGGGCGTTATGGTAAATAAAAAACGTTGTCAATCTACTTAACCCGCGTTGTTATATTTCTTAAAAAATCGTTCCCTTACGTTCTTTAAAATGACTCGAGATTCGCGTTTTAATTTTTTTTGAATTAATCGTGAATCCTTACTCATATTTTAATAACCTTACCGCACTTACCACAATGATAAACTTCTTTATAGAACAAACGCTGCCAAAAGTTACGTTTAATTCGTCTAACGACGTCATGTGTACATGTCATGAGTCAACCTAGCCATTACTTTATTATTAGAGTTAATACTCTAATCGTTTAACCAGATAATACCGTGATGTTCATCCCAAAATGAGGCGAGTATGATGCAACTTATCTTCCATGCTTGATATGAGGTTAAGTGCGCATTAGTAGGTAGCGATAGGAACAGCCGTTACCCCTTCTCCGCACAGTTCTATACGCACGCCCCTCGCCTCATATGTTTAACGTAGCTGTTCTGGATAAAGGAGAGCACCTCTAAGTGATGGCATCTAGTATTTCGCTCGTCTCTCAAATCTCGACCAAGTCATCTTGTTACGCTAGCTCTTGCGTCGTACTGGTTTTAAATTGGGATTAACAACCGAAAACCAAAGCGGTGCGTTAAGTGCTGGCTTATGTTAAAAACCAAAAGTAATTATAAAACAATCAATTAGAATCCTTTCTTTGCGATAAGAAGGATTTGATGCGAAATACACATGAACTTACAGAAACTATATTTTTAGATTTTATAGATGCGTATTAAGCATAGAAGATACCGCTAAACTTTGTTTTAAGAGTGTGAGAACTGTCACGCTATGGGATAAGGGGAAACCGATACCGCCAGAGTGCAAACGGTTAATGCGGATGTATTCCGGCCTTGAACTTGACCCATTAAGTGATGATTGGAGAGGATGGAGTATTAGAAAAGGTCTGCTTATTACGCCAAATAAATGGTCATTAACACCAGACCGGATTATTACTGGGAATGCCTTGATTGAAATTGGAGCCGAGCAAGATAGAAAGAATCTCAGTCAAATTATCAAAGTTGCTAAACTAATCTCTCGATGAAAATGATAGCAGGGCTTCGGCTCTGCTTATTGCCTCAAATATTACTACACCACAAAGGCAAACCCTAATCCCAAGAGAACGCGATTGCAGGTATTCGCATGAACCACAAACTGGACACCTCTGAATCCTAACCATTGGAGCCTTCCTTCAACTAAGCACTAATCTCACTGTATAGGGCAGGGAGCTGACCGCCAAAAAAGGATCAGAACTTTGTGAAGTGATTCTCATGATATGTAGTGATTCATACTCAACCTAACAGCCTAAGTTAACGAAACACAACATAGTCTGACAATTGTGATGCTACTAAACTCCCTCAAGCGAGCTCTAATACACGTACCAAATAGCAACAGTTAATTGAATAATTAGCCAGGTTTTAATATGTGGTTGTAAGTTACGACTGCTTTGGTACTTCGAAATGCAATCCCTATCCTGCGGTGACACTTAAGATAAGTGCCGGTTTCAATCAGCGCAAAAAACTTCAGAAGTATGATCTTTCTCTGATTTATCAATCATTAGTGCGCATTCGCTTATACCCATGATTTTAAGAGGCCTATTCTTAAGTATCAAGTTGATTTCAATTGGTTCTGAAATAGGGATGAACGCCATGAGTCGCTTTGAAAAATCCAATGATAAAGGTAAAACGGGCCTTACACGTCGGGATTTTCTTGAAACGGCAGGTCTGACGACGCTGGCGATAGGGGTGGGAGGCATGGCGATGCCGCCAACGGCATAAGCTGCACAGCTTTATGTTGGTAAATCAAAGCCTGGTATGCCGCTCAAGCCGAAACGCTACAATGTCTTATTCATCCTTACCGACCAGGAACGTTATCTTCCTGAACTGACGGGGAAGGGGCATTGGCCCGGCAGGGACCGCCTTGCAAAAATGGGAACGACTTTTGAGAACCATCAGGTTTGCTCAATGGTCTGCACCTCCTCTCGTTCTGTTATTTTCACCGGACAGCACGTTCAGCATACCGGGATGTTCGACAATACGGATTTTCCCTGGATAGACGACATGTCATTCGATATCCCTACACTTGGCCACATGATGCGGGATGCTGGTTACTACACGACCTATCAGGGAAAATGGCATCTTCATGAACGCATTCACGAGCATTTCAATGAGGGTGACCCCTACCAGATGGTTGGCCACGACATCATGGACAAGTACGGATTCTCCGACTTCACCGGGATTGGTGACGCCGTTGGCGATCCTCTGTTCGGGTACTACACCGACCAGTACGTCACAGCGACCTCTCAGGCCTGGCTGCGACGCAAGGGAAAAGCGGTGAATGATGCCGGCCAGCCGTGGTTCAAAACACTTAGCTTAGTCAATCCTCATGACGTTATGTTCTACGACACCGATAAGCCAGGCGAGGATGTTCAGGGCGCGAATCGCACCATGTTCGAGATCACTCGTGATCCGGACGACAAGATATATAAGAAGAAGTGGGACGTACCGCTCTCACCCAATCGCAAGCAGCCTCTGACCGAACCTGGACGCCCGATGGCGCATTATGACTACCAGGAGTCGATGGGCATGCTCTGCGGTAAAATTCCCAACGAAGACGAACGTTGGAAAAAAATGCAGGATTATTATTTGAACTGCATCAGTGATAATGACCGATCTGTGGATACTATTCTCACTGAGCTCGAAAACCTGGGCATGCTAGACAACACTATCATCATTATGACTGCCGATCATGGTGAGCTCGTCGGTGCGCACGGGATGTCCGGCAAGGGCGCGACGGCCTATCGAGAACAGAACAACGTGCCCTTCGTCGTCTACCACCCGGACATGTCTGGGGGTAAACAATGTAAAGCGGTCACTGCCCATAACGATATCGTGCCGACAATCTTAGGTATGACTGGTGCTGACAAGATGCAGAAGAAAGAAGTGTCTGCCAAGCTGAAAGGGCATGACGTCTCGCCGCTCTTGGCAAGCCCGCAAAAAGCCTCCCATGATGCCGTCCGTGAGGGATCCTTGTATTGCTTCAGTATGTGGGCCTTTATGGATGCCAACTGGCTGGGCAGCATTGCCAAGGCCCAGGCCTCCGGTGAGAAGATGACTCTGGATAATATGCCCAGACCGGACATGAAGAAACGTTCCAATATCAGAACCGTCTTCGATGGAAGATATAAATACAGTCGTTACTTTAACTCACAGGATCACAATCGTCCTACGACCCATGAGCAGATTTTAAATGCCAACGATGTCGAACTGTTCGACCTTGAAAATGATCCGAATGAGGTCAATAATCTCGCTCTGAACAAGCAGAGTCAGGAGCTTCTGCTTGCCATGAACGACAAACTCAACCGCTTGGTCGATAGTGAAGTAGGTAAGGACGATGGCTTTCACCTGCCCGATGTCAAAGAGGTGAATTGGGCCATTGAGCGCTTCGATCCATAATGCAGGGCTTTGATAGGGATTGTTTCATACATTAGGGAGATAGAGGCTCATGCAATTTCAAGTGATGGCTAAGCCTTCTGGTGCTAGGTGCAACCTGAGTTGCACCTACTGTTTTTATACGGAAAAGAAGAATCTGTATAGCCGCCCAGATTCCTGCCGGATGCCCCCCGATGTCCTTGAAAGCTTCATACGCCAAACCATTGAGAGTCAGAATACAGCGGAATACCATTTCGCCTGGCAGGGTGGTGAACCCACCTTGCTTGGCGTCGATTATTTCAAGTCCGTGGTGTCGTTGCAGAAGAAACATGCTGGGGGGAAAAAGGTCACGAACACCATCCAGACCAACGGCACCCTTCTCACTGACGATTGGTGCCGCTTTTTCAAAAAAACACGACTTTCTGGTCGGGGTGAGTATTGATGGCCCGCGAGAACTACACGATAGCTACCGGATCAAAGGTAATGGGCTGCCGACTTTTGATGCAGTCATGTCAGGTGTGGCTCTCTTAAAAAAGCACAAAGTTCCTTTCAACACTCTCACCGTTATTAATGATGAAAACTCCCGTTATCCGCTAGAAGTTTACCAGTTTCTCAAGACGATCGGCGATGGACATATGCAGTTCATTCCGGTAGTTGAACGTCTGCCGGATGATACCGTTGAAGACTTTGGATTTGATTTCGCAGCTCCGCCATTCAGCGGTGAGTTATCTGAAAACTATCAGCTTATGCCATGGAGCGTGAATCCGGAGCAAATGGCAACCTTTTACATCAGCCTGTTTGACGAGTGGGTGCGTAATGATGTGGGGCAGATCTTTGTGCAATTCTTTGAGGTTGCGCTAGGCAACTGGCTTGGAGCAGGGCCCGGACTCTGCCAATTTTCACCGAAATGCGGCATGGCAGGGGCTTTGGAACATAATGGCGATCTGTATTCCTGCGACCATTATGTCTACCCTTCGCACAAACTCGGCAATATCATGGAAACACCTTTGACGGAACTCATGCAATCAGAGGCTCAGCAAAGGTTCGGGAATGCGAAACTTGAAAGCCTGGCCGAGTGCTGCCAGAAATGTGAAGTCAGAACGGCTTGCCATGGGGATTGCCCAAAACACAGATTTGTTAAAACCCTTGATGGTGAGCCGGGCGTGAGTTATCTCTGCACTGCTTACAAAAAGATTTTCAACCATATGGCCCCATACTTAAGCATTTTGGCTGATCTTGTACAAACAGGGAGGTCTGCGCCCGAAATTATGGTTATTTTGCGCCAACGAGAAATGAGCCGTGTCCCTTCATCTCAAGGTCGAAATTCGTTATGCCTGTGCGGTAGCGGCCGAAAGTATAAACGCTGTTGTGGCGAGGAATAAAATACCGTGCGCTAAGCTATTCTTCAACTGAACATAACTGATGAATCGTAATAAAGTACGTTTCAGTAACGCTTCCGATGACTAAAGGTCATTTAAAGCTCGATAATGTTCAGACAGGGCCAAACCCTTCGACCCTTATTACTAGGCGGGGGCAATTCTGCAACAAATTCATACCAAAACTGCCGAGTGTAATGCATCACCTTGATTGTTAGGCTTAGACGCTTAACCTAAGTTTTCCCATTTCGATAACTTACAACGTGAAGATCTCCATTTGTAATAATTTGCTATTGCAAAGCCAAATATTCCACCTATTGTTGATGCGGAGACAAACGATTGAAGCATCGAAAACCCCATGTCTTGCCAATTGATAAACCACATTGACGTTCCGTAAATGGAGGTAAAAAAGATATATGATGTTAACCAGTTAATCCCAAAACTTCGATAAAATGGTGGCGGTGATTGAAAACCTAACTTCCTAAGCAGTCTGATATAGATAGGGTTAGAGCTGGATTCTTTAATTCCAGCTTTATTGAGCTCGGCATTAGCTGCCTTCAACTTATTCTCATACGACATGTATACTTCCTTGGGAAAACTCGAGCTAGACCGTTAATTTTACAATAAGATCTCGATGGCATGCTGCGAGGCAATTCAAATGTAAGCTGATGAGTTTCAGAAAAGAACCTAACATTTTATTCTACGAAATGAATTCATATAACTAACCATTGCCGTTTATTAATGGTGCAGATTATGAACAGATTATGGCAAGTACAAATTACTGATGATTTTATAAGATAGCCCCGTATTCACTGGGTATTTTGAAACTACTTGAAGTACAAGTGGGCTCATAAAGTGGACATCATGACCAAAAAACACAGTGAAAATTATATATTTAGAAAATTTATATGCGGTCTATCGAAGATTGAAGCCGCTAATCTTTGTTTTAAAACTGTGAGGACGGTCACTCGTTGGGATTCAGGGCAGGAGATACCGCCGGAGTGCCGACGACTAATGAAAATGTATTCTGGTAGAGAATTAGGTGTGTTTAATGAACGTTGGGAAGGCTGGAGAATTAACAAAGAAAAACTGATTATCCCTGGAGGATGGAGTTTAACACCTGACAGTAAGAACAAAGCTACCATTATTCAAACAGCACGCCGTCTTAAAAACCTACCAACAAGCAGACGCTGATACTGTCAAGGCCATGGATACAAACAAGCACGTTGGCAGTTAGTTAGCGCGTTTAGATTTAGAACGTTTACGGATAAATTACAAGGAAATGGTGTTGGGGATGGAGTCTAGAAACATCCGGCTTTCCAGTTACCGGAAATCATTCATTTCTGACTCATTTCGTACACAGTAAAAATGATAGCCATAAGTCATTATGTTACTCAATATCGACAAAAAGAGTTTTCATATCGCAATTATCACGATGCAGGATTTTTTTAAGTTTCTCTATAGAGCTAAACTGTCGTTGACGAATACGTTCACGAGTTAGACCAACTTCATCGGCAACTTGTTGAAGTGTTTGGGCTTCATAACCCAGTAAACCGAATCGACGGCAAAGAATCTCGCGATCTCGTTGATTTAAGCTCTCTAACATTGCCATGGCCAGCTTACGAACATCCTGTTTATCAACATGCGTTTCAGGGCTAGTTGATGAATCATCAGCGATGTAGCCTGAAATCGACTGAGAATTAGTGTCATCACCAATCGTTTGATCAATAGACACCACCGGCGCATCATAAGCAAGCATTGAAGTAATATCGTCGACACTACGTTCAAGCTCTTTAGCCACTTCTTCATGGCTAGGGTCATGACTGGTATTCTTCATCAACCGCTTATGCGTTCTAAAAATAGTGTTGATTTCTTTAGAAACGTGCACAGGTAAACGAATAGTACGAGCTTGGTTATGAATGGATCGCTCAATGGTTTGCTTAATCCACCATGTAGCGTAGGTTGAAAAACGAAAGCCCAGCTCAGGGTCATATTTATCAACAGCTGTTATCAAGCCTATGTTTCCTTCATCAATCAGATCACTAAATTGCATGCCACTACAGCGGTATTTCTTAGCAATACTCACGACAAGGCGTAAGTTACTCTCAATCATTACCTTTTTAGCCGCCATATCACCAGTAAGGCTCTTACGGCTATACAAGATCTCTTCTTCTTTCGTCAGGAGGGGCTTATGTGCGATTTCTCTTAAGTACAACTGAATGACATCAGCATCGAAGCTTTGTGTTTCATTTTTAATGATATCCATATCGATCCCCTAACAGCAAATTGTACTAAGGCACTTCTCTTATTTTTCTGAGATATACTCAGCAACAACACATCATACCAGTTGTATACGATACAGGTTTAGTATTCAACCTCAAGAATAGAATACTAATTTGCTATGAGATCAAAGAGGGGATGATGATAGGGCGTGACACCGTAACACAACCTTCGAATCAGAACAGATCAAATTTACCCCATGATACATTTCGGAAGTTCATGACCGCGCTGTAGGGCATGGTACTCCCAAAAACCTTTCACCCCGTATTACTAGACGGGGCAACAAGATTTCGTAGTTGACTCGTTATCCCCATTAAGCTCAGCAAGAGTACGCCCTAATGAAGGATTATATTTTTTTGCCTCATCGAAAGTTACCGACGGAACTTTAAGTTTTGTAATGTGTTTTTTTCCATGCACATCTTCAATTGCAACTTTTAATCGAACTGTCCCTTTATGTACCTTTGGGTAACAACCACCAAAACTATTGTATTGTTCAAAATAAACAACACCATTAGAAGACCGTCCGGAGACTAAAAAACTTTCAGCTTTATGGCCTGAAACATAACTGCGCTGAAGCAAAAACGGATAGTATTTAACATGATCACCAATATTATATTGAAAGTCTTCAATTGCTACCGTTGGAGAGCTCAACCAGAACCAACCAATTGAATTTTTAAACCATAACTTACTAAATGGCTTTAAGTCCCAATGATAAGCAACAGAAGCAGCCTAAGTTAACGAAAAATGACGTAGTCTGATAGTTTTTACGTTCGTAAGCTCCAATGAATTAGCGTTGTCATTGAGTGGCTTTTGCCCCCCATTGTGAGTTAGATCTAATACGCAATAAGCTACCGTTAGCCCAAATTTGCCGTACTAGAACTTAGGCGTAAAGTAAGAATCACGACCTGCCCCATTAGTTCTTATGTAGGCATACTCAATTTGATGTCTGCTCATAAATAATCTCCTATGCAAAAAGAATAAACGAAAATTGTCTAGTAGAGTCTGGGCAGTCCAAATCACTTAATATCGTGTCCGAAATTTAGGGAACACTTTTCAACAACGTAT
>NZ_JAKJSP010000078.1:0-25436 GCF_050337085.1 Photobacterium sagamiensis | reverse complement strand
TCGCAGGCGATCCGTTCTTGGTGCTCTTGATTATGCGGCAAACACTTTCCAATATGAAATCACAGACAAGAGTGTAACCCGGACTACCGTGGTGAAATTTCTAGAGCAAGTTGCCGAACAAGGCGATGATCGTTTGACCTTTATTGTTCTTGATAATGCCCGCATGCACCATGGGATCGATCAGAAAACCCTAGAACACTGGCTGATGCAACATTACATGATATTGGTCTATCTTCCGGCATACAGTCCGGAATTGAATCTGATCGAAATCCTTTGGAAACAGGCCAAGTATTACAGACGCCGCTTTATTACTTGGAGTAAAGAAACACTGGAAGCAGAAATCGCTGCCTTGTTAGATGGCTATGGCAACTTATTTGAAATAAGTTTTTCTTAGTTACTTAACTATTGGTGAGCATTGATAGGAGACTACATTTCTAATTTGGTCTGATAAAAAAAACGGTCTAAAGGAATAGTACTATGTGCGGAATAGCTGGAATATTTGGGCTTCAAGAACAATTTAGATTTGAACGCGAAACTCTTCAAAGGATGATTAATAAACTCAACCATCGCGGACCTGATGGTCAAGGCGTCTATATTGACAAGAAAGTCGGTTTGGCTCACACAAGACTAAGTATTATCGATCTGGAAGGCGGTGCCCAACCGATCCATAATGAAGACAAAACAGTATGGACAGTGTTTAACGGAGAAATTTTCAATTACATTGAATTACGAAAGGAACTAATTGCCCGTGGCCATTATTTTTATACTCACACTGATACGGAAGTTATCGTTCATCTTTACGAAGAATATGGTGAGGATTTCGTCTCACAATTAAATGGTCAGTTTGCCATCGCTATTTGGGATATAAAGCGCGAAAAATTTATTCTTGTGCGTGATCGAGCGGGAATATTGCCTTTGTTCTATACTTCCCAGAATGGTCAATTGCTGTTTGCGTCGGAAGTAAAATCGATTCTTGCAGCACTACCCACTGCGCCGTCAATTAATCCAGCAGCTCTAGATCAGCTAATGACATTTTGGGCGCCGGTCTCTCCCGGGACTATGTTTAAAAATATTTTTGAGTTATCGCCAGGACATATGCTTGTCGCCTATCACGGCAAAATGTCGACTCATCGTTATTGGGACTGGAGTTTCCCGTTGGAAAATGACTTCCGTTGCGGTTCTGAATCACAGCTACGCGAAGAGTTGCTACACCTGCTAATTGACGCCACTCAAATTCGACTGCGAGCTGATGTACCTGTAGGTGCTTATTTGTCTGGCGGATTAGACTCCTCAAGCTTGGTCTCCCTGATTCATCACTTCAGCGACGCCCCTTTGCGCACTTTTTCCATCGGCTTTGATAGTAAATCGCACGATGAAAGGGAGCACCAAAAGCAGATGATCGAACAGATCAATGCGAATAATAGTCATATCATATGTCATGATCGAGATATTGCCGAAAACTTCATAGATACCATTTGGCATACGGAGTCACCAGTATTACGAACCGCCCCGGTACCAATGAAGTTATTATCGAATTTTGTCCGGAATAAAGACTACAAAGTGGTGCTGACTGGTGAGGGCGCTGATGAAGTTCTTGGCGGATACGATATTTTCAAAGAAAGTAAATTGAGGCAATTTTGGGCGAAACAACCTTCTTCAGTAATACGCCCAATGTTACTTAAACGATTATACCCTTATCTAGATGTATCGCCCGGCCGCGCACAAGTGTATCTACAAAACTTCTATGGCGTTAATCTTGATGAGCCTGATACACCTTTCTTCAGCCATATTCCTCGTTGGATCACTACATCAAAATGTAAACATTTTTTTAGTTCCTCTTTTAAAGAACAGTTGCACAATAATGCAGAAAATATATTAGCTGAGCATTTATCACCGAATTTTAAATCCTGGCATCATTTTAATCGGGCGCAATATGTTGAGGCAAAAACCTTGATGCCAGGATACCTGCTTTGTTCTCAAGGAGATCGCATGTTAATGGCTAATTCAGTCGAAGGTCGCTTCCCATTCTTAGATCATCGCGTAATTGAATTCGCAAACCAGCTTCACCCCAACATAAAAATGAAAGTGCTCAATGAAAAATACCTGCTTAAAAAAGCGATGGCACAATATGTACCCAAAAGCATAGTGCAGCGTCATAAGCAACCCTACCTGGCACCAGACATAGCCGCATTTTTTTCCGGTAAAACACCTGATTTCGTACACGAATTGCTCAGTAAAGAATGTCTCTCTCGTTATGGTTATTTCGATGCAAAAAGAGTAGATCTTCTAATGGCTAAAATCAAGGCAGGCCATGCTATCGGGTTTAAAGATAACATGGCTTTTATAGGAATATTATCGACCCAAGTTTGGCACAGCATATTTATAGAGAAATTTTCTGATAATTTCTCGGTATAGTAATGCATATTTCAATGAACTTAATAATAATTGGAGATCAATTATGACAATCAAATCTAGTATACGGACCTATATTTTAGAAAATTTTTTGTTTACTGATGATGAATCAGAATTGGATAATAATGATTCATTTTTAGAGAATGGCATCATTGATTCAACAGGCGTTCTTGAGATCATATTTTTTCTGGAAGAAGAATTCGGGATTAAAATTAAAGATGAAGAGATGATTCCGGACAATCTCGACTCTGTGACTAACATAGTTAATTTATTGCAAAGCAAAATTAAAGTAAACAATATTATTTAATAATGTATCTAAAATTCTTACAGGGATCTTTACTTATGTTTAGCAAAAAACCACATAGACTATTATCTGACAGTCTGAAATATTCTACACTTTCGTCACCCGACAAAGTTGCTGTGATCGTTAATGAGATGAGTTATACATATCAGCAGTTGCTAGAGGCTAGTCAACGCCTCGCGGTCAGTTTATTAACCAGTGGTATAAAACGAAATGATAGGGTCGTATTGTATATGGATAACACATGGGCATGTGTCGTATCCATCTATGCCGTACAGCTCTGTGGTGCGGCGTTTGTAGTAGTAAACCCTCAGATTAAGACAAAAAAGCTTCTATATATTTTAAAAGACAGTGCGGCCACCGCATTAATTAGCGAAAGCACTTTGCAAAAAATATTTCTACCTGCATTATCTGAGACAACAAATCTTAAGGCCGTAATCTGTAGTGGAGAACTTAAGGCCAATGATGAACCATCATCGGTACTATTAAGTTTTGAAACCATTGTGTCTCAGCCAGCAGATCTCGATATGCTGGAGAATGAACAACCTATCACCTTAGATTTAGCTGCACTTATCTACACCTCAGGTAGCACTGGTGATCCTAAAGGGGTAATGCAATCACATCAATCCATGGTATTTGTGATGGAAAGCATATCTGAGTCTTTAAGGTTATCAAATAAAGACCGCAATTTATCTGTGTTACCTTTATCTTATGGTTACGGGCTCTATCAATTGCTAACGACTATATATATGGGCGCTACATTGATATTAGAGCGATCTTTTTCATATCCTGCTCAAATTTTTGAAAAATTTCATAACTATCAGATTACCGTATTCGCAGGTGTGCCAACGATTTACTCGATGATAAATGAAGCTCATGGACGTAGTCCCTTATTATTTCCCAACGTCAAACGAGTCACGAATGCAGCGGCGGCATTACCCGATGAATTCATTCCTATAATACAAGATGTTTTTCCCAATGCGCTCATCTATAAAATGTATGGATTGACAGAATGTCAACGAGGTTGTTATTTAGAGCCAGAGCTTATAGATAAAAAGCCAACGTCAGTGGGAAAAGCTATACCTGGTACAGAGATGTTTTTATTATCGCAAGAAGGTGAAAGATTGGAAAAAGGAAAAAAAGGTAAGGGAATTCTACATGTTCGAGGCCCCCATGTAATGTTGGGTTACTGGAATAAACCAGAGAAAACTAAGGAAGTCATAAAGCCTGGCAGATTTGTCGGCGATCGTGTCTTATGTACTCAAGACCTCTTTTATCAAGATGAAGAAGGATTTTTCTATTTTGTGGGTAGAAGTGATGACATTATCCAAACTCGAGGTGAAAAAGTCAGCCCCGCAGAAATAGAAAATATATTGCATAGTATGGCAGGTATCAAAGATGCGGCCGTAGTTGGTGTGCAAGATAAACTCTTAGGTGAATTTATTCGAGCGTTTGTCTCCCTAAAAAAAGATGCAGTACTTGAGATACATCATATCAAAAAATATTGTATGGAAAACCTTGAAAACTACATGATGCCGAAAGAGATCATAATTCTTCCTGAATTAGCTAAAAGCACTAACGGTAAAATAGACAAAAAAGTCCTTAAGCGATGGTCGAATAAGTAAAATCGAACTAAGTAACTATTCTAAACTATATAGAGGTACTCTAATGGATATTCGAACCCAGCTCCAATTAAATGAAACTTTTGAAGTTGATAAAATCATAGAACAACTCCGTCTCAATTTAAGAAACAACTTACATAAAAGAGGTTATGTTATTGGGCTATCCGGTGGAATAGATAGTTCAGTTTGTGCAGCTTTAGCTGTCAAAGCTGTTGGCCCAAACAAAGTATTTGCTCTACTATTACCTGAGAAGGATTCGTCAGGGAACAGTACTCTTCGTGGCAAAATGGTTGCAGAGCAATTAGGTATCGAGTATGAGTTGTTTGATATTGCCCCCACCCTAGAGGCCATTGGCTGTTATAATCAACGAGATCAAGCCATTCGAAGAATATTTCCTGATTACGCTCTTGATTGGAAATGTAAGATAGTTATAAGTGGTGGGCAAGAGGGACAGTTCAATCACTTTAATTTGGTCGTAGAAACTCCAGATGGAGAATTACTGAAAGAGCGAATGGGGTTGAATGAATACCTTCAAGTCGTTGCTGCAACTAACTACAAGCAACGTATTCGCAAAACAGTTGAGTATTTTCATGCTGACCGTTTAAATTATGCTGTTCTAGGAACTCCCAATCGTCTTGAATATGATCAAGGTTTTTTTGTTAAAAACGGTGATGGGGCCGCTGATATAAAACCCATAGCCCATCTTTATAAAACCCAAGTCTATGCTTTAGCTCGCTACCTGGAGTTGCCTGTAGAAATATGTGAAGCAGTACCATCGACTGACACTTATAGCCTGACCCAAGGACAGGATGAATTTTATTTTGCTTTACCCTATGACAAAATGGATATTGCATTATGGGGGTATAACCACAATGTATCAGTAAGTGAATTAAGTGAAAATTTGGGTATATCAAATGAGCAGTCGAAGAGAATTTACAATGATATTGAAATGAAACGTAAAACGACAGCTTATCTCCATTGGAGCCCTCTACTAATAGAGCCTGTTAATGGACCGTTAGCAAAACCAGCTACAATTAACCCTTAACAAAGGATCAGTAGATTCTGTGTTTGCTCCTTGTATAATTCTATAAACACAAAAGTAACGGAATTAAGAGTCAATCGATGTCTTTAATCATTAATTTTGCCATAGAAAGCAATTTAGAAGAGTTACATTTATGGATGGAACGCAAGTGATCTGAACCAGTAGAGTATGAGAAAGTGGTCGCATAAAATATATAGTATCAATTTTTTGGTGGAAGCTTATGGTATATAGATATAAAAAAATGCTTTCAGATATTCGACAAGATTTAGCCAAGTATGTGGATCTATATCCTGCTCACTCCAACAAACCACCGAATATGCTGAGAGTCTTGCTTAATTCGCCAGGTTTTTATGTGATAGCGAGTTACCGTATTTTGTATTGGATGAAAATGTGGCAAGAAGCATCAGGCAGTCACCTTGTGAAGATTTTGTTCATCGGATTTCGTTTTATTACTTCTATCTATTGGAAGATAGCGATGAAGATCACAATTTCAAATTGGCCGGAAATAGGCCCAGGGCTTTATTTGTCCAATAAGGGAGGAATCATTATTGGTCCTAAAAGGATAGGTTCTGGTTGTGTTATACATCATAACGTAACAATTGGTATGAACCTGGATAAAGAGCATCCAGATATCGGGAACAACGTCTGGATTGGTTCTAATTCTCTTATCTACGGGCGAATTATCAAGGATGGTGTCATTGTGCAACCAGGGACGGTCGTCGGAAAAAATGTTCCTGCGTGTGTTGTTATCAAGGGTAACCCTGGAACGATAGTGCGCAGGAACATTGATAACAGTAGTTTCTTGTCCAATTATGCTCCCAATTTAGAATTTGAGTAGATTGTGTATCAATTTATATTTTTGTTATATACAAGGTGAATAGAACTTATGTTTGAAAATATCAAGTCAGATTTGCTTAGACATTGTTACGTAGCAAAGAGGAAACCGTCGTTGATAAATCTATTCCTTATAACCCTAAAATCCATGGGATTTCAAGCGACAGTAATTTACCGCTTTGGAAGATGGAGTAACATTGCGTTCGCAGGTAGTATGCTGGTTTTTATCCGATATTTCTTCTTAGCATTACACTATTGTCTTTATCGCCTTGTCACAAAGATGTACGGGATCGATATAGATCGCAGGGCCGTTATCGGTAAAGGTCTGTATATCGGTCATTTTGCTGGGATCGAAATCGGGCCTTATGAGATAGGCGAATTCTGCTCTGTACATCAGCATGTAAAAATACGCACGGATAATACCGTTGAAAGTGGGGAATTTCCACATATCGGTTCTTGTGTCTGGATAGGCCCTCATGCGAGGATTATAGGAAATGTTACCGTAGGGGACAACAGTACTGTATCAGCGGGCTCTTTAGTTATTAAGGATGTTAGCCCCAGCAACCTTGTCGTTGGCACCCCGGCAAGGATCATATCCACTCGATACGATAACCGTTCCATATTGAATCATCTTCCTTACAACGAATAAAGTTGGTGCCACCGGATCCTGTTCATTTCAACCGTTACTAATTGAGATATATGCAATAGCGCTAGTCAACTAATTACTGAGCATCTTTAAAGTAATCCATTAAGTTCACAGTTGTCTAAATCAATAAGTTTTCTTTAGTGGATGCACTTGATGGCAACCGAAAAGATGATGATGCGCTTGGTTAGTTAATCATGTGTACCGCTTAACTGACCGTTCGAATTAAACAAGAATAAGAAGGGATAAAAATATGAAAAATATGTTTAGAATGTCAAAATTTGGTCTTTTTCTATCCTGCATAATGGCAGGTAATTCAATTTCAACCTTCGCATCAGAGATGCAGACCCTCGACTCTGAAAGTGAGGGTACGTCCCGTTGGGAGGAAGCGCTGATCATCGACCACACTAGCACAGACATTTCCATCATTCCTGAGCGTTGGCTTAATGAGGCCAGAAAACAGTTTAGGGTTTGGTATGGACATACATCACATGGCAGTCAAATTACAAGCGGCATGCATGCAATCAATAAAGGGGCCTTTCGTTTCAACGCAACGGGCAATGATGATGCACTTTCCTATCAAGAAACCGGTGGTGATCTTGGCCACCGTGGTGATCTGAGATGGATGACAAAGACCAAAGAGCACTTGGATCGTCCAGGCAATGATACAAATGTCGTTATGTGGTCCTGGTGTGGCGGGTGCAGTAAGAACACCGAGAAAGGTATAAACCGCTATCTTCAAGCAATGACAAAACTGGAATCGGAATATCCTGATGTCATCTTTATATATATGACTGGTCATCTGGATGGAAGTGGCGTGAACGGAAAGCTTAACAAAAATAATAACCAGATACGCAACTATAGTCGGACGCATAACAAAGTGCTTTTCGACTTCGCGGACATCGAGAGTTTCGACCCTGATGGAAATAGCTTCCTTCAACTCGGTGCGAATGATGGGGGTTTCTACAAGAGGAATGGATGGGGACGAAGGGACAGTAATTGGTGTGAAGAGTGGATAGCCAAATACCCTGATCATGGGGTTGCATTGCCGGACCATGCCGCGCATACCCATCCCTTAAACGGTGCCTTAAAGGGAAGAGCATTCTGGTGGATGATGGCAAGACTCGCTGGTTGGAATGGGAAGCCGGAAGCCTAACAAGCGAATGCACCTGACAAAAAATGGCGCAGCTATTCTTTGTCAGGTGATTCTCGACCTTAGACACAAAGTCAAGAGGTGTCAGGTGAACGAGTACGATGACTTTAAACCATGATTAACTAATTGTAATTATATTTGTAATATTAATCCCTCCGTTTATCATTAAATTAACGATTCTTATTAAAAAAGTACCAAAACTGATTTCAAGTTATTATCAAAGAAAGGAAAAAGAATGACTACAATGACAAAAAAACTCATTCTATTGTCTAATCACAGTATTCAGACATATGCCCTTGGACTCTACCTCCAGCCCAAATTGGAAGTTAACCTTTCCACTGTTGATATTAACTCTCATCCTCTTCAACTTAATGCCGAAACGGATGCTTTAATTCTGGTTGATCTGGCCAGCTTGAATGAGGATACCGCATTATCTTTACAACAAGAGCTAAAAAGATACTCAGCTTCTATCGCGTTGCTTAACGCTCAGGATGGTATCACCTTTGATGAAATCATCGCTTGGCCGAATATCTATGGATATTTTAACTGCATTGACAATCTCGATGATGTCTGCAGAGGCCTCAAAGCAATGATGGCCGGTGAATACTGGATGCCACGTAAGTTAATGACTAAACTGATCAATCATTATCGTAGACACCAAGTTACGGATGATTTTATAAATTACGAGCCAACATCAGGCATCAGCTTAACTTGCCGCGAGGAGGAAATCCTACGTGCATTGACAAAAAGCACTTCTAACATAGAAATCGCCCATCAGTTGTTTGTCAGCGAGTATACGGTAAAGTCGCACCTTTATAATATCTTCAAAAAAATTGAGGTAAAAAACCGGCAACAAGCCATAGCCTGGGCTAAATCAAGCCTTCATTAAAGCCTCACTCTTAAAATAATAAAATAGGCTACAATTGTGAAATATCTATAGGACAATTACTATATCTCTAACTTTTGATGAGTGCGGCAAACAGTTTTTGAATATATATAGAAATTGACTACAATCGAATCTGAAGACACCGCACTCTTGGCTATCTTATTCCAGAGAACTTCGAGCTAAAGAATATTGCTTAATGAAGTGTCCATTTTTATTGGTTCAGATCATTATTTAAAGCCTGTGGTATTGGGCCGTTTCCAAGTACCAGATAGGATCGCGGAATATCAGTATGGGACATTGGACACCAGGTAGCAAAAGGCAATTATAGCCATTACATATCAAATAACTTAACAATAAAAGATGGTAGATATGAAAATAAATAAAAAAAGTCCATTCAGGTATCTAGGTAGGCTTGTTCTAGATAGGTCTGTTCTAGCTTTCCGGTTACTGTTTGCGTTTAGAAAGGGCTGGCGCTGGCTACATATCCAGAAACCTGTGACCGCTTTGTTGGGCTTTCAATATAAAGTTGCGGATGACTTGATCGAGATAGACCTGACTTACCAATGTAATTTGAAATGTAACAATTGCAACCGCTCGTCAGCTCAAGCCCCAGAAGCTGTGCATATTAAGTTATCTGTTATCAAAGATTTTGTCGAGCAGTCGCTAGTACAAAAGCGTTACTGGCAACGTATCAGGATACTTGGGGGAGAGCCTACACTACACCCGGATTTTTTGGCAATTATTGACCAGCTCTTATTACTGAAAAAAAACTGTCCCGATACAGTTATTCAAGTGGTGTCTAATGGCTATGGCCGCAAAGTAGAAGCGATGTTGGCGAAGTTGCCAGAGAGTATTCAGGTTGAAAATTCAGCTAAATCTAGCAATATTCAACCTGCGTTTGGACCTTTTAACCTGGCTCCTCAGGACAGTTGGCAATACCGTTTTGCTGATTACCGTAATGGTTGTGGCATCGCCGGTGCTGGAATAGGGTTAACACCGCAAGGGTATTACCAATGTACGGTAGCTGGCGGTATTGACCGGGTAAAAGGGGTTAATGGTGGGCGCAAGAGTTTGCCGGACAGTCGAGATGGCATGCGGGATCTTATGAATCAGGCTTGTAGGCTTTGTGGCCATTTCAGGGATGGGCATTATGTGCCTGAAATATTACGCCCTTCTTTGTTGGAGCAGCGAATATCGCCATCTTGGGAGAATATCTACCGCGAGTGGCGGGCACGGAAACTGCGTACGCCAGCTGTGAGTGCAGACGAAGAAAAGTCGATGCATAGATAATCGCCGGGGCTATCTCACGTTTTTAGCTGGATTGAGTCAGATGGTTCCGTAAAGGTTTAAGATTAGCGTATTAGGTTTAGCCCCCCCTCCCCGACTTTGATTGGGCGCTTACTCTCTTTAAGTAGTTTATGGTTCCTCTCAGAACAGGATTCAGCTCCTTAAGCAACGTAGTATTGCCATCGCTGGAATATTAAATCTTGGCTTAAGTTATTGAAAACATATGGTCATCAATAAGAAAGTGGCAGCAAAACACTGCGGAGTCGATACTAAATCGTCTGACTACAACCAGTATTGCAGCGACATTGATATTTAAGCTTTATTCGGACAACTCGGTAGAAGCTGAGGAATTAAAAGGATTTTTGGTTAAATTGAGTGGACGTCTAACTAAGCATTCAAAGCTGGTCACTCTGTCATATCTGCTGCGGGGCTATGGGTTTTTCTACAAAGCTGTGAAGTACTAGATACCTACACAATGGATGAGATAAACGCGATGAGGCATATAGCCAGTTCGTTTTTTGCTTAATTTGTGTAGATACCTTTGCCTATTGGTGCTTTGGGTCTAACATTACCTATTGGCAACAGCGTGCAATTTATTTGAAATCAGTTTCTCTTGATCACTTAATTCTTCAAGGTTCGGATTATGCGATATCAAAGGAAGAGTTCTTCTCATCGTATCCTTATTAGATATTTGATGGCATCTATACTCTTTGGTTCGCCTATTATGCATGCAGAAGATCTGGACATGCGGGCATTTCAGCATGGATTAGATATATTATCATTGCCTAATGGTAAATATGTATCAATTTGGTCTTCTGCTGGAATAGAAAACCTACGTATGCCTAATAAGAACGGGGAATGGAGCCATGATGTTTTTGCAAGTTCCTTTTCTCGTTATACATCGTCATTTTCGCCTCGCCTATTAATTTCAGCTCCTGATCATTCCGCACAAGAGCCTGCGAGTACTGCGATAACCAATGATGGTCATATCATGGTGACAATGGAAGATGCTTATCAGGCTAGAAATACATTGATGCAATCTTATGCTGTATTCGATAGTAAGCTCAATCCTGTTGCGCCTTATCAACAAGTGGCTTTTGATGGCGGTCATTCTGGACATGTTACGGCTGTAGATAACCGTTTTGTTATCTTCTTTTCTGAGGGATGGGTGGAAGGTGGTGGCGTTGATAATTTAGGTTCAGGCGATGATGTGCTGTTAAAGACATTTGACGCTAATGGCAAAGAGTTGGATCAGCTTGCAGTGTCAACGGGTGAAGAACACCGTGATTGGTGGCCAATTTTGGCAGGTTCGCAACGCGTTGCTTTATTAGTTTGGCAACGATTTGTTAATGATGAAACACATGCTTTATTGATGTGCTCAGTCTATAACCCTGAAACTAACCAATTGATTAATCAGCCAGTATTACTACGTGATGATTTACAATATTACACTTACGATGTTCAGTATTTACCTGCAGTAAATCGTTTTTTAATCACTGGCACAACAGAACAACAAAACGGTTTTGCCTATTTGATTGATGAGCAAGGGAAGGTCGTGAACCAAAAAGATACTTTGCCACCCTTTGTACGTGAAGCTCAGCCTGCGATACGAAGTAAAAAAAATGTAGGCAATCAAAAAAGTGGAACGGAGAAAGTGGTGTATCCAATTTTTCCTTCAGGTTTGATGGTACTTGATATCACTGAAAATAGCGTTGATCTAGGAAGTGTTATCGAAGATACCTATCAATGGAGTTACATTGGTACTGATGGCGTCTTTTTCGATGATCATAACGTATATTTTCAGACGTTGTCGCAAAGAGGTATTCAAGAAAAGTGGCTATATGTCCCTTGAGTCAGTATTTGCAGATTATGATAAAGGCCGAATACTTCATTCCGAATGATCTTCTGTCACTGAAGCCTTGTGCTGGCTACTTGCTCTTTGAATACTTCTAGCTGAGTCATGGTGGTCATCAAGAAAGTCCTTATCTTCAGCACGCTGTTCTTGTTGTGTCACTTGATGATGTCTTTTAGCTTGACGAGTACGCCAGCGCCATAACAACATGTGGTAGCGTACCCAGAAGTGAACAATCATCATAATTACAATGAAAGCGGCTAATAATAGTACGAGCCCATTTTCAAGAGTAAGTGTATGAATCATGGTATGATCGCCTTCAGGATTTAGCCATACACGGAAAAATGGCTGCATAATGAGGAATAACCAACATCCCCAAGTGATTACACTGATGACGATATCTTGCATATGATAGCGCCAGTTTTTGCGGCTTGGTTTGTTAATGATAAAGGCCAACGCTTCGTTGGTAACGTGACGTTTTTCTTTATTTTTATTTGTTGTCATCTCTGAATACCTCACCTCGATCCGGGCTTTCCCATCTCGCATTTTCTCCCTTTTTTCGAGTGATGGCTTTAGGCACCGCTATTATTACGGTCACAACATTTAAGACCCAATAGAACATTGGATACCAGATACACCACAGGAAATTACGCAGTAACCTGGCGTCGTAATGACGATCTATCACCAAGCTCGCACTAAATTGAGTTAAACAAATTAGCACCAACGCAATACCAGACCACTCAAAGACAAAAAGTTGATATATGGTATGCTGCTCAGATAACGGGAAAATTTGAGCAGAATGAGCAAGCATTGTAATAGTTAGGCTGTAACACCAAATAACACAGGAAAGATATTCAAGCATTAATGGCCAGAATTTTGTCTTTCGTTTTAGGATTGCTTGCCAACCATATTTCAAGAAGACTTCAGCACCGCCTTGTGCCCACCGTAATCGTTGCTTATACAAGCCAGGTAGCGTTTCTGGCATCAGTACCCAGCAACGGGCTTGTGGCTCGAAGTGGATCTGCCAGTCTTTCATTTGTAACTTCCAACTCACATCGATGTCTTCGGTGATCATATCGGTACTCCAGCCTCCAATTTCATTGATTGCTGTTTTTCGAAAGGCGCACACAACACCAGATATCGTAAATACAGTGCCGTAGATACGCTGAGCGCGTTTAATTAAGCCGATAATTGATGAGAACTCACCAGTTTGGATTTTGCCTATAATGGTCGAGCGTGTGCGTACTCGCGGGTTACCGGTTACAGCTCCAACTCGTGGGTAGTTTTGGAAATGCTGAACCATCCAGCGTGAAGCATTTTTGTCGAGCAGGGCATCGCCATCAATACAAACTAAATACTCTCCAGATGCGTATTGAATACCGTTATTTAACCCAGCAGCCTTACCCTGATTTTCCTGATGAACCACCATAAGACGGCTGTCTTTGGCAGCAATACGATCAAGTCGTGCACCCGTATCATCTTTACTGCCGTCATTAATGGCAACGATTTCGAAGTTAGGGTAATCCTGGTTTTGTAGTAGGTGCCCGATTGTTTCATCAACATTGGCCCCTTCGTTATAACAAGGCACCATGATTGAGACGCGTGGGTATTCAGCAAGCTGAAGAGGGCCTTGGCGGGCTACCTTGAGTTGCCGGCGTTCCCAGTGGAAATAATAATAAATACCACCACAGATCCAGATGATTGCCATCACACTGGGATAGATCAAAATAAATAAGTAAAGACGGTCAAGCCAATTCATTAGTTGAACCCTATCGTTTCGCGGTTAGAGAAAACTGGGCGAATAACGTTAAGATCAGGTACACCACGAATAAAATCGTCAGGATAATAGCCATAATTTTTCACGCCAGCTTTATCGATAATGTCCATCTGTTTTATCAGCTCTTCCACAGGAATATCTTGACCGTTTTCCCAGTTTTTAGCTTGTAATTCAAACACCAGCTTATCGTTAGGAACGGTTTTGAGTGCCACTTTAGCAATGCTCTCTAACCATTTGTGTGGCTCTTTGGCTGGCTCCATATATGGCGTCGCCATTACCGCTGTGTAGTCATACGCTTTGCTAAATGCTGTAAGGTTTTGGGCAAACCACTCTTCACTTTTCGGATTGAGAACAGATGGTGCGTAGATGTTTCGTGCGAGTTGGAGTGCGATACCATCTCCAGAGTGAAATAACCGTGAACTGTTCGCAAGCTCCATTGTGAAATCAACTAAGTACCGAGTTTTGTGTTTTGCCCACGCTGTCATTTTGGCGGGATCATGACGGATCGCATCGACAGAATCTCCTAGTCCCCACTCTTGGTACTGCTTGATTGCTGCTGGGGAGGCATCCTCATAGTCAGTCAAAAACGCATCATCATGGAATAGAATCCCTTGAAATTTGCTGTAAAAACCTAAATCCTCATAGATTTCTTTAATAGCTTTACGGCTTTTCGCCGAAAACGGCGATAATCGTAAGTATCGATCTGCAGCTGGTTGATTGGATCGGCTATCAATGACGTAGTCATAACCTTTACCCAAATCAAAACCTATCACTGGCATCCCAGCATATACAGTTACATTTGCACGCGTTAGAAGTTGCCATGAAACACGATTGAAAATATCGGCGCGTACTGGTAGATGACGATTCTGAAAATACATCGCATCGGCAACACCATCGCCATCGGGATCGGCGAAGGCCTGAAGATAAACGGTGTCGATACCAAAATCGTTAATTCGTGAAACTAATATATCCATGTTGCGATTCATTACCACAGGATCAGGGTCATAAACATAATCTAAATCCACATGGACAATGCGTTTGGGCCTGGTGTAATCAGGTTCGCCACGAAGAAGCTCATCCAATAGCTCAAGTGTCATTTCTTGTTCAATCAAGTAACGCTTTATGTTATGACCAGATGCTTTAATTGAATTAACCCCATCATCTAATGAGAAGGTATATGGCATGCCTGCTTGGGCTGCTATATCAATAGCATGTTGGCTATATGCGCCATATGGCCATACCATAATTCTTGGAGCCCGGACGTTATGTGAAACCATTTGATCTCGGCTTTGTTTAAAATCGCTTAAGTTACGTTGGTCATATTGTTTAAGCGTTTCATAATCTTTTGTTTTAGGATTAAAAAATGGTGTTGTTGCAGCTGGCTGTTCATTACCATAAGGATTGGCATTGATGCCGTAGTGCGAGTTGAAGGTATGCGAGGCAAACTCGACTAACCCTGACTGCTCCAGCTCTTTAATATGTGCCCATGACAAGAAGCGTTTGCGAGACAACATGATTTTTCCGTATTTCACTTCTTGGTCTTCGTCTGGTACCAGCCATTTACCGACCAATGCAAATACAGCAGGGTAGTTGTAGAGCTTCAATAACGGATAAACAGTGCTGTAAAAGCTCTCGTAGCCGTCATCAAATGTGAGTAACACAGCCTTTTCAGGTAATGGTTTTTTGCTGGCCTTAGCATCAATAATCTGCTGAAAGCTAACAGGATTATAGCCTTCTTGCTTAATCCAGTTGAAGTGCTCGACTAAACGATCCCGAGTTAGCGTACCGGAGGGAATTCGCATGTTTGGCGTCAGGCTAACATCAATAAAATCGTGGTAGCACAGAGCAACATACGAATCGCTATTACGTTCCGTATAAGTCAGTGTTTCAGCCGATGCTGTCGTGAAAAAAAATAAGCTGAAAAAAATCCATAGCCAAAACTTCATTACATAAACCTCACTTCAAAATCRACAAAAATGTAGTTCCTATATTCGCTGCCCCCGTCATAGACACCTTTGTTTCGTCCCACGCCATAGCTGACGTTTGTCCGTTTTTTCCAGATCCATTTTAGGCGGTAATTGATATCCCAGTTGTAATCAGAATCGAAATTTTCCTGCCAATACGAACTGATGCCGGTATAGAGCTCTTGATCGAAACCCCAAGAATCTGAAAGACGTAAATGGTAGCTCTGAGTAAAGGTGAGTGAACCAGAGCGATCGGATAGCGGGTTGAAATAACTCGCACTATCGATAGCGTCATTAAATGACATGCTGTAACCGACAGATCCTCGTAGGGAGTAGTTGTCGGTTCGCCAGAGTTGTCCATTTAACCAGGTGACGTACTGCTGACGTTCGTTTCCATCGGTATAGTCAGCGTATGTGCTGGATAGGCCCCAGTTGAGTTCACTCGTGATGCGATAAGTTAATGAGGCATACCTGTCATCGACGTAGGTTTCATCAAACAAGGCGCGAAGTGGGGTATCGTTTGAGTTGTTCTTGTAACTGACGGAAAAACGCCAGCTATCTGATAGGCGGTAGTCGGCCGTTGCCCACAGGTAGTACTTATCATTCAAGCGAGAACCCAAACCTGTTTCCAAGGTTAGAGTGATGGGATAGAGTGCTATTTCGGCACCAATACCACTGTATCGTGTGTATAAATTATTGTTATCAAAATCACCAAAGATCATTTGATCGCGCAAGAATAAACGATCACCATAACCTAAACGCCCCGTGTACAAGCGTGTGTCGTAGGTCCAGTCACGAGAGGCCTGAACCAGCGAGCCGCCATTATTGCTAGTATCGCCTTGGCTATATTCACCTACCCATACAGGTGCAGCGGCCTCTTTAACCGCTTTGTTGGTGCTACGCTGATCAGCTTCAGGATATTTCTGGTTTAATGACGTGAGTTTTGATTCTAGGCCATTCCACTCCCCTCGCTCTAACTGCGCCATTAGCTTACCGCGTTCAACAATACCTTGTTCCTTTGGCGACAAGAGTTGACTTGCACGCTCAAAGTATTGTTCTGATCGATCTGGGTTTCCTTTCCAGCGCTCAATATCCCCTTTAATTGCGAGTAGATAGGGATTTCCTGGCGCATCAATCAACATGGTATCAATAATTTCAGTTGCTTGAACCATGTCACCACGCCATGCAAAATGCAGGACTTCCAATTGCTTTAAGGTTTGATAATCATCATTGATATGTTTCGTGCTACCCGTGAAATCCCAGCGATACGTTGGGATCCATTGCTTTAAGCTTGTTAGTAACGCATTAGCTTCGTCATATCGCTCACTGTCCATGTATGCATAATAAAGCTTTGAGCTTAATAATGGATTTTTCGGTTCAGCCTGATGCAGTTTCCAGTAAATAGGTAACGCTTTACTTGGTTGCTGAGTACCTAAGTAGTAATCCGCTTGTCTTTCCTGGATATAAACCGGTAAGGTATTTTGTTTGGCTAGATCTTCTGCTATAGGTGCAGCAGTCTCGAAGTCTTGCAATGCCACTAACACGTAGAAGTAATCTAAATAGGCACTTCGATAGACAGGGTGATCGTGTGGAGCTTTCTCGATCACTTTTTTCAATAGTTCAGCACTATGATGCAAGGTCGCAGGGCTATTAGCCTTACTGCCATCACGAAGCTTAATGGTTGCTTCGTCGTAATCGAACCATAGATGATCAGAAGAAGTAAACCAATCAGGATGCTGAGTGAGCAAGTCTTTTACTGCTGGTGCTGCACCTAACTGAATCGCACTTTTGTATAAACCAAGGCCAACAGCCTTATTGTGAGGTTCGGCCGCTAACCAGTTTTGCCATGCGAAGAGCTCGCCCACTTGATCATTGAGGGTGCGAGAGATGTAGATCCAGTCTTGATAGAAGTTTGCATCAAGCGAAAAGCGCTGTCGGTAGGTATTTAACCCTTTTCGAGCGCCAGCAAGGTCTTTTGACTCAGCACTTGCTAATGCCAAACCCAACCAAGCGTCAGGGTGGTTGGGGACGAGTTGAGTCAGGCGTTGGTAATATTTAGCTGACATTGCATAACGCTGATTATTACGCAGGGCTTTCGCCAGAACCTCGATGGAATCAGGCGTAAGATCGTTTAAGTCACAAGGTTGGCAAGCATTAATAACAGCATTAGGATCCCCCTGCCACGATAGAATGGCAATGAGGTCATTGAGGGTTTTGGGATCTTTAGTCTGCTTATAGAGTGACGTTAGGCCTTGAGCTGCAAGGGAAATCTCCCCATCCCGTGCTTTTAAAACCCAGCTTTCTCTTAGTTCATCAATATTGTTTGTTGCATGAACCGCAGGTGATAATAAAAGAGCCAAAACATATGTTGCAATGCTAGTCTTATTCATGTTTGACTGAATTTCCTTACAGTAATTTCAGTTTTGCATTGAACAAATCAAAGGAAAATAACAAAAAAATCGTGATAAAAAAATCATATTGATTTTTGTAATCATAGAAGGTTCTTAAGCGCTAACCGTTCTTAAAAATGGGAAAAAAGCAAGAGCAGTTTGATCTTACCTCAATGAACTGGACACCTTGTTTAACGGGTACAATCCTATGAGTAGGAGTTAAAATAGTCATAATCGTTTATACTAAAGAATTCAGAAATCACGCAGTTGAGCTACTTGAAGAAAGTGGTAAATTAGTTAGGCAAATCACCAAATAGCTTGGCATTGCTGAGAACAGAGTGTTTCACTTAGAATGTTGATACCATCCGTAACTGGTCGATCAGGCACCCTGAGTTCAATGCGGCGAAGCGTGCGGGAAAAATGAAGGCGGATGCGGAAATGGCTTCCAAATTATTGAGCTGAGCTTTGGGCTGCACGGTGAAGAAACAGCGAGTGTTAAACAACGGCTCTGTGTTAGTATATTGGGCTTCAATCACCACGCCCAGAAACTTGCCCCCTTCGTCACTGTGGGCGATATGGGTTTTGTGCTCATTCACTTTTAACTTCAGTTTCTTCTTTAAGATATCGCTGGCGACTTTTCTCGCGTGATCGGCTGCTGAATCAGAGCAGCACAAGATAAGAATATCGTCTCATCCAATTGCAGTTAGGTGATTTGACAAGCCTTAGATACGAAAAACCCATTAAATTTCAACGGTTGTCTCGGACAAAATTTGACGGCGAGATAGGGATTTATTGCTCGCAAGCTCGCGCCCTTCGGGCCGGGGCTTACAGCAGAGCCGTTGTTAATACGCAGCTCGGTTGAACCCTCTCTAGGCTTCTTCACCCTATCTCTTTCTCTCACCTTTCAGATATAAAAAAACCGCTGACAATACAGCGATTTCTTTGAATGTGGCGGAGTGCTCTGGGTATGGTGGATTTGAACCCTACTTTATAATGCGAAAAAGCCCCAGCATTTCTGCTGGAGCTTTCGAATTTGGCGGAGAGATAGGGATTTGAACCCTAGATACGCTATAAACGTATGCCGGTTTTCAAGACCGGTGCTTTCAACCACTCAGCCATCTCTCCGTAAGTGCGGTGGATAATACGCACCTCTTTTTTTGTTGTAAACTCTTTTTCCTTATTCTTCGCTCAACCGCTCAGAATAAAAACAAAATGATATAAATTCACTTGTTTTAGCGTTTTTTCCACTTACTTACGACATTTTTTATGCTCTTATATGTCTTAAGATTCGTCGTTGTGATTATTATTAGTAAGCCCACCATGCCTAGCAATATGAAACTCTTTGCTGTTTATTGCTCGTTGTTATCTATTTTGCCATTTGCACGTTCAGCTCTTGCCAATGAGGCCGAGATGACGTTTTGCCACACAGTTTCATCACCCCAGACTCGTGATTGGCGACAACTAAATAATCAATGCGACATTGGTTCTGGATTATGGGGCAAAAAGCCCAAACCAACAGAAGGAAGTTTCTGGGTTCAATGCAATTACAGCCGCTCCTTACCCGGCAAGGCATTTTCTGAAAAGGTAAACACCTTGTTTACAGATATTACTTATCTGATAAAAGACAACGATAAGTTCCGTTGTTTAGTTGGCCCCTATCCCGCGTACACTCAAGCATTGAAAGCAAAAAAACGATTTGCAGATCAGCTAAACATCAGTACTTTTATTCGTCAAACAGCGAACAAAATCAATATCACCGATAAAGATCAACAGAGCTTACCCGCGGCAAAAACATCGAAAACATCGAAAACATCGAAAACATCGAGAACATCGAAAAATACAGGAAAAAGTGCGCAACTCACGACATTGATTGACAATCGAGTGATTTTGAACTCGATTCTCTATTCATTCACTTTCAATGGTTTAAAATATCATCAACCTCGAAATATCAATTCGACAAAAACTATGCCTCCAATGTTTATCAACGAAAAAGATAACTATTGGTCTCGGGTTAATATCTCCTCTGCTGAGAGTTGGTGTAAACGATTTGGATTGCGCTTACCAAACTTTGAAGAATTAGACCGACTTCAAAGCCATGGGCAGTATCTGCTGCTGCGGTATCAATGGCCGACTCAGGTCAATTATTGGAGCAGTTCTGTCAACCCAGTATCAGGAGAGATTAAAACTCTCAACTTAAGGAGCGGTAAATACGATGAATACCTTCCTCCAGCACTGCTTTACACGACTTGTGTGTCTGACTAAGTACGAGCAAAACCTGATTCTGTCGACGATGGCCAGGGGTTTATGGTTTTAAAAGCCCTAGCGTATTTAATGCTAAAGAATTTGAAGCGTGTCTTTGTGTATGCAATTGTTTCTGAACCAGATAGTGCATTAAGTAACATATACCGTCTATATGTAAATATTTGTTTTTTGTGAGGCATCCAGGCATTGAAACATAAATTTACAACTTTGTTTTTAAAGATAATGAAATGTTAAGTATCATTCGTTATAAGAAACTAGCAAAGACATTTTCGGGCCGGTGAGTATTGAAATGTGCATGAATGACTTGCATTTATGAACTTTTACCCTCATATATGTCTTAATAGATATCAATATAACTAACCCTAAGGGGACAACTTATGAACGATCGTATTGTCAATCGTAGTGCTTCATACGATAGCGTACTTTCAACCAATAAGGTTTTAAGAAACACCTACTTCCTGTTATCCATGACGCTGATTTGGTCTGCTGCTATTGCTGGTATTTCTATGGCGATGAACCTGCCTTATCCTGGCATCATCATCACCTTAGTTGGCTTCTACGGTTTAATGTTCCTGACAGAAAAGAACCGTGACAGTAGCTTAGGCATTGTCTTTACTTTCGCGTTAACGGGTTTCATGGGTTATACCCTTGGACCAATCCTTAACATGTATCTTGGCGCAGGTTTAGGCCATGCTATTGTTCCGGCTCTGGGTGGCACGGCACTGACATTCCTAGCATGTTCTGCGTATGCACTTACGACAAAACGTGATTTATCGTTCTTGAACGGTATGCTGCTAGCTGGCTTCATTGCGATTATTGTTGGCATGGTTGCAAACATCTTCCTGCAGATGCCGATGCTCTCTCTGGCAATTAGCGGTATGTTTGTACTATTCTCATCTGCAGCGATTCTGCTAACCACACAATCGATTATTCGTGGCGGCGAAACTAACTACATCTCTGCAACGGTTACGTTGTACGTATCTATCTACAACCTGTTCCTAAGCTTGTTACAAATCTTAGGTATAATGGGTGGTGATGACTAATAGTTAGTCGCAAACCGATTTCTAAAGCGCCCACTTGTGGGCGCTTTTTCTTTATTACGAATACTGATTTTCTTACTTTTACTTGCAGCAAAGTCTCTGAATCACTATCCTCTCTGCGTTCCAAATATCGAGGCACATCATGCTTGAATTCGAAGGCAAACAATTAGAAACCGATGCTCAGGGTTACCTGAAAAATATTGATGACTGGTCAAATGAGCTCGTTCCTCTTCTGGCAAAAGAAGAAGGTATAGAACTAACCGAAGCACATTGGGAAGTGGTGAACTTTGTTCGTGAATTCTATTTGGAATTCAACACGTCACCAGCAATCCGCATGCTGGTTAAAGCCATGGCTAAGAAGTACGGTGAAGACAAAGGTAGCTCTCGCTATCTCTATAAGCTTTTCCCGAAAGGTCCGGCAAAGCAGGCGACGAAACTGGCTGGGTTACCTAAGCCGGTCAAATGTATCTAAATCGTATTCACATTTAAACAGGGCTTTCATGCCCTGTTTTATTTGATTTCAAAACCATCAACATGCCGCCACTCAAGTTCTTCTGCTTCAATCTTATCAACCCTTGACATTCTGGGGCCCTCTTTTAACCAAGCCAGCAATTTGTTCACATTTTCTTCATGGCCACAAACTAATACTTCAACACTTCCGTCTGGAAGGTTCATCGCGTACCCCGTTAACCCGTCCTTTAGCCCTTCGTGCGCAGTATGAAACCTGAACCCAACTCCTTGTACTATGCCTTTCACATTAGCCTTTACACAAATTTGTGACATGAATCACCTCAAGAAATCTATTTGTATTCCGATAAGCTTTTATATTGTAATTTGTCAATTAGAACAAAAGTACTCTTTGTAAATAGGATGCCCCAATGAAAGAAATCGCATTTCGATGGATTGATAAGTACCTCATTCACTTAAAGCTGCAAGAGAAGTTTTATCTGTTATTCCTACTTCCATTGATAGCAATTATCAGCGTTAGTGCAATTTTAGTTGATGCTGCCCAGGAGCAGCGTATTGAAATCACGACGAAACAACTCGATACAACTGCTGTGTTATTTGCAAAGTACAATGTCAGCCGGGCTGATGCGTCAATGCTACTGAGTGAGAGCGGCTTAAAACTCGGGAACGGTGATCTTTCCACCTCGGTGTCCGGATTAAATTATTCGCTCTCAGCTGTCGATGCACCAAGCTTATATAGCTACCTTTCATCGATACAAATCAGCCTGACACTCACTTTGCTGGTAGTGGTTTTAGCGTCTGTTTACTATATTATGACGTTCATTGGTGGTGCAATGTTCACCATGAATAAAGCACTGCTCGACCTTGCCAATGGAGACTTGACTGGCCGTATGAACTTCTTTCAAGTTCGTGATGAGTTCAGCACCATTGCAATAACCATTGACCGCGTCGCCGAACGTGAACAAAAGCTGGTTAAGGCAACACAAGAGGCTACGGCAATGATGCAGCAGATCAGCAGCGGTTTGCGCCAGAGCGGTCAGCAAAGTGAATCGTTATCAGCGACTCAGCAACAGCATTTGGATTCTCTGGCCAGTGCAACCGAAGAGATGGCCACATCGATTCGTGAAGTTGCGACTCATGCGCATCAAACCTCAGATCAGACTCGTGAAGCTCAGCAGGTTACCGAACATGGCCGGGCTCAGGTCGGTAAAACCAAATCTGCTATTTCTACGTTATCTTCTGAAATCAACATGGCAGCAAATGCTGTCACTGAATTAGATAGTAATGCCGCTAAAATTGATGACGTGGTTACAACCATCAATAGTATTTCAGAGCAGACCAACCTACTGGCGCTGAATGCTGCTATCGAGGCCGCCCGCGCCGGAGAGCAAGGTCGCGGCTTTGCCGTGGTCGCCGATGAAGTTCGTACCCTGGCGGGCCGTACGCAGAGTGCAACGGTAGAAATTCAGCAGATGATTGAATCATTGCAAAAAAACAGTCAACAGCTAATGTCAGTCATGAAAAATACCGTCGATAATGCGCACAACAGTGAGCAAATGATGGATTCGGTTGACGGTGAAATCAGCCAGATCACAGATCGCAACCAGCAAATCTCCGATCGCAGTACTGAAATTGCAGCCGCCGCAGAGCAGCAAGGTGCCGTTGCCGATAATATTGCCTCCAATGTTGAGCAGGTTCGTGAGCAGTCACACCAGATCTGCGACGTCATTTCACAAGCAACCAATGAAATTGAGCGTTTAAATCAGCAAGCACACGTATTGGAATCTTTGATGGACGGCTTGAAAGCCTAATCCTGATCTCAGCCTAAGTACCTAGAGCCGCCTGATTTGGCGGCTTTTTCATTTGCTTTTCAGGATAACGAGCAACATAATACGCCCCCATTCGAATTCCACACCGGGCAAGTCATGACAGCTTCTATTTATCTGGTAAAAGGCCGTGAAAAATCACTACGCCGCCGCCACCCTTGGGTATTCTCTCGCGGCATTGACCGCATTGACGGTAAACCGTCACTGGGTGATACCGTCGATATCTACGACAACAAAGGTGAATGGTTAGCACGCGGTGCTTTTTCTCCACAGTCTCAGATCGTATTCGCGTRTGGACATTCAATAAAAACGAAGCTATTGATGTCGATTTCTTTGTTAATCGCCTGAAAAAAGCGCAAGGCCTGCGTGATATTTTAGCCGCTCGTGATGGCCTGACTGGTTACCGCCTGATCGCCGCTGAATCGGATGGCTTGCCTGGTATTACTATCGACCGCTATCAGAACTTCCTTGTCTGTCAGCTACTAAGTGCGGGAGCTGAAGCACAAAAAGATGCGTTGGTTGAAGCACTTAACATTTGCTACCCGGATTGCAGTGTCTATGAACGTTCTGATGTTGCTGTACGTAAGAAAGAAGGCCTGAAGCAACGTACCGGCGTGCTTTCTGGTGAAGAGCCGCCTAAATTTGTCGTCGTCGAAGAAAACGGCATAAAAATTAACGTCGATATCGTTGGTGGCCACAAGACAGGTTTCTACCTTGATCAGCGTGATAGCCGCCAGGCAGCCGTGAAATATGTTAATGGCAAACGCGTTCTTAACTGCTTCTGCTACACCGGTGGCTTTGGCTTGTATGCCCTAAAAGGCGGCGCAAGCCAGGTTGTCAATGTAGACGTTTCTCAGCCGGCACTTGATACAGCACGCTTGAATGTCGAAATGAACGGCCTTCCGGTTGAAAATGCTGAATTCCTGAATGCCGATGTCTTTAAATTGTTACGTGAATACCGTGAGCGCGGCGAGCTGTTTGATGTGGTAATTATGGATCCGCCAAAGTTTGCGGAGTCAAAATCGCAGCTAATGGGTGCATGCCGTGGTTACAAAGACATTAACATGCTGGCGATGCAGATCTTGAAGCCTGGAGGCACACTGTTGACCTACTCATGCTCAGGCCTGATGGACAATAATCTGTTCCAGAAGATCATTGCCGATGCAGCTCTTGATGCGAAGCGTGAAGTACAATTCATCGAACGCTTTAGTCAGGCTGCCGATCACCCATTAGACAGTGCCTACCCTGAAGGTTTCTATCTGAAAGGTTTTGCCTGCTACGTAAAATAACAAGTAAATAATCGTAAAGCCTGACACCCGTCAGGCTTTTTAACCAGCCCTCTGCTCTTCTTAAATGGACGTCGCTGTTATAGTTGATCTTGAAAGCGACTAATGCAGCATTGCGGCAATACAACCACACAACGTCATTACAAACAAAAACCACTTTAACGTCGATGGCTTGGCTTTAATTGCCATATTCACGGCAATATGGGCACCAAACATAGTCCCAAACGCAAGGATCAAACCTGGCACCCACATAACTAACCCTTCAGCAATAAACAATACCAAAGCCACAAGAGTAAAAACTAACGTACAAAGCATCTTTAATGCATTTGCCCTAACCAGATCATAACGTAAAGTACCTGCCAATGCGGCAAGCAAGACGAACCCCACCCCC